>JACIYB010000024.1:7500-22420 GCA_014360155.1 Syntrophomonadaceae bacterium
TGCACTCATGCCCTCCTGGAGGATGAAAGCTTAAGGTTAGCGCAGGGGGATAAAGGCGTTAGAATGTGTTTAAAGGCTTGCGCTCTGTACCCAGAATCCCTATGCCTCACCCTTTTAAACTCATCAAGCAAAGGTTAAGACCGGACCCGAGCGTCCTTAAGCCTTCATCCCGCAAAAAGTTTTTTTCGTATTTAAGACTTCCACCCTCTTTTCTAAACTTTGTCTAACAAAAAAAAAAGCTGCTACAATAACGAGCCTTCTGCTCGTTTTGCAACAGCCTCCTTTTACCCGATTTTTTTCTTCTTTATCCTTTCAATATATATCGCGCAGTCGGGGCATACCATCTCGCAGATCTTGCAGGCAATGCAGCTGTCCTCGTCTTTTGGCTTAACTGAAGGCGTCCCATATACGCCTAGGTTTTCCGACCAGATCAGTGTATCGTTAGGACATTTTTCAATGCAAAGCCCACAGCCTTTACAATACCTAGGAAATATATGGAAAATAGCTTTTTCCATTGTAGTTGAAATTGCTTCTATTTTTTTATCCATTCCCAGCCCCTCCTTCCTGAAGTGATTGTTCGGCCAGTTCTTTACCGAGCTCCAGGGCTTTAAAGTTAAGTTCCTTTAATTTGGGATCTTTTTCAAATTTATACGCCAGTT
Organism: Syntrophomonadaceae bacterium; assembly: GCA_014360155.1. GTDB lineage: Bacteria > Bacillota > Syntrophomonadia > Syntrophomonadales > Syntrophomonadaceae > JACIYB01. The sequence goes on from JACIYB010000024.1 coordinate 8,160, forward strand.
TGCTTATTAAGGCTTCTTTTGCCATTTCAAAACTCACCATCTTGGTGAATTCTAAAACCGCACCCATCACTACAATATTAAACACCCGCGGATGCAGTTCTTTTTTAGTCGCCTCAACAGCAGGCAAGCTTATAATCTTTTTGGCTTTCTTGGGTAATTCGTCGGGACTAATATTAAAAGAGCTGTCATATACATAAACGGTATTCTCGTCTGAATACTGCAGAGTTCTGCTAACAGCCCTTTCGCTCAGGGCAACAACTATATCAGCTTTATGAAATTTGGGAGCCCCGATTTTTTCGTCACTGACCTGCATGAAAGCAACGGAAACTCCCCCTCTTTGCTCAAGTCCAAAATTGGGAATGTAAATAGTATGTTTTTTTTCATTGTAAGCAGCTTCGGTTAATATCTCCGCAACCACCTGCACACCTTGCCCGCCTTCACCTGCAAGCGCAACTCTAATTAAAGACATCATTTTTCCCCCTTTCCCAAGGGATTTTTTAATTCCCCTATGGGGAAGTATTTTTCCATTTTATCCTCCAAAAAGTGCCATGTCTGCTCAGCACTTGTCCTCCAGTTAGTCGGGCAGGTGGACAAAACCTCAACAAAGGAAAAGCCGTTCCCTTGTTCCTGATTCCTAAGAGCATTTTTTATAAATCTTTTCAGTTGCTTATATTTGGAAACAGTAGCTCTGGCTACATAGGCATTTTCAGGCGTAATTTCAGCTATAAACTCAGGGCCTTTCGTAGGATATCCGGTTACTTCCACATCTCTCCCGTAAGGAGTAGTTTCTGTTATTTGGCCCGGAAGAGTAGTAGGGGCCATCTGTCCCCCGGTCATCCCGTAATTGGTATTGTTTATTAGAATAACTGTTATTTTCTCGTTCCTGACCGCAGAATTAAGAAGGTGCTGAGACCCTATAGAGTAACCTCCACCGTCTCCCATATATCCCACACAGATAAGCTCAGGCCTAGCCCTCTTTATCCCTACCATAACCGGAGTCGTTCTTCCATGATGGGTTTGCGTGCTGTCACAGGCAAAGAAATTCCAAGCCAGAAGCGAACAGCCTATGTCACAGCCAAAAACAACTTTATTCTGTATATCAAGTTCGTCTATCGCTTCACCCAAAGCTTTTAAAGTAATTCCATGGCCACAACCGGGACAAAATTTATGCGGCTTTGACGGCACATACCATGATTTTGGCATCGCTGGTGCAACCATTGTATCGTCCCTCCTTTACATAATACTCTTCACTTTATTTACTATATCAGAATCAACTATACCAACACCAGGCATCAATAGGCTCTTGATAGGAACGGTCTCCCCATAAAGTTCCTGTTTGGTCAATCTTTCCAGCTGCCCATAAGATGATTCAGCAATGAGGATTTTACCGGCTCCGCTTTTAGCAAGCGCTTCCCGCAGCTGCTTTTGAGGAAACGGCCTTAAGGTAATAGGGCGAAAATAACCTGCTTTTATTCCTTGCGAACGAAGAATTTTAACCGCATCATCCGCTGCCCTGGATACTACCCCGTGAGAAACTACAATAATGTCAGCATCTTCACATTCTTTTTCTTCATATTCAACAACTTCCGGTGTCATGGCATCATAATCACCTGCAATTTTTAAAACCACTTCATAAAGTTCCTCTTCCAAGCTGTATATGTTGCAGAGATGCTGGGGCTCCCTGGTTTCTCCTATCCGGCCGTCCAATCCTACCAGAGCGTAAGGCTTGACCATTTCAATCCCCCGGTCCTCAGGGTCATACATTTCCAGGGGCTCGCGCATTTTAGCTTGGTATCCATCTCCCAAGACAAACACCGGGAATCTGTATTTCCAAGCGGTATTAAAGCCTTTTATCACATAGTCAAATATTTCCTGGTGGCTTGACGTAGAATACACAATCCTGTGCCCTTCACCATTACCCCCAAAAGTAGTGAGGGTTACCTCCTGCTGGGAATAAACTACAGTCCCCGAAGAAGGCCCTCCTCTCTGCTGTATGACAGCTAATAACGGCAGCCTCATAGCTTCAGCCATCCCAAAAGGCTCCTGCATAAGCACATTTCCCGGCCCTGCAGTAGCTGTAAACGCTTTTTTCCCCGCCTGTATTGCACCGCAAGTAGTAAATCCTGCAGACAGCTCATCCTCTGTCTGTAAAAATTTTCTATTATATTTGGGTGCCAGGCGAGTCCAATAATGCATGACCTCATTCTGGGGAGTAATAGGATAGCCGAACATAATTTCAGCTTTAGCCGCCAATGCCGCCCAAGCTACCGCTTCATTTCCAGTAATAAATGCTTTTCTGGGATCACCTACAACTTTTTGCACTTTATAGAGCACCTCCCGCTTCGTTATTCTCATATACCCTGACATTTACCATATAGCATCGGGCATATACCTTTTTATAAATTTAACCGGCACTTTAAAATTTTCTTCATTAATAAGGCCTTTTAATCTCTCCTCAACAGCTATATAATCCACAGGAATCCCCAACTCTTCAGCTGCCTTAATTATTTCACTATTCCCCTGCTTAATTAAATCGACAGTAGTTTCATCAGCCAAGTGAGTATTCGCAATAACAGCGTCAACTCTGCCAAGACTAGCTATGTACTCTTTTATTTTTTCTCTGGAATTGGTCATTGGGCGAGTATAGTTCACTACTGCAATCACTTTTAATTCCTTGGACTCTTGAGCCCCTTCAACCAAGTTTAACGTCCTTGCCCCATTTACACCGTAACCAATATCCAGGATAATATCCCCTTCATGCATAAGAGCCCATCTAGCTCTTGGATTGAGCATAGCTCCAGTCTCCCCAAGACCAAAAGATTCTTCTCTAGAAAAAGCAATTAAATTTAGCCCTTTTTCTTCCAGCTTTTTTTTTAATGGTCTCAGAGTATAAAAAGGCTCTACTGTGTCAAGATCCACTAGGGTAACTGAATGTCCTTTATTTTTCAGTTCAATTGCACGGTTTACTGCCATTTCGCTTTTACCGCTAGCATATTCTCCCACATATGCCTCTACAACTCGCGCGGATTTCTTAAAGCTAAACACCTCCTAATATCAATTTGTATTTTTAGTCAGAGCAGGTAATTTTGTTAAGTATAAAATATTTAGCAATTATGCGTCAATATTTATATCATTTATGATAAATATTCCTCATATTTCACTGATATTTCCTGCAAAAGTATAATCTGTTATACAAAGTGAATTTCAAATACTGCACTGGCCTGCAAGAAAAACTTTCGACAGATATGAAACAATTTTGCACCTTTTTATTTTTCCCCTATTTTAAGGACAAATATAAAAAGGCTAGAATTTCTAGCCTTTTTATATTTGTCCTTAAAAAAAGTTTTTTTACTTGACAAGCAACTGGAAACATATGAGCAATATAATGCCGGGTACCCCAAGAAAACCCGCTGTCAGCACCGTTATAATGTTAATCGGCAGATTAAAATGAAAAGCAGCGGCAAAATAATTCACTATTATTAACAAAATTAACCCTATCCCAGAGTTTAACAGTACCTTCCAGAGCAGTTTTACCGGCTTCATAAAAAGCTGAGCAATTATGTAAAGTATTATCAGGAGAAATAGGGCAGCAATAATTAAGTTTATTATTTCCATAAGATATCCCCTCCCCTAAAAACATATGCGAAGAAATAGATAATATTCTTGTTTTTTTTCTAAAAATCATAAGTTTTCTCGCATTGGAGGAGAAGTGAAACCAGAAGCAGATTTACCAATAATGGGAGAATCGGACAGCAGTCCTGTTTTTCCTCTGTGCATGCCGCATGTTAGCGTCAATATTTTTTATAAGTCCTCTGCTTTTTTATTGTTTTTATCAGAAAATTATATCTTTTTTCCGCAGCCTTTAAATTGTAAATAGCATAGTCTATCATATCAGGATCATCTGCGCAGGCAAAAAGATTCTGAGCTGCTATCAGGGCCTGGTGGGCTTCTTTTAACATTTCTTCTTCCGGTTTTTTTTCTTGCCCTGTAATATCTTCCCTAAAGAACAGGTAATTACATGCTCTGTTCCATAAAGTCGAGCATATGTCCATTATTCCCCCCCCCTGGAAGGATATTCCCGCATTCCGCACCTACTAATTATAACTATGTCAGAAATTTGATTTTTATGTTACAGTTCTTTTCGTCCTTCCAGAGCTTTTCTGAGGGTTATTTCGTCAGTAAACTCTATATCACCTCCTACAGGTATTCCATATGCCAGTCGAGTCGCTTTTACACCGTATTTTACCGCCATATCCGCTAAAAAACGTGATATTATCTCCCCATCTATATCAGGATTTAGGGCAAGAATGATTTCCTCGATTTCTCCTGATTCCAGTTTTTTTATGAGCGGCTTCAGTTGCAAGGCTTCCAAGTCATTATCTTCCATAAGATTGAAATCTTTATTCAACACAAAATAACGGCCTTGATACCCTGTCCGTTCAACAGCAATAATATCACTCGATTCTTCAACTATACAAAGAACAGCCCGGTCTCTGCTTTGATCCTGACATATCCTACAGGGATCAGTATCAGTAAGATATCCGCAATTAGAACAAGGAAAAACCTCTTTGCGAGCCCTAATAATAGCCTGAGCCAGCTGTCCCGCCTCTTCCAACGGCATTTTTAATATATAGAGAGCCAGTCTTTGAGCTGTTTTTGGCCCTATTCCCGGAAGCTTAAGCAATTGGTCGATCAGCTTTTCCAGAGGCAGGGCAAGTCTCATAAATTCGTTCCTCCCTCATTTTTGGCTGGAGAAATTTATAATCCCGGGATATTTAACCCGCCAGTTATTTTAGCCATTTCCTCGGAAACCATATCCTGTGATTTTTTTATACCTTCATTTACCGCAGCAGTAATCAGGTCTTCGAGCATTTCCACATCATCTGGATCTACCGCTTCCGGCTTTATTTTTATCTGAACCAGCTGCTGTTTTCCATTTACAACTACCGAAACCGCTCCTCCTCCTGCTGAAGCTTCAATTTCTCTTTTTTCCAGTTCCTCTTGCATTTTGGCAATTTTTTCCTGTACTTTTTTGGCCTGTTTCATCATTTTACTCATCGAGCCGCCGCCAGGATTAAAAATCATATTATCCTTCCCCCTATCTCAAGATAAAACTATATATTTTCCTGAAACTGCACTTAATCTTTGATTTCGACCACATCTTCTCCAAAATATTCCACGGCTTTTTTTACAATAGTATTATTATACCTCTCATCATCGAGAAAAATAAACTGAACTTCTATTTCCTGGTTCAATATTTCTTTCAACACGGTTTCAACTATTTCCCTGTTTGCCTTTTCCTCCATTCTCTCCTTGTGGAATTTATACCCTTTTTTAAACCCGATAAAAACCGTGTTGTCCTTTGCTCCCAGCAATTTCCCCTGGGAGAGTAAAGCGTGAGTAGGTATCTTTTTTTCTTTGACCCCTGTCAAGATCTTGTTCCATAAACTCTCTCTAGCAGGAGTTTTTTTCTTTTTCTCCTCGAGAACGCCCTTTGGAACTTCTATGTCCTGCGCTGCTCCGCTCTCTTTTTCGACCCAGCCAGCCCCAAAAAGAGATGCAATCTCAATGAAGGCCATCTCCAGCAAAAATTTTTGGCCTTCACTAAACCTGAGTTTATCGGCTGTATCTATGAGTATTTTTATAGCCTGTATAATTTTGTTTTTTTCAGCCCTTTTTTTGTGCCCTTCTATTACAGTCTTGCTTTCTTCGCTTATAATGCTAAAATCCGCCTGTTCTCCCATAATCATGTATAATAGCAAGTCCCGCAAGTAAAGAGCAGCTTCCCTCACCAGCTGTTGAGCTTCCTTCCCTTGGACTAAAGCCGTTCCCAGCATTTTTATAACAGAGGAAAAATCCTGCAAAAAAACAGCATCCATTAACCGGGCCAAAAACACATCGTCAACCAGCCCCAACACGTCTAAAACATCTTTTTTACTTATATCACCGCCTTTATAAGAGTATATCTGATCTAACATGCTCAGTGCATCCCGCATCCCACCATTGGAACGGCGAGCTATTAACTGCAAAGCAGCCCGGTCTATATGTATGTCATTGGCTATTGCCACCTGCTTCAATCTTTCAATTATTTCTGGTGCAGTGAGTCTTCTAAAATTATAAATCTGACATCGGGAACAAATTGTTTTAGGTATTTTTTGCGGTTCCGTTGTTGCTAGAATAAAAACCACCGACCCTGGCGGCTCCTCTAAAGTTTTAAGAAGAGCGTTGAAGGCTTCAGTCGTTAACATATGTACTTCATCTATAATATATACTTTAACTTTACCCTGAGCAGGTAAAATCCGAACTTTTTCCCTTAAGTCTCTTATTTCATCTATCCCCCGGTTAGATGCCGCATCAATTTCTATTACATCCATGAAATTTCCTTTATTAATATCCACACAGGCGGAACAGGAGTTGCATGGCTCTCCATCGGCCAGTTTGTCACAGTTAACCGCTTTGGCTACTATTTTAGCAACGCTGGTTTTTCCTGTACCCCTCGGACCAGAAAAAAGATAAGCATGTGCAATTTTCCCTTCTCTTACCGCATTCCGAAGCGCGGTAACAGTACTTTCCTGTCCTACTACCTCGCCAAAAATTTGAGGACGCCATGCTCTATATAAAGCCAGATAAGCCATATTAAAACATCCTTTCCGGCAGAATAATGTATGCAGTTAAAAGCCTCTCGTTTTCCTACCGTCATACACGTTAGCCTCCGAAATTTTCCAGACCCGAGCGTCCTTAAGCCTTCAGCCCCCTTCCATCTCCTGCAGCGTTTCTTCCTGCGGACATGACGAAGGAGCTACAGCTAATTCTTCATGACAATATTTATTATAGCTTACCTTCTCTATGCTAAAAAGAGCCCTCAGGTTTTAAATAAAAATAGCAGGACCCAACCTGCTATTTGCTGCCAACCTTTTATAGTTTTATGCCGTGCACCTGGCTTCGAGCATCACCTTCCAAGCGTTACCTGAACAGTTAGCTCCATTCAGGCTCTCCTTCGTCACATGGGATTAATCTCTTAGTGCTGCTTCCTTCCGGACCTGACACGGTTCAAGATGTCCCATTGCGAAGGACCCAAACTTCTTTGCCACTTATTCAAGCCAGTCCTTACAAGGCAACCCCTCTGCTCAGGAATTCAACCCTGCTATAGCGGATTGCAGGTTACAGGGCACCGCTAATTCCCCGTCTAGCACGGCAAAACATCAATCAAATTTTTATCAGATAACAAAACCCTCCCCGCTAAGCGGGCTAGGGCCTCTCTAACTGTGATATTCTCTTAACGTTGCTACTTATTGTACATGTTTTTTTATCCATTTGCAAGCAGCCTTATGCGGAAAAAACTGCCCAGCAATTGCAGTACAGTATGATCCGCAGAATCTCTTTATACAAAATACAAAGCACTAAACCAGAAACAGCCTGGCACCACGCGCTCAGGCCCATAAGAATCATAAATGGCGGAGAGAGCGGGATTCGAACCCGCGAAGGAGCTTTGTGGCCCCTTACTCGATTTCCAATCGAGCGCCTTCAGCCAGACTCAGCCATCTCTCCACATGACCAGCAGTTTTTATTCTGGGTTACAGATTATATCCAGCAAAATCCAAGTATAATCAACGAACAATTGTATTGGTAATAGTTTATATTAATAATAAAAAACAGCACATAAACTAGCTTTTCAATAATGGCGGAGAGAGTGAGATTCGAACTCACGAGACGGTTTTCAGCCGTCTACTCGATTTCGAGTCGAGCGCCTTCGACCAACTCGGCCATCTCTCCGTAAATCAGAGAAAAATGCACGCAACAGCTCTGCACATTCATCCCCCAATATCCCTTCTTTAACCTCAACCTGATGGTTTAGTGCCGGACACCTTACTATATCAAAAATAGTTCCAGCCGCTCCGGCTTTGGGGTCCCGCGCGCCAAACACCAAGCGACCCAGCCTGGTATTTACCATAGCACCAGCACACATAACACAGGGCTCCAAGGTTGAATATAAAGTAGCCCCTGTAAGCCTCCAATCACCCAGATACTCTGCTGCTCTCTGCAAAACCAGCATTTCTGCATGGGCGGTCGCGTCTTTGCGAAGCTCTTTTTCATTATAAGCCTGGGCTATAATCTCATCACCCACAACTATTACAGCGCCTACAGGAATTTCTCCCAGTTCATATGCTCTACGGGCAAGTTGGAGAGCTTCTCTCATATAATTTTCGTCCCTCATCGACGGGGACTCACCACCAAATGGTGCGCCCGAGAGGACTCGAACCCCTGACACGCGGTTTAGGAAACCGCTGCTCTGTCCTGCTGAGCTACGGGCGCATGTTTAATAAATAATAATTTATTGCAGACCAGCCCTGTATTTTTGCTTCTTTAAGACGATTTGTTCAATGATTAAATATGGCGCGCCCGCAGGGACTCGAACCCCGGACCTCCAGATTCGTAGTCTGTCACTCTATCCAGCTGAGCTACGGGCGCACTATCAAATGGCGGAGAGAGAGGGATTCGAACCCTCGAGACAGTTTTTAGCCGTCTACTCGCTTAGCAGGCGAGCGCCTTCAGCCAACTCGGCCATCTCTCCACACAATATTATAAACGGAATTATTTCCCACTTTTTTATATCTAAAGACCCTGCTCCTTAATGGCGGAGGAGGTGGGATTCGAACCCACGGAACCCGCAAAGGTTCAACGGTTTTCAAGACCGCCTCCTTCAACCGCTCGGACACCCCTCCATTGAAAAGGGTTTACTCGCTTCGCCAATGCAAAGGAAAGTATATCATAGCAATTTTACCTTGTCAATAAACTATCAGCTTGTAAACTTGCTCCTCTTTATCTCCGTCAAACCTCTCATATACGGTCTGAGAACTTCAGGAACAATTATTGATCCATCTTCCTGCTGATAGTTTTCCAGGATGGCAGCTACAGTTCTCCCAACCGCTACTCCTGACCCATTCAACGTGTGAACATAGTCCAATTTCCGCCCTGAAGAAAGACGGTATCTTATGTTAGCCCTGCGGGCCTGGAAGTCTTCACAGTTGGAGCAGGAAGAAATTTCTTTATAGCTGCCATAACTGGGCATCCATACCTCCAGATCGTAAGTCTTTGCCGCCGAAAAGCCCATGTCCCCTGTACACAAAAGCATCACGCGATAGGGCAGTTCCAGCAGTTGCAGAACTTTTTCTGCATCTGCTGTCAATTTCTCCAACTCATCATAGGATTTCTGCGGCTCAACTATCTTCACCAACTCAACTTTGTTAAATTGGTGCTGCCTGATAATTCCACGCGTGTCGCGTCCGTGTGATCCAGCTTCAGCCCTGAAGCACGGAGTATAAGCGGTTAAGTAAATGGGCAAATCCTCTGCTTTTAGAATTTCTTCCCTGTATAAGTTAGTGAGCGGCACTTCTGCCGTGGGAACCAAAAACATGTCTTGACCCTCAACCTTAAACATGTCATTGGCAAACTTAGGCAACTGACCTGTCCCCACCATACAGTCAGCAGTAACCATAAAAGGAGGAAGTATCTCCTTGTAACCGTGCTCTTGAGTATGAACATCGAGGAAGAAGTTAATTAAAGCTCTTTCCAGCAAAGCTCCGGGACCTTTGTATACTGTAAACCGTGCACCCGATAATTTCGCTGCTCTTTCAAAATCGAGAATGTCCAGATCCGAACCGATATCCCAGTGGGCCTTCGGCTCAAAATCAAACTTTCTTGGATTTCCCCAGCGCCTTACTTCTATATTGCCCTCTTCATCTTCTCCTACCGGGACAGATTCATGAGGAATATTGGGTAAGTTCAGCAATATGTTTTCGATCTCTTTTTCAATGTCCTTAATTTCAGCATCTATTTTTTTTATATCCTGCCCCATTTCTCGCACTTTTTCCATTAACTCCTGCGCATCATTTCCTTCTTTTTTCATTTTTCCTATTTGCTGCGAGGAAGTATTGCGGAAGTTTTTCATCTCTTCAACCCGGCCAAGAAGGCTTCGCCTTTTTTCATCCAGCTGCAGAAACTCATCGAGAACACCGTCTATGTTCCTCTTTTGGAGTTCTTGCGCTACTTTTTGCGGATTGGCCCTAATAACTTTGGCATTTAGCATTTTTAGCTCCCTCCGGTTGCTGGTATGGTGATATAAGCCAGTTGTAATTTTGTTTTTCAAAAGTACAAAAGCTTAGGTTCCCCTAAAATCCCGTCTATTTTGCCCAGTTCTTTCAAAACATCCTCCTCAACTTTGTTGTCCACATTTATTATCATAATCGCCCTTTCTCCCTTATTCTTTCTAGCCACCTTCATTCCAGCAATATTGACTCCCTCGTCACCCAAAGCGGTAGCAAACGGCCCAATTACCCGGGGACGGTCTTCATTTTCTACTACCAGCATATAACCTTCCAGAGTACTCTCTGTTTCGTAACCGTTGATTTCAACCAGCAGCGGCCTCCTGGCCCGGGAAAGGGTCCCCGCAATCTCCAGATCATGTCCCCGATTAACCACCCTAGCTGATATAAGGTTTTTGTATCGTTTGGGACTCTGGTCCTCTTTTTGTTCAAAAATCCTTATACCCCGGTCTTTCGCCAGCATTTCAGCATTAACGTAGTTGACTTTTTCCCACATAACCGGTGAAAGCAGCCCTTTCAAAAAGGCTATCGTCAGCATCTTCGTTTCATTCTTTGTTACAGGCCCGCTGTAAGTAATTTCTACCCGGCTAACAGGTGATTTTTCGATTTGGTAATAGATATTGCCCATTTTCTCTGCCAGGACTATATAGGGTCTCAGGTACTCGAGTTCTTCGGTAAACATAGTAGGTAAGTTTACCACATTGGGAACTATTTCTCCCTTCAAGGCTTTTATTACCTGCTCTGCAATAGTTTCTCCCACCCGTTTCTGGGCTTCATAAGTATCTGCACCCAGGTGAGGTGTGCAAACCACATTATCAAACTTGAACAGCGGATTGTCTACAGCCGGCTCTTTTTCAAATACATCGAGGCCCGCACTGGCAATTTTGCCTGATTCCAATCCTTTTAAAAGCGCCTCTTCTTTTATGATCCCGCCTCGGGCACAATTTACAACCCTCACTCCATTCTTGGCAAGCTCGAACATTTTCTCATCTATCATATGCATCGTTTCTTCATTCCGCGGCGTATGCACGGTTATTATATCTGCCTCTTTCATGAGATCTTCTAACGTTTCTTTTTTTTCAACCCCAAACCTTTCAAAGCGCTCATCGGAAATATAGGGATCGTATGCTATCACTTTCATGTTAAAAGCCTTCAATCTGGTTGCTACCATCGACCCTATCCTCCCCAGACCTACAATTCCCACAGTTTTGCCATAAAGTTCAATTCCCCTAAAGGGCTTCCTGTCCCACACGCCGCTTTTGAGGTAACTGCTGGCCCAGGCGGTATTTCGCACTGATGACAGCAACAGGCTGATAGTCTGCTCTGCAGCAGAAATTGTATTGCTGTCTGGAGTATTGGCCACAATTACTCCATAACGGGTACAAACATCCACATCGATATTATCGATTCCATTCCCAGCCCTTCCCACTACCTTCAGGCGGCTAGCCCGGCTTATTAATTCCTCATTAACTTTGGTTACGCTTCTGACAATTAATGCATCATATTGGTCGATTATATCAAGAAGTTCATCGCGTGATATGCCTTCACGATAATCAACCTCCGTTTCGCTGCGCAGCAAATCCAGACCTTCTTTAGCTATTCTTTCTGTCACGATAACCTTCTTTTTGTCCATTTTTATCCCCCTTTCTGATCCACATTTCCACTATTATTCGCTTTTATCCAATAAGAATCTCTGTGCAGCCTTCACCCCAGAACCCAGTTCCAGTTTATAGCCCAGTTTAATAAGAGCAATTTCTAAAGCTGCTAGTACAGAAAGCAGGTCCAAATCCCTCACATAACCAAGATGTCCTACGCGGAAAATTATATCATTAAGTTTTTGTTGCCCGCCAGCCAGCACAATATTGAATTCCTCTTGCAAATATTTGCGTATCTTGTTTGCTCCTATGTCTTTCGGAGCTACAACTGAAGTTAGAGCAGTTGACGCTACATCGTCCGCCGCCAGAAGGTCCAAACCCATTTCCTTTATCCCTGCCCGCACTATATCCCGATACCTTTTATGCCGAGCAATTATGTTGTCCAGCCCTTCTCCAAGCATCATATTTAAAGATTCCTGTAACCCGTAATATAGAGAAATAGCAGGTGTATAAGGATTTTGTCCCTTTTCCAGGTATTGAAGGCCAGCGGTAACATCCCAATAGTATTTCCGATTGCTGTTCTTTTTATGAATTTCCAACGCCCTCTCGTTAAAGGCTAAAAAACTCAACCCCGGTGGAATCATAAAAGCTTTCTGAGACCCGCTTACTACAACATCCAGTGCCCATTCGTCCATTTGCAGGTCAAGCGCTGCTAGACTGCTAACCGCGTCTACTATAAATAAGGCTGGATGATCCATTATTTCTTTTCTTATTGTTTTGATATCGTTAAAAGCTCCAGTAGAGGTTTCATTATGAGTGATAAGCACTGCTTTGATCTCTTTGTTTTTATCCTGGTGCAACTTTTTTCTAATAATCTGAGGGTCGGCTGCAGTTCCCCATTCAAAGTCTAGTTTTTCCACTTCAGCTCCAAATTCTGCAGCTATTTTGGCAAACCTGTCTCCAAAAACACCTATAGAAATAGCCAAAACTCTATCTCCTGGGGATATAAAATTAACCACAGCTGCTTCCAGCGCTCCTGTTCCTGATGCTGGATAAATCAATACATTCTGTTTTGTTTGGTAAGTTTTTTTAATCCCTTCGACAACTTCTTCTAAAATCTGTTTGAATTCTGGCCCCCTGTGGTTTACCATTGCCTTGCTCATTGCCCTCATCACCCTGTCGGGTACCGGCGTAGGCCCAGGAAGCTGCAAAAACTGTTCCCCTATCACTTGAAAACCTCCTTTGGTATTTAAATACCTGTCTTTTTCAAAGCCTATACCTGATATACAAAACCTCCCGCCCCGCTAGTAGGGACGAGAGGTTTTCCCGCGTTGCCACCCTTTTTGGTTTCATACCCACTTGAAGATTTTAACGGCATCACCGTAACTGCTCTCACAGCCTGCATCCAGGGCGGATTCAAAACCAAGCCATACTGGTTCACACCTGCCACCAGCTCTCTTCAATAGCTCCTGTTTTTACTTTTCCCTTTCATCGCATTTTTTAAATATTATTTGTGTTATATGTTATGTTATTATACAACTTGTCTTTTTGCAAGTTCCATCTCATACTTTGTCCAAAAAATATTTATAAATACCGAGTTCTTCTGTGAGCTCGGGGTGAAAAGCTGTCGCCAGCTTTTTCCCTTCTTCTACCATGACTATCTTTCCCTCATATTCCGACAAAACTTTTGCTTCACCCCATATTTTTTCCACATAGGGAGCCCTTATGAAAACCCCCTTAGTTTTTCCTATCCCAACTACGTCTAAATCGGCTTCAAAACTATCAACTTGACGCCCGAAAGCATTTCTTTTAACCCTTATACTCATAAGACCCAGACGAAATTGTTCCGAGTCTACTATCTCCTTAGCAAGGAGGACCATCCCCGCACAGGTCCCCCATATGGGCATCCCTTTAGCCTCCATCTCCTTTATCTTAGAGTCCAACCCATATCTGCACATCAAATTCCCTATAGTAGTGCTTTCTCCCCCGGGAATAATAAGCCCATCAATTTCTTCAATTTGGTCGGCAGTTTTTACCTGCAATGCGTCAACCCCACACCTCTTCAAAGCGTCTTCATGTTCTGCAAAAGCCCCTTGCAGGGCAAGAATTCCTATCTTCTTACCAGCCACGTTCCTGCATCCTTTCTTCAGGTTTAATTGTACTGATGTCTATGCCGACCATAGCTTCTCCTAAGTCCCTGGACAATTCCGCAAGCACTGCCGGCTCATTGTAATAAGTAGTAGCTGCGACAATAGCCCGGGCTCTCTTCATCGGATCTTCCGATTTAAAAATGCCAGAACCCACAAATATTCCATCACAGCCCAACTGCATCATCATAGCAGCATCAGCTGGAGTAGCTATACCTCCTGCAGCAAAATTAACTACCGGCAGGCGCTTCTTTTCAGCCACTTCCTTTACCAACTCATAAGGCGCTTGCAGTTCTTTAGCCGCAGACATAAGCTCTTCTTCCGGTAAATTACTTACCCACCTAATTTCATAGTATACCTGCCTTATATGCCTTACAGACTCAATAACATTACATATCCCCGGTTCGCCTTTGGTT
>JACIYB010000025.1 GCA_014360155.1 Syntrophomonadaceae bacterium
CCTTTGCAGAAAACCCCTGAAGGTCATGTAGTAACCCAATTTGCCAAAGAGACGGTTGAAGACATGGGTTTATTAAAAATGGATATACTGGGTCTTAGAACCCTTACAGTTATCGACCGCGCAATAGAAATCATCCGTAAAACTAGAGGAATAGAGATAGATATAAATAATATACCCATGGATGATCAGAAAGTGTACGAACTTCTTTCTGCAGGAGATACCGCCGGAGTTTTTCAGCTTGAGAGTGAAGGACTGCGGCGTATTTTAAGGGAAATGAATCCTAACCGGTTTGAAGACCTTATAGCTATAATAGCACTTTACCGGCCGGGGCCTTTAGGCAGCGGAATGGTGGAGGATTTTATAAATTGTAAACACGGGCGCCAAGAAATTGAATATCTGCATCCTATGCTCAAAGATATTCTGGAAGAAACCTACGGGATAATTTTGTACCAGGAACAGGTTATGAGAGTTGCTGGTGACTTAGCTGGTTTTAGTATGGGAGAAGCGGATATTTTGCGCAGGGCCATGGGCAAGAAGAAACCAGAAGAGTTGATGGCTCAGAGGGATAAATTTATTGCCGGTGCTGCTAAAAACGAAATTTCTAAAAGCACAGCGAGCAGGCTCTTCGATATTATGGAAAGCTTTGCCGGGTACGGCTTTAATAAGAGTCACTCGGCGGCATATGCCGTCATTTCTTATCAAACTGCTTATTTAAAAGCCCACTATCCCGTAGAATATATGTGCGCCTTTTTAAGCAGCGTGATAGATAATCAGGAAAAAGTGGTACATTACCTTAAGGAATGTCAGAGACAGGGTATTCCGATATTGCCGCCGGATATTAACGAGAGTTTTGAAAATTTCACTGTAGCTGTAGGTGGTATACGTTTTGGGTTGGGAGCTATTAAAAACGTCGGTATTAATGCGGTTAAAAATATTGTGAATGTGCGTAAAAAAGGATCTTTCCGTTCTTTATTTGATTTTTGCCGCCGTGTTGATCTTACCCAGGTAAACAAACGTATGCTGGAAAATCTCATCGTAGCCGGCTGTTTTGATTCCTTGGGTATAAGTAGAAAACAGGCTTTATCTATCATGGAAGAGTGCATTGACCTGGCGGGTAAATTGAAACAAACTGAAAGCAGTAACCAGATGTCGCTTTTCGGCAGTGTACAGAGCCTGGTGGAGGAGCCCGCACCCGCAGTTGAGGGTGAAATGCGGTTTCATGATCGTCTGAGACGGGAAAAAGAAGTGCTGGGTTTTTATGTTTCTGCTAATCCCTTGGAAGAACATGTCCAGTTATTGCCGTTTGTCACTACCCATCAAGTGATTGATTTTAGTTCTGTTGCTGATGGATCTTATGTTAGGCTGGCTGGCATGCTGGTGAATCTGAAAAGGAGAGTGAGTAGAAAAGGGGAAAGTTATGCCCGCTTTTACCTGGAAGATTTGACTGGAAGAATTGAGGTAATGGTATTTCCCTCAGCTTATCGCAATAATAGTGATAAACTGTCAGTTGATACAGCTGTGATTGTGGAAGGCTTTTATGACAAAAGGGATGAACAGCCGAAGGTGGTGCTTAGGCGGATATACTCTATTTCGTCCGATCTTAAGGAACTTCACATTAATATAACGAATGAAAAGGACGAGAGAAATATAAGAACAGGGATCGTCCCTATTATAAAAAAATATCCAGGGAATATCGAGGTATTTATTAAGCTTTACAATAAAAAAATGCTGGTCCTCAATAAAAAATTCAATGTTAAAGCAAGCTTGGATTTAAAGAGGGAGCTGATATCTCTTTGTGGAAGAAGTAATGTATGGTTTAATTGATGTTCTGTTTATTTAATTATGGATAGCAGCCTGTTGAAAAACGAGGGGGGCTGTTCAATTTGCAGGTCTTCGTTGTTCAGATGTAGGGGATGAGATTGGGGGTTGCATCATCAATAAAGATGAAGAAGGAGGGATGTGCATGAATGATAACGGTGTGGGACAAGATTATATCATAGTGAAGGCGCTGGAAGACGGTGTGACTATTATAGGCTTTACGCGGGGTAGGGACACGAGACTGCATCATACAGAAAAATTGGACAAAGGTGAAGTTATGCTCCTGCAGTTTACTGAGTATACGTCAGCTATAAAAATCAGGGGACATGCTGAGATAGTTCACGGTTATGGTTCAATTTACAGTGAAAGCGCAGGAAAAAGGGAAAAGTAATCTGGGTTTTTAGGTATACTAACTTTTTAGCAGGGCGAAAAGGGGGTTAACTGATTGAATAAAGATGATAAAAGAGTAGCTGTATTGACCAGCGGTGGAGATGCGCCTGGAATGAACGCTGCTATCCGTGCTGTTGTTAGGACAGCCATATACAGGGGGATGAAGGTATACGGAGTGAGCAGGGGTTTTGAGGGTTTAATAAGAGGGAATTTGACTGAAATGAATGTTGGCTCGGTTGCCGATATCATACACAGAGGCGGGACTATTTTGCAGACTTCGCGTTCAGAGGCTTTTAAAACGGAATTTGGCAGAGAACAGGCCAAAATAAGCCTCGAAAAAGAAGGGATAGAACACCTGGTTGTAATTGGAGGAAATGGCAGTTTAAAAGGCGGTTATGAATTTTCTAAATTGGGAATTAACGTTATTGGAATACCGGCGACCATAGATAATGATATTGTATACACAAATTCTATTGGTTTTGATACAGCGGTAAATACTGCTCTTGAGTCTATAAACCGCATCAGGGATACGGCCAGCAGCCATGGAAGAATATTTATAATCGAAGTGATGGGGAGAGACTGCGGAGAAATAGCCTTGGCTTCTGGAGTGGCAGGAGGAGCTGAATCGATCTTAATCCCTGAAATAGAACCTGATTTGGAGCAGATAGTTGACAAAATAAATGCTGGCAATAAGAGGGGGAAACTTCACAGTATAATTGTCGTGGCTGAAGGGGTATATCCGGTAATGCAGCTGAGGGAGGAATTACAAGAAAAGACCAAACGGGATACCAGGGTTACTATTCTTGGACATATCCAGAGAGGCGGTACTCCAACTGCCGCGGACAGGATTTTAGCCTCTTGCATGGGAAAAGCGGCCATAGATTGTATTATCGAGGAAAAGCGAAATGTAATGATAGCAGGGAAAGGAGAGAAGGTTCACGACATACCGCTGCGGGAAGTGATACGTGGGACTAAAACCTTAGAGTTGGGGATGTTTGAAATTGCTCGTATTCTATCGATATAAATAAAATGTACCGATCCCCATATAGGTGGTATCTCGCTGTTCCTAGGCGAGATCCTGCTCTTCTAACCTTTCAATAAAGAGGTGTTTTAAATGAGGAAAACCAAAATAATTTGTACTATAGGGCCTGCTAGTGAAGACGTTGAAATAATAAAGCTGATGATTGAAAACGGGATGAACGTGGCACGCCTGAATTTTTCTCATGGGGTTTATGAAGAACATAAGCGAAGAATACAAAACATAAGAAAAGCAGCGGATGATTTGGGTACTTCGATAGCTATAATGCTGGATACCAAGGGACCCGAAATCAGAACCGGCAAATTGCGAACAAGTCCTGTGCTGCTTAATAGGGGCCAGCGTTTTGTGCTGACCAGCCGTGATGTGCCTGGTGATGAGCAGGAGGTGCAGGTTAGTTACAAATCTTTATCTAGAGAAGTGGGAAAGGGGACGACTATTCTTCTAGCAGATGGGCTTATAGGTCTCCTTGTAGAAGAAGTTAACGACACCGATGTTATTTGCCGGGTAATAAATGGCGGTGAGCTGGGGGAGAGAAAGGGGGTTAATGTTCCCGGGGTACGCATTAACCTGCCTTTTATGAGTGATAAAGACAAAGAAGATATCAGATTCGGGATAGAAAATGAAGTGGACTATATCGCGGCTTCATTTGTGAGAACGCCGGAGGATGTTTTAGAAATCAGGAGTTTGCTTGAGCAAAAAAATGCCGATATAGACATCATTGCCAAGATAGAGAGCCAGCAGGGTGTGGATAACCTGAAGGATATCATTAAGGTTGCGGATGGAGTAATGGTAGCAAGAGGCGATTTGGGAGTAGAGATCCCGGTTGAAGAAGTCCCGCTTGTTCAGAAAAACATTGCTGAAAAGTGCAGTCTAGCAGGTAAAATGGTGATAATCGCTACGCAGATGCTTGATTCTATGATAAACAACCCTCGCCCTACTCGGGCGGAGGTTTCTGATGTTGCCAATGCTATTTTTGATGGTGCGGATGCGATTATGCTGTCAGGAGAAACTGCAGCTGGGAAATATCCGGTTGAAGCTGTAAAAACAATGGCTCGTATAGCTAAACGGGCGGAAGATGCTCTTCCTTATTCGGAGATTTTGCGACAGAAACGCTTGCAGGGAACCCTTTCGGTTACGGATGCTATCAGTTATGCCACATGTGCCACTGCTATGAGCCTGGATGCTTCTGCGATTATACCGATTACCCAGACTGGCAGTACAGCTAAAATGGTAGCAAAATATCGCCCCCAGGTTGATATAATAGCAGCTACACCAAGGGCTAAGGTCCTCAACAAGTTGGCAATGGTATGGGGTGTTTATCCTGTCCTGATTCCTGATGTTACCACGACGGATGATCTTTTTAACGCAGCTATTAAGGGAGCTTTGGGAGCCAACTTGATACAGAATGGGGATATGATAGTTCTGACGGCTGGATTCCCCACTGGTTTTTCTGGCGGGACTAACATGCTGAAGGTCCATGTGGTTGGGGATGTATTGGTTGAGGGGGTGGGAATCGGCTCACAAGCGGTCAAGGGCAAGGTTAAGATAGTTCTCTCCTCTAGGGATATGAAAAAAGTTCAGCCTGGGGACATCGTGGTTACCAAAAGCGCTGACAGCAGTTTTGCCCAGTTACTAGATAAAATTTCTGCTATAGTGGCTGAGGAAGGGGGTTTAACCTCAGATGCGGCTATAATGGGCTTAAATTCCAACATACCGGTTGTAGTTGGAGCGGTAGGAGCTACCGATGTTTTAAAAGACGAGATGTTGGTTACTATTGACACGCCTCAGGGTAAGGTTTACAAAGGGCTGGCCAAGGTAGTATGAAGAACTTTGAACTGAATTTTTTTAAAAAAGATCTATGATGAAAATACAAAAAATTATCCTTGAGTTTAAGAAAGGTTAGCAGGCACAAAATTGCTAAAAGATAGAAAACTGAAATTTGCGTTGGGAGGTATCAGGGGATGAAGATAATGGTACTCGGCGCAGGTACCATGGGTGCTGGTATTGTTCAGGTAGCCGCTCAGTCTGGTTATGATGTACTAGTACGTGACGTTAGGCAGGAATTCGTTGACAAGAGTGTAGCAGCAATCGATGAGGCATTGGATAAGGACGTATTGAAAGGAAAGATTTCAGCAGACGATAAGGCAGCTATAATGGGGAGAATAGAGGGGACACTCGATATAGCGAAAGCTAAAGACTGTGATCTGGTAATCGAAGCCGTTATTGAAAATATGGATCTTAAAAAGTCTATTTTCAAGGAATTGGATGAAATTTGCAGGCCAGAATGTATTTTGGCCACCAATACTTCTGCCCTGAGTGTTACCGAAATTGGGGCTGCCACTGATAGGGCAGGCAAGGTAATCGGGATGCATTTTTTTAATCCTGTGCCGGCCATGAAGCTGGTTGAGGTTATCAAGGGTGCTTCTACGACCCAGGAGACTTTTGAATTTGTCAGAAACGTATGTCTAAAGATGGGCAAAGAGCCGGTTGAAGTTAATGAGGCCCCCGGTTTTATCGTTAATCGCCTTTTGATTCCTATGTTGAATGAAGGGATGTACGCGTTAATGGAAGGCGTTGCCAGTGCGGAGGATATCGACACCTCCATGAGATTTGGCGCGGGACATCCTATGGGACCGCTGGCTCTGGCCGATATGATTGGGCTGGATATCTGTTTATCGGTTATGCAAACCCTGCACAGGGAGTTCGGTGATGACAAATATCGTCCTTGTCCGCTGCTGATTAAAATGGTGCGCGCTAACAAACTGGGACGCAAAACGGGAGAAGGTTTTTTCAAATATTAGATTATTTATCTAATGTGATTGCCTATTAATAGCCGGCGGCTTCAGCGGCTTTTTGCAATGTGGCCTGTTTAATAATTGCCTGAAGGGTCTGCGAGTCTAGGTATCCAGTAGGTTCAATTGAGTTGTTTTTTTGAAACTCCATGATAAATTTGTTATAGTCCGCACCTTCAACCATACCTAAACCAGTCAACATACCCTGTATTTCTTCTTTTTCTGCCTCGGTTATTACCATGA
Source organism: Syntrophomonadaceae bacterium (assembly GCA_014360155.1). GTDB lineage: Bacteria > Bacillota > Syntrophomonadia > Syntrophomonadales > Syntrophomonadaceae > JACIYB01. The sequence goes on from JACIYB010000025.1 coordinate 6,283, forward strand.
GTTCCGGTAAAGAGGGAGCTGCAGGCACAGGGGCTTCAGATTCCAGAGCAGCATATAAAGAGAACTCGGCTGCTGTTTCTTCTTGTGAGTTTTCTTGTGCAGCAGCCTCCTGCTTTAAAGCTTCACCTTGTTCCCTAATATATATTAAGCTGTTTGCAATTCCCAATGTAGAGCCTGTAATGACAGCTGCTGCCAAGACAAATATAAGGAAGAAAAAATTTTCTTTTTTCATAGAGAATGTTCTTCCTTTCTCTAGACTAATTGTTGCTTTTTTCCTATAAAAATGTTAGATCTATTTTAAAATAATTGTTGAATATTTTCAACGGTAGTTAGGATTTTCTTAATAAAGTCGATCATAGCAGATTGCGGGAACACTTAAGCAAAGGGATGCGTGAGTTAAGTCCGTATAATTGTGTAAAAAGGTGAGCCACTTTCGACCTCCTTCGGTTAGAATGAAAATTAGCAAAAAACACCTAACAAAAAGGAGGAAGAAAAAATGGCTCAATATCAGATTACCGTAGATTCAAAAATGGCAGCAAATCAGAAAATAAGAATAGGGCTTCAGAAGCCCTATTTTTCTAGTGGTGCCAGAGGTGGGAGTCGAACCCACACGCCTTGCGGCACACGATTTTGAGTCCCTCAACATCACCGGAAGCATGGGGAATGTAACGCACTCTACCGGAATCCTAAGACCCCAAAAAACCTTGTGTAATGGGCGTTTGCGGTACTTGAAACCCTGAACCCCACATCACTCCAAGGCTCCCTCAAAAGAGCGGGAATATTGGCTAAGAAGCGCTTATGGTAGAAAGCGACCAACTGGCGGTCAAGAGCAGAAGTTATTTTTTTAAAACTCTCCCTTAGGCTTTTTAGAATGGTATTGCGGTTATGCTGGAAGTGTGGCAGGAGAAACCAGGGTAAAAGAGAGATCGTCTTCAAGCAGGAAGGGCACAGGTACCGGCAGATGCTGATGCGGTAACACCGGTTGCCGGCCAGGGCATTGCGTTCATAGAAGCCGTGCCGCTTTAGTTTGACGGCGGAGTTGCAGCAGGGGCACTTGGTCAGTACGGGAAAGACCACCGAGTATCTGTCCTTTGCATAGGTTGATAGCTTAACAGGTAGATTCCAAGGAATTTGCAAGATATTAACCTCCCCAACGAAACTGCAAATATTTTAGCAGATTGGGGAGGGTTGGGGATCGTCTTTTTTGACAATGAATGTGCAAAAAAATTATGCCGAACAGGACTAATTAATACGCAAGACTACAAGAAACCATCAAGGCCCTTCTTCCCTCCACCTACAGCGTTTCCGACGAGCCACCCAAGCGTGGAAAGGATTATAACGACTATTTGAGAATAATGTTGAAGGGGCAGCACGGGCAGGAGCGATAGCAATGATGACAAAAAACAGCAAGGAAGAGAATAAAATAAAAAACACATTTGCATAGAATTGGGGTATAATATATAGCAAGCTTAAATGAATAAATGGTAAGGAGGAAAGTTTGCTTATGGATGTTCGCCTGATTTGATGTATAATAAATAGTAGCAGGATGCTTGAAAGAGGTGATACCTATGGCGACCGTTTCATTTGACAAGAACATTGTCGTAAAGGAACCGGAAGCAATAGAAAGACTTGTTGAAGTGCTTTCGTCATCAAAGGAAGCAAAGCCAATAAACAGAAAACTTGCTTCCGATGAGGCGATGGCAAGGGGTGAGAAATTATTAAAACAGTGCTTATCCCACTCGAAACGTTTTTAGAAATGACTTCCGAAGAAACAGTAAAGGAAGTCATTTCTACTTTTTATTGTTCTAAAGACCATGATGTAGAGAGCTTTTTAAAAAATGAAAACAAAGCTATTTTATACGAGAGAAAATCCAAAAGTCGTACATATTTTATTTTTGATGAAGATGGTTTAGAAAATGGAAGCTTTGTACTTCTGGCATATTTTACGATTGCCATACAGACTTTAAAAATTCCGAATGGTACGGTAGCGTCTCAGATAAGAAAACTGGATGGTCTGTATGCCAAAAAGGGATCCGAAGCACTAACAGAAATTCCATCATATCTTATTGGTCAACTAGGCAAGAATGATAAGTATACAGATAAAATAGCTGGTGATGAATTGTTAGAATATGCCCTTTCGGTGATCAGTAAAGCACAGGGAATTGTCGGCGGGAGGGTGGCTTTTATCGAATGCCAGGACAAGCCTCAATTGATAAACTTCTATACCAGAAATGGGTTTAAACATTTCAGAAAAGACCCGGATGATGGTTTAGTTCAAATGGTAAGATTATTAGATAAATAGAAAATATTAAATTTAGTTCTCAGGTAACACCGGGGATTTTTTAGAAGGTGTGACAAAGGGTAAAGCAGGAGTTAAGTCTTCCGAAGTAAAAGAGCTTTTGATGAAGGATGAAAAATTCAAGGCGGAGTACGAAAAGTTGAAACCGCGCTATGAAGTGATTTCGCAAATCATTGAGGCGCGAACCAGCCAAAATATTACCCAGGAAGAATTGGCGCTTCGGGTTGGGACCCAGAAATCCAATATCAGCCGCCTGGAAAGCGGAACGTACAATTCATCAATGGACTTTCTGGCCAAGGTTGCCCGCTCCCTTGGGAAAGGGGTACAGGCTACGTTGAAATAACTGTTATTGAGAAGCTATAAAGAAGTGCGTGACAGCACAGATGGCAATAAAAAGGCACTGAGAGATGATCAGCGCCTTTTTTATGTGCTGAAACGAATAAATGCGCTTTGCCGCTGTTTTATTCATTGATTTGAGCAAAGAAGTATAATATGATTAGATTGTAATTATAAGGAAAATAAGATTAAAACTTTAGGAAAATAAGTATTTGGCTGAATTGCGACTTTGCGTAAGCCTACCGAGGAGCCAGTGAATCTTATAAAAATGGTAAGGGGGATCTTGAGGTTATGGATATAGAAGCGTTTACCCGCCGTGAAAAAATGTTGATGCTGCGTGAAGAACTGCTGGCTGTAGAGGAAGACCGTCTGGCCGGACGCGCGGGAACCACGCTAGATGAACTGGACAGCTATCTGGAAAGCATCATTGACGAGGTGGAGCATGGAAAAGAAGCCTCAGTATAAGGTGCTTATTCCCAACCACGCCCGTTAGATGCTGGCAGGTCATGTCCGTTTTCTTGCGAAGCAAAGCTCCTCCGACACCTGCAAAATCAAAAATGACCTGATGGACGTCATCCGTTCCCTGCATCAAATGCCGAAACGTTCCCAGTTTATGGAAGACTAATTTATTCCGCCAACCAAATACCACAAGATGTTCGTTGAGAAATGGTATCTTATACTATTCCAAGTCAAGGTTCAAACGGTATACGTTGACTATATTGTGGATTGCAGGCAGGATTATGGGTGGCTTATAAGGTAGATTTCTATATTATGATGTAAATGGTTGTTAAAATAAAAACAAGAAATTACTGAGCTTTCGGGATGTGTCATAATGTGAATTTAGATATAGTGCAAAGACGGAACAACTTCATTTATTCAGTAGCTATCGGAAAGATGAGGCAAGGTCGCCGCGTCCTGCGGCGGATTATGGCATAGAACTTTATTTAAGAGGGAGAAAATTAATAATGTTAAGCGGGGATTCATTAAAGTGGGCAGTCGATTTTATTTACAATCATTCTGATGGAGATTTGTTTCCTAAAATTGCTGAAATAGATTCCATTATAACTTATAAAGATGAATTCGTAGCTTTAATAGAAGACAAGGATCTATCACAATTTCCACCTGGGGCTTGTAGAAGATTTATTGTACCTAAGGATGAAATATCATACAGACAAGCTACTCAACTAGATCCACAAGACAGTATCATTCTCACCGCAATAATCCATCAGTATGGAATAGGGATAGAACGTCGAAGACTGGATAGAAATATTGTTTTCAGTTATAGATTTTCACCTGATATTAATTATGGGTTATATTCAGCTATGAACTCATGGAATGATTTTTGGACTAGTGCCTTTAGAAAGAGCTCTAGCTTTGAATACGTATTATATTGTGATATCGCAGATTTTTATAATCAGATATATCATCATATTGTAGAAAATCAATTAATTGAATCAGCTTTCCCGAATCAAGTAATGAAATGGGTTATTGGCTTATTAGAATCTACAACAGCAAATGTATCAAGAGGCGTACCCATAGGCCCACACCCTATTCATTTACTTGCTGAAGCAGCAATGATTCCAATAGATAACAGTATAAGTATTCAAGGACTTGAGTTTCTTAGATATGCGGATGATATATTGGTATTCTGTGATTCTAAACAAACAGCTAAGAATTCTTTGGCAAAAGTCGCTTCAATATTAGATAAGCAGCAAAGATTAATGCTTCAGCGACATAAAACAAAAACATATACAGTTGAAGAGTTTAGAAATTTATGTAGTGATATGATTGAAGATAGACCGATTAGTAAAGAAGAAGATGAGATTCTTAAACTAATCAGAAAGTATTCTGGCGGTAATCCATATCGAACAATAACATATAATGAGATTTCTGATGAGGATTGGAAATCAGTTTCTGATGAGATTATTAGCAATATTATTTACGAATATATAAATCAAGAGGATGTTGACTACATAAGGCTTAGATGGTTTTATAGAAGATTAGCTCAACTTGGCCATCCAGGTGCAATTGAAGTCTCGCTAAGAGAAATAGCAAAGCTTAGTCCATGCTTTGCTAATATATGTAGTTATCTTGGTTCTGTTCAATCTATAGATGAAGAACGATGGAAATATATTGGTGAGAGATTATTAGAATTACTTGATTCTGAGGATGTTGTTAATAATGAGTTTTTTCGGTTATCCATATTAAGTCTTTTTACCAAGAATAGGTATATTAATCATTTTTCAAGGTTAGTTAGAAGGTACCCTACAAGCGAATCTTTTGTTCAAAGAGAAATCTTACTAGCTGCTTATCAAAATTCCGCTTTTGACTGGTTGCGTGAACATAAAGAAAACTTTCAAGGCATGGACCCCTGGCAGAAAATGGCTTTTATTTACGGCTGTTCAGGGCTACCTAAAGATGAAAAGAAATATTTTATAAACAAGTTATCTCTTAAAAGGCCTTTTGATATTATTCTTGCTAAATGGGCTAAGAATATATAATTGAATATTTATACTCTGGATTAGGGTGCGAGTCCTGTCGTACTCTGGCTCCGCGTGGACTCATCCATCCGATAACAACGCTAATCCGCTCCGGGCGCGGATTAGCCCGAGGTGCCAGCCAGGAGGTAGTACATGTTCGGAGCAGGCCGCGCCACATCTCCCGGTCTAAGTCAAGCATGACCCGGCTCGCCTGGGCCTTAAGGTTTGGCAAATAAAACTAAGGCCCGGCCATCGCCTTAAGGCCGGGTGACGTCGGAAATGCAGGGCCGTTATCCGACATTGGCATGGGGGGAATAAAACTTGGAGATATTTAAGATATTTTTAAGAATACCCAGTGTTGTAAGGGCAATTTATTTTTTGAGGATTTGGGGATATAAGTTTTATACAGTTATCCCAATTTCAAAAGCAATCAATCAAAATGGGTATAAAGAAAAAATAGGAAAGGCAATTAGAAGTATTACCAAAATATTGAATGACAACAAAAATCTCAAGACAGAAATACTCGGTAATTGTCAAGAAAGTTGTCGCATTTTCTTTAACAAAATTTCATCCATCTCTTTAGTAGGATTAAGAGCTACTTGAGCAACCGTTTTGTTCTCAGGGGGTTGTAAGCTTTTTAAGATTTTTTCTTTAAACTCTTTAGAATAACTTTTATTAACTGTCATGCAGATACCAACCTTTCTCAAAATATTATATCATCTACACGACAACTATTCTGACATATAGGGGGGTGCATCCGTTTTTGGGCGAGCGTATAGGCTTATCCAATCATGGCGCGCCCCTGTCGCCTGCATTGTATTTCAGAACCGAAAGGGCCTGATACCTTGCTGAAAAGCAATGAAGCATATAAGCTGATTTTTCAGGAGTACCCGGATGTGGTCAATGTGGAGCAAATGTGTGAAATGCTGGGCGGTATCAGCACAAAAACCGGATACCGCTTTTTGCGGCAGAATCAGATTGAGCACTTTAAAATAGACAGAGCCCCTGAACGCCGCCCTACTCCAATATCATGAGGTCATCAAAGAAGCCTTGGTCTATGTCGTGGAGCTTGAGCTGATCCGGGACAATTCGGCCGACGAGATAAACCCGATCTCCGGCGAGGTGCGGATACTGTTTACCGACTTACTGCTAAAATGGCTGGAGATGATCAAGCACAATGTGGAAATGACTACCTTCTTATACCGCAAAAGCCCCTTATACAATAGGTTTAAACATTATTTCATCTGGAATTATATAGTATTTACCATTTGCTATTATATGATAATTAGATGCAGAATATTCTTTTTCTGATTCACGGAGTTGATATCTATTTATAGTTAATAATTATTTATTAGAATCAATGATAAAAGTTGGATTTATAATTTTATACCGAACAGTTCTTTCTAACCTCAAGCTTGACGATATTCTCGCTAGATTCAAAGCCATCACAACTCAGGAAGAAAGTTATATTAATTTAAAGATTTTAATGCGAACGGCAGTAAATTCAAAAATGGCAGCAAATCAGAAAATAAGAGTAGGGCTTCAGAAGCCCTATTTTTCTAGTGGTGCCAGAGGTGGGAGTCGAACCCACACGCCTTGCGGCACACGATTTTGAGTCGCGCTCGTCTGCCAATTCCGACACTCTGGCATAAAAATGATTACCTGTAACGCAAACATTATTATAATTGCCTAGAGAATGCTTGTCAAGCGACTTCACTGAGAATTTGTGTTTATTCTGTGACAAACCTTGAAGTCTTTCTGAGAAAATGTCAGCCCAGTTAGGGTGAAATGAGAGGATGGCATTGTCAATGATACGGAACGAGCACAGCGACCTGTGCTGGGAATTAGGAATTTTCCACTATTTTTGACCAGCAGTTGGCCGATTCAGGTATTTTATTTTATGGCTCGTTTTTGGAAAAACCATTTTACCGTGAACTTTACTCTCGGGACAGAAGGGTTATAATAAAGATGGGCAGGAACTGTTCCCTGTCCATTTCTATAAGTTGATTTTTAAATTAATAAAGGATGCGATATTTATGACTGAAGGCAAACTTATGCTTATAGATGGAAACAGCTTGTTATACCGGGCTTTTTATGCTCTTCCCCTGCTGCATACCAGTGGAGGAGTCTATACAAACGGGGTTTACGGTTTTTTGACCATGCTGAACCGGGTTATAACGCAAGAGCAGCCAACCCATATAATTGTGGCCTTCGATAAAGACAGGAAAACTTTTCGTACCCAAATGTATAGTGAATATAAAGCTAATCGCTCTGCTCCTCCGGATGAGTTGAGAGGCCAGTTTCAGCTGCTTCGGGAGGTTTTGACCGCTTTGAATGTTGGCTTTATTGAATTGGAGGGTTACGAGGCTGACGACATTATAGGCACGATAGCTAAAAGGGCAGAGAAAAAAGGAATGGAAAGTATTATAGTTACTGGGGACAATGATGTGCTGCAGTTGGTTTCAGAAAAAACAAAAGTTCTGATAACCAAAAAAGGAATAAGCGAAATGGAGCTCTATACACCGGCAAAAGTTAAAGAAAAATGGGAAGTAGAGCCGGAAAAAATAGTGGAAGTAAGAGCTCTTGCTGGAGATAGTTCGGATAACATACCGGGAGTACCGGGGATAGGGGTTAAGACGGCGGTTAAACTGATAAAAGAGTACGGTACACTGGAGAACCTGTACGAGCATTGTGATCAGTTGGGCGGGGAAAAACTTGTGGAAAGGCTGAAGACAAACAAAGAGAAGGCCTTTCTGAGCCGGCAGCTGTCTGCTATCGATAGGGATGTTGACCTGGTTTTCCAGTTGGGAAACTACGAAGTAAGAGAACCGGATATGGAAAATTTGCTGGATATATACAGGCGTTTGGAATTTAATAACCTTATCAATGCTTTGCAAGAAGGCGACAGAGTTAGGCGGGAAGCAGCAGAAGATAAAGTCGAAGTCATTTCACTGGAATCAGAAGAAGCCGTCGCGGCTTTCATTGGTAAGATTGCCCCCGGTGACCCTGTGGCGATATACGTGGAAGCCGACTATCACCACCCTATGTGGGCCAAAATTCAAAGCTTATTTTTTGAGCTTAAAGGGCAAATATACATCTTTAAAATAGACCCCGAAAGCCACCGCAAGCTTGAATGGATCAAATCTCTACTCGAGTCTGACACGACAGCGAAGTATTTGCATAATGCTAAATTTGTCCAGGTAATCCTTAAAAGATACGGAATATATTTGAGAGGGATAGCCGGCGACACAATGCTTATGGCATATGTGGATGATCCGTCTTTTACCGGCGAGGAACTCAGCCCTACTATATTCAGGTATTTGAATATCAATATAAGTCCGAACAGGCCAGACCTTCTTGTTTCTAAGATAATGCCGCTTTTTTTTGCCTTGCGAGAGAAAATTTCTCCCGAATTGCGAAAACTCTTGGAGCAGGTTGAGATGCCGTTGTCTGATGTTCTCGCTTGTATGGAATTCTATGGAATTAAAATTGCTCCGGAAATCTTGGATGCTATTTCCGAGGAGCTAACGGCGGGCATTGCCCAGGTCGAAACCCGGATATATGAGCTGGCGGGGGAAATTTTTAATATTAATTCACCTAAGCAGTTGGGTAAGGTGCTGTTCGAAAGCCTGGGGCTAAGAGTGGTAAAAAAGACCAAAACCGGGTATTCAACTGGGGCAGAAGTATTGGAAGAGTTATATGATGACCATGAGATCATACCTTATATTTTAGATTATCGCCAACTGACCAAACTGAAATCAACATATGTAGATGCATTAAGGGACTTGATTCATCCTGATACAGGAAGGGTGCATACCATATTTAAGCAGGCGCAGACGGCAACTGGGAGACTTTCCAGTGTTGAACCTAATCTGCAGAATATACCTGTAAGAGGAGAAGAAGGCCGGCGTATACGTAAAGCTTTTATTGCCCAGGACGATGAATGGCTGCTTATTTCGGCTGACTATTCACAGATCGACTTGCGTTCTCTGGCCCACATAAGCGGGGATAAAAAGCTGATTGAAACCTTTGAAGCAGGAATAGATATACATGCCCGTACTGCTTCAGAAATATTCAAGGTGCCCCTGGAAGAAGTGACCAGTGATTTGCGCCGGAAAGCTAAAGCGGTTAACTTCGGTATTATATACGGAATTAGTGATTATGGACTTGCGAAAAATGCTGGGGTAAGTCGCCAGGAAGCACGCCGGTATATAGATGAATATTTGGGTACCTATCCTGGGGTACGGCAATATATGCAGGACATAGTAGAATTCGGGGAGAAACACGGTTATGTGGAAACCGTATTAAAACGCCGGCGATATCTGCCAGATCTTAAATCCAAGAACAAGACGGTACGGGCTTTTGCAAGACGTATGGCTCTTAATACCCCGGTACAGGGGACATCTGCGGATATAATCAAGCTCGCTATGATAAATATATTTAGAGAATTAACTTCTAAAGGGATGAAGTCTAAACTCCTGCTGCAGGTACACGATGAACTTGTCCTGGAGGTGCCCAAAACTGAACTGGAAGAAGCAGTAAAACTTCTAAAACAGTGTATGGAAAATGCTTACAGTTTGAAAGTTCCGTTGAAAGTATCGATAAAGACTGGGCCCAATTGGTATGACATGCAGGAATGGAAGCGCTGAAAAGGGGTGATAGTATTCCGGAATTGCCAGAAGTCGAGACGATTAGCCGCTCATTGCAAATCAATTTAGGTGCAAGAATTACTAAAATAGATATAAAGTGTGCGGGAGTTATCAGGCGCCGAGACTTTGAGCCTGAAGAAATTTGCGGCTCGACGATATCAAGTATAAATCGCAAGGGAAAATTTCTTAATTTTATATTTGAAAACGGATTGGAACTTATAATTCATATGGGAATGAGCGGCAGATTCTATATGGTACATGAAGATGAGGAAATCCTGGCGCCGCACGTCCATGTTATAATACACCTCGATAACAAGAAAGGGCTTGTTTACCAGGATGCCCGCCGTTTCGGGGGCCTATGGCTTATTAGAGATTCGCGGGGGTTTTTTTCCAGACTGGGAAGAGAGCCGCTTTCAGATGAGTTTACGGCAGAGTACTTAGCCAGAAAAGTGAAAAAACGCAGGCAAGCTATAAAGGCTCTTCTTTTAAACCAGAGCATTGTTTGCGGAATTGGGAATATATATGCTGATGAGGCTCTGTTTGAGGCTGCTATAAGACCTGACCGCCCAGCAGGAAGCCTTTCTGCGAGTGAAATAGGCTGCTTGTGCAAAGCAATAAAGGAAGTAATGCAAAATAGTATACAAAAGAGGGGTACGACTTTCCGCGACTTTAGAGACGGGTATAATAAATCAGGAGGATTCCAAGATTATTTGAAGGTTTATGGTAAAACTGATCAAGACTGTTCTCGGTGCGGCGGAATTATAAAAAGAAAGAAAATAGGGGGAAGGAGCACCCATTTCTGCGATAAGTGTCAGAAATAGTGGAGCGGTAGTGCGGGCTAGCCGGGGAACACTTTGTTACTCTTATCCATATAGTAGATATATATCTATTAGCAGGATAGGAGTGGCTGTTTATGGAAATATTGACTGTGCTGTTGTTTGCTTTTGCTGTTAGTGCTGATGGTTTTGTAGCAGGAATGGCTTATGGGATAAATAAGATTAAAATACCTGTTATGTCGTTGGCGGTGATAGCATCAGCATCTGCTTGTGCGGTTTCTGTTTCTATGGCCTGTGGGAAAGGGTTATCAGCCGTATTGCCGGCATCATGGTCGTCAAAAATAGGCGCAATAATACTGGTTGGAATAGGGTCATATTTTCTTTTGCAGGCATGCCGGGAAAAGATTAATAGCATAGAGAACGATGGGGAGGAGACCTTATTTACTCTTAACCTTAGATCATTCGGTCTTATTGTGCAGATATATAAAGAACCGTCGTGTGCAGATCTTGACTGTTCTGGGGAAATAAATTTTAAAGAAGCTTTTTTTTTAGGATTTGCTCTAGCTCTTGATGCCTTGGGGGCAGGAATAGGAGTAGCAATGACAGGTTTGAACATTTTTTTTACCGCACTGAGTGTAGGTGTGTTAAAATTTATACTAGTCAATTGTGGAATATTTTTGGGAGAAATGATGAGCAGCAAGCACTTCAAGAGCACGTCTTCTTTGGCTGCAGGGATTATTTTTATAGTGATTGCTATTTTTGAATTAACCTGATTAAAGTTGGTGGTTTATTCAAGTGCAGGTAATTGGCTTGACCGGCGGTATAGCCAGCGGCAAAAGCACTATTCTAGAAACATTAAAAAAAATGGGAGCTGTCGTAATAAGCGCTGATGAGGTGGCCCATGCAGCTACTCAACCTGGTAAACCGGCATGGGAAGATATAGTACGGTTTTTCGGGACCGGGATATTAAACGATGATAAGACCATAAATCGCAAAAAATTAGGGGAAATAGTATTTAACAACCGCCAATACCTCCAGAAGCTTAATGAGATTACCCATCCGCGGGTAAAAGAGATGTTCAAAAATAGTCTTAAGGAGATAAAGGAAAAAAATCCAGACGCAGTAGTGGTTTTGGAAATACCCCTCCTTTACGAGGCAGGACTGGAAAAAATATGTGACGAAGTGTGGGTGGTATGGGTAAACAGGGAAAATCAAATCAGGCGTTTAATGGCAAGAGAAGGGATTGATCGGGAAGAAGCTGTTAAAAGGATTGAGGCACAGTTGCCGCTTGATGAAAAGGCACGGCGAGCTGATTTTGTAATAGACAACAATAAGAATGTCCAGGAAGCAATAGCTGATATTACCAAATATTTCAACGAAAGGGTGCGAAAATAGAAGATATATTTATATATTAAGTAAACTTTTCAGCCGGGGGTTTTGTCTTGGAGAGTAATTTAAAAAAACGGTTTTCTGTGTTTATGTGGTTGAGTATTTTATTTTTTTTGTTTGTAATTTTGACTTTTCCCCAATGGATAACTTTCTTTTATCCTCAGCCACACCGTGATCTGGTGTTCTCAGCTGCTTATGAATACGGTATAGATCCGTACCTGGTTTTTGCCATAATCAGAGCAGAAAGTAAATATCAGAGTGAAGCAAGATCGCCAGCGGGGGCTAGAGGCCTTATGCAAATTATGCCCGAAACTGCTTGTTGGATAGCGGAACAGCAGGGTATTAGCGATTTTAACCCTGATGAGCTTAATAATCCTGAAACTAATATCCGTTTTGGCTGTTGGTACTTGGCTAGTCTTAAACAGGAGTTTGCAGGTTGTGTTCCCCTAATGATAGCAGCATATAATGCAGGGAGAGGAAAGGTAAATGAATGGGTAGTTAACAAAAAGTGGGACGGTGATCTTCAAGAATTAGAGAAGATTCCTTTTGCGGAGACCCGACGATACGTTAGAAACGTAATAAAAAACTATAAAGCTTACAGGGCTATATATGCTGGTTCTTGAGAGCTTTACTGTAAAATAAAGGAATAGATTTAATAAAGGTATAATATAATGTCCCCAAGAAGAGTCTATGCAAGGGGGGCATTTTTTATGTACTTTACATTTAAGAAAGCGGCTTTGATTGGGTCGCTTATAGGTTTTGTGATCTTGCTTGCACTTGTCATACATAATTATTACAACAAAGCGGTTTACACTGCTAATCTGGACTCCCGCCCGTTTACGGTAGGGGTGGTAGGGGCAATACGGTCTCTCGAGCCTGCAAAGCTTTCGAGTCACGAGGAACGCCTTGTTGCTTCTGCTATGTATGAAGGGCTGGTATATTATGATGAGACTAGCGAGAGCGTGAAGCCTCTTTTGGCAAAATCCTGGAAATATTCCGCTGATGGCAAAAGCCTCACGGTCAAATTAAAAAATAATGTAAAATTTTACAACGGGAAGGGTTTAACCGCTCATGATGTAAAAGCATCGTGGGAAAAGAATTTTTCTACTGCTGAAGAACAGGCCAGTCTAAATCTGTTCTTCTCCATTGAAGGCAGTAATGAGCGTTTATACGGGAAAAGCTCTGAAATTTCCGGTATTCAGGTAATAGACAATGACACGATTAAAATAAAATTCAGCAAATCGAATGCTGCTTTTATATATATGTTAACAAATCCCATTTTTTGGATATTTGACTGCGAAGATAAGGCTGTTCCTGCTCCTGGTACGGGACCTTATATATTAAAAGAAAATAAAGATAACAAGGAATTGCTGTTAGTTCGGAATGACAAATATCACCAGGGAGTGCCGCGGCTTACAGCTATCGATGTAACCGTATTCAATGACGAATATCAGGCTTTTGGGGATTATAAAACGGGAAAACTGGACTATCTTGACCGGGTACCTCTAAAGGAAATTAAAAATATAAAAAATAGTGATAAATACAAAAAACTGTATATTGAAAAACCTGTACTGGATACTTATGCGATAGGTTTTAATTTTAACAAAGAACCGTTTGCAGGTAATTACCTTTTGCGCAGGGCTCTTAACTACGCAATTGACCGTAATGCTATCATAGAAGAAATAATGGGAGGGGCTTACTGGCCGAGTAAAGGGGTTATACCTATTGGGGTCGCGGGATACAACAGGGAAATGCCTGGGTACACCTATGATCCTGAAAAGGCAAAAGAACTGCTGAAGGAAGCTGGTTATTCCATGGGTGTGGGGTTGGCTCCTCTTGTGATCAGTTATAATGAAGACGAGGGGCACCGTTTAGTACTGGAGTCAGTGAGCCAGCAGTTAGCCCAATTAGGTGTCCAGGTGCAGCTTCAGCCGATGGATTGGGATTATTTTAAGAAACAGCTGGCTAAAACTGATCTTTCTTGCTTCCGGCTGGAATGGTTTGCAGACTATCCTGATGCCGACAGTTTTCTTTACAGCTTATTCCACAGTTCCCAGGCAGGTGTAAGTAATTTTTTCGGCTATCTTAATCCCCAGGTGGATAAAATACTGGAAGCTTCTCGAGAAGAGATCAGGAGCCAGCAAGAAAGGCTAAAGCTCATGAATCGGGCGGAGGAGATAATAGTTGATGACGCCCCTTGTTTATGGCTGTTCCAAAAAAGGACCAACATATTAATAGGTGACAGGGTAAACTCCTTTAATGTTAACTGTATGAGGCTAATAGACTGGTATAGGGTCGAATTGCTTAAACCTTCTGCAGAAGAAAAAGCGGGGGTTTCAGATACAAAAACAGACGAAATTTAGCGGGGGAGAGATCCTGTTCCAATTTATCTCCCCAGGTGGTGATACAGGCACGCCCATAGACATTGAATTCGGGAAGCTGAATGGATCGCTTATATTGTATAGATGGAACGGGCCTAACCAGGTATAATATAGAAAAACAGTTAAACATGGGGGGGCGGACATTTATGCCCATTATAGACAGCTATGGATATATCGGTGCTATTCTAAGTATTGTAATAATAGGCTTGGGAATTGATGTTGTGGTGCATTTGACTAAACAGGTGAAAAATGCTGGCAAATGGAAAATTAATTACGGCAGTTTCGCTATATTTGGTATAGGGACTATGTTAATTATGTTTTTGCTGACTTTAATGTTGCGTGGTAATGATGTTTTTGGGAATTTAGTATTAGTTATCAGCGGGTGGTTGATATTGCTGGGTTACATGTTTTTGCGCAGTCTAAGAAGAAGTGAGTAAAATACGAGACCGACCTAAATTAGCGTGTTAACTGAACAAGTCTTTTAAAAACCAAAAGCCGTGGGTATATTCCCACGGCCCGTTAATCCTAGCATGGTGTCGGAGGAGGGACTTGAACCCTCACGCCTCCCGGCATACGCCCCTCAAACGTACGTGTCTGCCCATTCCACCACTCCGACATGTCTTTCATATCAAGATCCCAATAGAGCTGTTTAACAAAAGGAATTATACAATAACAATCCTGTCCGTGTCAACCAAAGTTTTGCAGTTCCGGCAGTGAAAACTGTATTGCGCTAAGGAGAATAGGGAGGTCTGGCCTGTTGATCGTAGCCGTGGAATCTATCCCTTATTTTATTCCCTTCATTTGTTGCTTGTGTTCGTACATTATTTTATCAGCTGCATTGACAAAATAATCTGGATCAAAAAAATCACCGGCATTAATTTCAACAATACCATAAGCAAGGGTAACGATGTCAGTAAATTCTTTTATTCCCGCATTTAATCTCGCCATAACTTTTTCAGCGTCTTTTTGCTCCGAACCAATAAGCAATATTACGAACTCATCTCCACCGAAACGGAAAGCATAATCGACGTTTTTCCTCAGGATGTTTTGAGTTAATTCTGCAAAATCAATAAGAAGCTGGTCACCTGCAATGTGTCCGTAGAGATCGTTAACTTTTTTAAAGTCGTTCATATCTATAGATATTAGGCAAATACTGTAGTTTAATCTTTTAGCTTTACTTGCTTCCTGTGCGATTATTTCATAGAAAAACCTCCTATTGTAAAGCCCGGTAAGGGAGTCAACGAAGCTGGCAAGTTTTAGTTTTTCTTCTTTTTCTTTCCGAATATCGATATCACGGCTGCCAATGATGCAAATCGCACAAGCATCGGGTTTTTCTTGTATAGTGTTGCCCAGGGACTCGATCCATATATAATCTCCTTGTGCCCTGCACATTCTGCACTCCATTTTAAATTTTTTTTTCTCATCAGCGGCTTTTTTAAAAATTGTCTTGACGCTGGGCAGGTCTTCAGGATGGATATATCTGAATAAAGAGGTTCCTTTCATGGCCTGGGGGGGAGAACCCCAAAACGGTTTCAACTGACGGGGTAATATATTCAATATTTCCGTCATACCTTACCTGCATTACTATATCCAGCATCGCATTGGTGATCTTCTGCAGTTCGTTTTTCAGCCTGTCATTTTGTTCGGCGATAATTCCAATAACTATGGCAACGAGCACAAATATTAAACCCCTTAAAATCGAGGCGTTAGCTAAACTGCCAGTCCTCAGGTTTTCCAAGGCAATATGCAGGATCGCGAAGT
>JACIYB010000026.1 GCA_014360155.1 Syntrophomonadaceae bacterium
GATGCGGAAATCGTTACTAGTGAGATCAAGAGCAATAAATAGAATATTGCAAAAAATTGTTGGCAATCCTGTTGATTTTTATGAGATAGCCCAGGTGCTTTCCGAGAACCTGGAATGCACAGTTTTTATTGTGGGCAGGAGGGGGCAGATAGCAGGATATGCTTTTGCTGAAAACGCATTATGCAGTTCAATCGAAGAACTGCTCAGCCATGCGGAACGTTTTCCCGAAAGTTTTAACCGCAGCTTGCTCGATATCCAGGAAACAAAAATGAACGTGGTTTTAGAAGATGGACGCCGGTGCATATTTGATCCTGATAACGTGGATTGTGATTGTTCAAACCGTATTTGGTCAATTACTCCAGTTTTTGGGGGGGCTCGGCGTGTTGGAACCATTATATTGGTGAGGGAAGAAACAGAATTCAGTGAAGAAGATATTGTCCTGGCCGAGTATGGAGCGCTGGTGTTGGCGAATGAAATCATGCGCATGAGGTCGGAGAGAATTGAAGAAGAGGCTAGGAAAAAGGCGGCAGTGCAGGTGGCTTTAGCTACCCTGTCGTATTCAGAAACTGAGGCCGTAGAACATGTGTTAGCTGAGCTTAGAGGAGAAGAAGGCCTTCTGGTAGCTAGCAGGATAGCGGATAAGGCCGGGATTACCCGTTCCGTCATCGTTAGCGCTTTGAGGAAGTTTGAAAGTGCTGGGGTTATTGAAACCCGGTCTCTGGGAATGAAAGGAACCTATATTAAAGTGCTAAACGAATATATTTTTGAGGAATTGAGGAAGCAGTGAATAAATGCTGGATAGTGCTTGCTAAGTCTTAGGAAGCGGCTCGGCCAGGTAAGGGTATATAACAAATTATTCTTTGAAATCATAGTTCAATCCTTGGCAATTTTTTTACTGGGTACCGGTATTCCTGGTTCACTTTAAAATATTATACTTTTTAAGTTTTCTATATATCGTGTTCCTGGAAACTCCCATCTCTTTGGCTACCCGGCTTATATTTCCCCCATGCCGAGCCAAAAGGCTTATAAGCAGGCTGTATTCTTCTTTTTCTATATATCTCCGATATCTATCCCTTTCCTGCTCGACTGAAAAATCCAGAACTTCTTCCCAGTTTGCTTTTCCAATGTTTTTTTCTTCGTAAGAGGATTTCCCTTCCTTTATTTCAGCAGGTAGATGCCGAGGCGTTATCTTCTGTCCACCGGTAAGGTTCAAGATTCTTTCTACCACATTATGTAATTCCCGGACATTGCCCAGCCAGCTGTACCTGCTCAAGCAGGTTAAAACTTCCTGATCTACATCCGGAACTCTGCATCCCAGCTTGATGCTTATATCTTTCAAAAAATAATAGAATAAAAGCGGAATATCCCCGGGGCGTTCCCGAAGAGGAGGCAGGGTAATAGAAATTACATTAAGCCGGTAGTATAAATCCTGCCTGAAAATTCCCTTGCGGACTTCTTTATATAAATCTTTATTGGTAGCTGATATTATGCGAACATCAACCGGGATAATCCGATCATCTCCTATACGGGTAATCTCTTTTTCCTGAATAGCTCTAAGAAGCGAAACCTGTTTTCCTAAAGGCATTTCCCCTATTTCATCCAAAAAAAGGGTCCCCCCGGAAGCCAGTTCAAATTTTCCCGGTCTCCCTCCTTTTTTAGCTCCGGTAAAGGCACCTTCAACATAACCAAAAAGTTCACTCCCCAAAAGTTCTCTGGGTATAGCTCCACAGTTTACTGCAATAAAGGGTTCCCCAGCCCGTGAGCTGCTGTTATGTATCGCCTGGGCAAAAAGTTCCTTTCCTGTTCCGCTTTCTCCCTGCAAGAGGACATTGCTGTTGGTAGTGGCCGCCATACGGGCTATTTTTACAGCTTCTAAGAATTTAGGGTCTTTACCTATAATGTCATCAAAAGTAAATGCAGCATGCGCTCCGCTGAAGCGGTTTACCAGATTACGGACTTTTTTTAAAGGGCTTAATATCATAATAGCTCCACTAGCCTTCCCTTTTTCATCAAATATTAAGATCTGGGAGGCAATACAGTTTATAGTTTCTCCCTGTTTTTTTATACTCACCTCTATATCGCTGTATTCTTCACATCTTTCGCTTAAGAGTATATCTTCAACATGCCGGGGAAATCGTATAACCTTTCCAATAAAAATCCCTTTAAGTTTTGATATACCTTTCCGCAAGATTTTTTCCGCTGCCGGATTCATTTGCTGAATAAAGCCCTCACTGTCTAAAAAAATCACCCCGTCAGACATATTTACAAAAACATTGTTCATTCTCTGGTTTATAACCGTAAGCTCTCGGTTTTTTTGCTGGATCTTTATCTGCAGCATGATGGCTTCAGCGGCGGACACCGCCATACCTAGGGTGTGCAGATGGGTTTTTTCTGAAGGCCCTGATATATCGATTACTCCGATGATATTTCCTTTTTCGTCCTTTATAGGAGCAGCCGAACAAGTCCAACCGTGCAGAAAAGGCGAATAATGCTCAGGACCTGAAACCTGCACCGGCCTTCCTGTCTTTATGGCAGTTCCTATCGAATTAGTTCCTGCTGCCTCTTCTGACCAGAAGGTTCCCAAAGCTACCAGCTTTTTGGCTTCTTCAAGAACTTCTTCATCTCCCAGGGCCTCTATTACATAACCTTTTTCGTCAGTTAAAACCACTATAATTCCTGAACCAGCCACAAACTCATGAATTTTGACCATAAGCGGACGAGCAATCTTTATGAGAACATCTTTTCTCATTATGAGCTCTTCTATCTTATCTTTGCTCAAAACCGGAAGATTGCATTCGTTCTGAGGTAAAACCCCTTTTTTATAACACCTTATCCAGGATTCCGCAATCTCTCCCCGGAGTTTGGCCGTTTCCAGTTTTCCTGTCTGCATGAAATTCTGCCATATATTTTTTAACTCCAGGATCTTCTCCGGATCCAGCATATTATGCCTCCTTAACGCAATCCGTTATATTTATAAATATAACACAAAACCGGCTTTGCTCTGAAAAAAACAAAGCCGGTTTTGCCTTTTAACTAAACTGAAAATTCTTTTATTACTTCTGCGGTTTGCCTTTTCCGGCAGCCTTCACAGAGGAATTTTTCCATTTTTCTTCCTGTTTTATCTTCAATAAATTTTATCTGTTCAGGAGTTGCAAATTCTTTTCCACAGTTTGCGCATTTTATTAAATCAAAGGTTTTATGCCAGATAATTCTCTGCCCATTTTCTTCTTTCACTTCAATGGCTCCGGTAGGGCAAATCTCAGCACATGCCTTACAGCCTATACATTCCTCAGCTCCCTCAGCATAAGGGGTCTCTATCCTTTTGTCAACTCCGCGGGAAACAGCAGCCAAAACTGCACTTCCCATCTCTTCACAAGCATTTATGCATAAACGGCACAGGATACATTTCTCATTTTCAAACCCTTTGAAAAAAAGCGGTTTAACCTTATACTCCTCAGCTATTTCCTGAGCAAAAGGGCTTGCCTGAGATCTTCCAGCTATGAGCATAGCTAGAGTTTTTCTTGTTTTCTTTATTTTTTCCGAAGAAGTTATTACCTTAAGCCCATCACTTACTGGATAAGTACAGGAAGCTACCAATCTTTTCTGACCACTGCTGTCAATAATCTCTACCATACACATGCGGCATGCCCCCTGCCCCTTGAAAGCTGGATGGTAGCAGAGGGTGGGAATAAATATATTTTCCCGGCGACATACTTCAAGGATAGTTTCCCCTGGATAAGCCATAACTTCACGTGCATCTATCATAATCTTCATGCTTTGCCACCTCCTATCTTACCTTGACTGCCTTAAAGCGGCACCGGCGATAGCATTCGCCACAGCGGATGCATTTGTCCTCTATAATTTCATGCTTCTTTTTAGCTTCACCTTTAATCGCATCGACCGGACAATTGCGTTTGCAAAGGGTGCATCCAGTGCATAGTTCAGGATCAATATAAAATGTAGTGAGGGCAGGACATACGCCGGCTGGGCACCTTTTTTCAACTATATGGGCAATATATTCATCTTCAAAAAAACGTAAAGTTGATAAAACCGGGTTAGGAGCAGTTCTTCCCAAAGCACAAAGGGAAGCTTCCTGCATAACTTCCGATATATCCCTTAAAAGCTGTAAATCACTAAGTTCGCCTTCTCCTTTACATATCCGGGTTAAAATTTCAACCAGTGCTCTTATTCCTTCCCGGCAGGGAGTACATTTGCCACATGATTCCCCGGCCAAAAAGTTTGTATAATAGCGGGCAACTTCCACCATACAGGTGGTATCATCCATAACAATAATACCACCAGAACCCATCATGGAGCCTTCACGGGTTAAGGTGTCAAAATCCACCTTTAGGTCAAGATGGCTTGCGGGAATGCATCCTCCGGACGGCCCTCCTGTCTGAACTGCTTTAAACTGGCGTCCTTCCGGAACTCCACCGCCTATGTCATATATAATTTCACGCAAAGTTATCCCCATAGGGACTTCTACCAAACCGGTATTAACTACTTTTCCCACCAAAGAAAATACTTTGGTTCCAGGGCTTCCTACAGTCCCCAGAGAAGCGAATTTTTCCGCACCATCAAGGATAATCACCGGAATATTTGCCCAGGTCTCCACATTATTGATAACCGTAGGCTGTCCCCATAATCCCTTTTCTGTAGGAAAGACATATTTATCATGCGGTTCTCCTGGATAGCCTTCAATAGACTTGATAAGAGCAGTTTCTTCTCCGCAGACAAAGGCACCTCCACCTCTCACCAATTCAATATCAAAACGTAAATCGCTTTTCAAAATGTTTTCTCCTAAAAATCCGTGCTCTCTTGCATCCAAAATTGCCTGTCTCAGATATTTAACTGCCAGGTCATACTCATCCCGGACATAGATAAATCCTCTTTCCGCCTTCAAGACATAGGCACATATCAGCATACCTTCAATTATAGTATGAGGATCCCCTTCCATAACGCTTCTGTCCATAAAAGCCCCGGGATCTCCTTCATCCCCATTGCATATTATATATTTGGGAAAACGCGGGGTGTTTTTACAAGCCTGCCATTTAAGTCCGGTTGGAAAGCCTCCTCCCCCTCTGCCGCGCAAACCTGATTTTAAAATTTCCTCTATTACTTCATCTGGAGTCATTTCTTTCAATACTTTTTTTAAGGCCTTATAACCTCCGCGTTCGATATAGTCATCAATAGACCCTGGGTCAATTTCCCCAATATTGCGCAGAGCAATTTTATGCTGTTTGCGGTAAAAATCAGTCTGATGAATAGAAGTCACAAACTCTTTCTTTACCGGATCACGATAAAGAAGACGCTTTACAGGTTCTCCTTTTAAAAGGGTTCTGTCAATTATTTCATCTACATCCTCCGCTTTAACATGGCAATAGCTGATGTCCTGCGGCATAATTTTAACAATTGGTCCTTTTTCACACCAGCCATTACAGCCGGTTGCTTTTAAAACCGGCACAACCTCAAAATTCGGATTATCCCTGAGCTTGTCCATAAAAGCTGCAAGAACCTGCCTGGCACCATTAGCCGTGCAGCCGGTTCCACAGCAAACCATAACTTTATTTACACTGCTTTCAATCTTCATTTTTTCCTTCATGGGCATATCCTCCATACTCCCTGATAATTTTTTCTACATCACCCGGTATTACTTTGGCATAAACCCTGTCATTTACTACCACCACCGGGGCCAAAGCACATGCGCCCAGACAATTTACTGTTTCTATTGAAAATCTACCATCCGGGGTGGTTTCGCCTGGTCTTATGCCCAAACACTTATAAAGCTGTTCTATCAGAATTTTCGAGCCTTTAATATGACAGGCAGTTCCGTCACATACCCTGAAGACATATTGTCCCTTGGGAGTCAGGCTGAAAGCTTTATAAAATGAGGCCATGGCATAAACGCGGCTTAAAGGGACCCCTACATAGAAAGCGAGCGTTTTTAGACCGGCTTTAGGGAGATAGTTAAACCTTTTTTGCATATCCTGCATTACTGCTAAAATATAGCGTTCTTCAGGAGGATAATTATCAAGTATCTCCCTTATATCCGCAAGCATCTTTCCTTCATCTGCAGCCTTCACCATATGAAATCCTCCTCACATCTTCAGTTTCGCAATAAAGAAGCCTTTCCAAAACTATAAAAACTACAGAGGAAAGGCTTCTTTAATTGGCTTAAAGGGCTTAATTTTATAATTTATTAAACCGGGTCTAATTCTTTAAGTTTTTCTTCAGTCGGAACACCGTTTTCATCCCATCCGCGCACTTTATAATAAAGCGGAAGCATAACATCGAGTTTAACTACATTCCCTTTATGTGGACCATCTTTCATAGGCTCTTTTAAAAGCCTTTCAGGGAGTGTATCGTCTTTACCCGAAAAACCTGCCTTAAGATTAAACAGACGTTCTAAATTCCAAATGCGCTCCCCTGCTTTAAGATATTCTTCATCTGAGATATTAAACCCGGTAGCTGTTCTAAGCTGTTCGGCAATTTCTGGAAGCCCCAGAGCAAAAGTTACAAAAAGGCATATGCCGGAAGAATCGATGAGAGCCGTTAAATCCTGGAATGTCTTTAAAAGTTCAGGTTTTCCTTCTACCGTATCAGGGTCAACCTTAACCGGAACGCCTAAAACTTCAGGAGAAGTCATGTATCCTCTTACATGACAGCCTCCCCGGTTTGATGTAGCATATTCAAGACCTATTCCCTGTTGTCCCCTTGGATCATAAGCAGGCAGTTCCTGTTTTTTAACAGTCATTGAAAACTCAGGATGCCCATAGCTTTCAGCCAACCTATAAGAACCTTCTGCCAATTCGTCCCCGAAACCTTCCCGGTAAGCAGTCTTTCGAACCATCTCTATCAGCATTTCGCCATCGCCCCAGTCAAGGTTAATCTTATCCCTGGGGATTATCTCCTTTTGCACCATTTCTACCGCACATGCCAGGGTTCCGCCCATAGTTATAGGGTCAAGTCCCAATTCGTTGCAGAGAAAATTGGCCTTACTTATCGCTTCAAAATTATCTATTCCCAGATTAGAGCCAAAAGCCCAAGTAGCCTCGTATTCCGGACCTTCTCCCAAGCTCCTGAACTTGCCTTCTTTTATGCGGGTAATCCTTCCGCAGGCAATTGAACAGCCAAAACAGCCTTTATTTCGCACCAGGTATTTTTCAGCTTGATATTCCCCGGAAATCTTTTCGGCATTCGGGAATACCGCAGCTTCGCTGAAGTTTTTAACCGGCAGTCCTCCATGCTCATTCAAGATGTTTATCAAAACATTGGTTCCATAGGAAGGAAGACCCGAACTGGTTACTGGATGCTCTTTAAGCTTCTTTCTGGCATCTAAGACTGCAGCCTTAAAACCCTCACGGTCAGCTACTTCAATTCCACCCGTTCCCCTGACCGCTATTGCTTTAAGGTTTTTAGATCCCATTATTGCACCTACACCTGAGCGCCCTGCTGCACGATTGTATTCGTTCATGATGCAGGCAAATTTGACCAGGTTTTCTCCAGCCGGTCCAATACATGCTACTTTAGCTTCTTCATCTGTTTCTGCTTTAATAGTATCAGTAGTTGCAACCACATTGGTTCCCCAGATGTGAGATGCGCTTCTTAATTCAGCCTCATCATCATTTATCCAGAGATATACCGGCTCTTTTGCCTTGCCTTCAATAATGACTCCATCATAGCCTGCATATTTCAGTTCCGGACCAAAGCTGCCGCCTGAGTTAGAAGCCGCAATAGTTCCGTTCAAAACCCCTTTAGTAACAACATTGTAGCGGCCGGCCGAGCTGGCTAAAGTCCCGGTAAGAGGCCCAGTCATAAATATAATCTTGTTTTCTTCACTTAAAGGATCCACTTTGGGGTCTACCTCATTGCAGAATATCTTGGTGCCTAATCCCCTGGCGCCTATGTAGCCATGCAGCAGCTCTTTATCAATCTCTTCAAGCCTGACAGTTCCTGCAGTAAGGTCAACTCGTAAGATTTTTCCCATCCATCCGTACATTTTACCTTACCTCCTCTAAAACTTCTTTAATCTTAGCCGCTGCTGCCCGCCTCTTCAAGCCTACTGCCGGACTGGATTTACTAAAAGTCAATGCTTCCGAAGGGCAATTTTTTACACATTCCGGATCTCCTCCGCAGAGATCACATTTTATGATCCGGTTGTCTTTGGCATCATAAAAAGTAGCTCCGAAAGGACAGGCAATCATGCACATCTTGCAGCGTATACACACTTCATGATTAACTTCCATGGCACCGGTAGCTTCACTGCGGGATATAGCTCCTACCGGACATACCTCCATACACGGTGCTGGATCGCACTGCTGGCATACCGCGGGGAAAAAGAAACCGCTCTTTTCAAAACCTACTACTGCTATCCTGGAGCGTGTCGGGTCAAACGTTCCTGTATGCATAAACGAACAGGTAAGCTCACAGGTGCGACAGCCGGTACATTTCTCAGGCTGAACATAAATAACATTTCCCATACCTTTTCCTGGTCCGCCCTTAGGTAAACCAGTTTACTCCCTCCTTTTCTCTTTATTTTCACAGCCCTGAATATTTCCAAAAAATCAGGGACTGCTAAAACCTTTTTAATTAATCTGTTTCTGTTATTATTTTAGATACTGCAAAATTTATGCCAGAATCCAGAAAATAAACAAACAGCATCAGATAACGCTTTATGAACTTTTGCTTTTTTCAATTATGTTTTATGATTGTAATATATATGTAACTTTAGTGACGCAGTGTTAACATTTCTGCAACAACACCGTTACGTATTCCTCAAAATAATTCCATAATCTCACTCTCCGCTTCCAAAAAATCAAAAAAAATCACTTTTTCGCGCAAAATTTCTCCGCGTCCTAAAATAACCTTAACCACCTCGGCTGCTTGCAATGCAGCAATCCCTCCTACCACAAAAGACAGAACTCCTCCCTCTTTTTCAACCCCCTGACCTTTAACGCCCATCCGGCAGAGATTTTCCAAAGTTTCATCCTCAGGAAACTGGGTTCCTATCTCTCCGTACCACCCTCCTACCATGCCGTAAACTAAAGGGACCTCCTTTTCCTTGCATATTCTGGCAAGTTCCAGCCGGGAAGGAATACTGTCTAATGCATCTACAACCACCTTTATATCGTTCTCCCACACCTCTTCAAAGCCTTCCTCAAATCTTGCTTTTATACCTGTAAATTTCACTTCCGGATTAATAAGAGACAAATTTTCTTTTACTACCTCAACCTTAGTTCTATTGATAGTTGACATATCAGCAAAAATCTGACGATTAAGGTTGTGCTCGGCAAATTCATCCGGGTCAAAAGCTGTAATTCTGCCTACTCCAAGCCTTGCTAGATAAGATATGACATATCCGCCCAAACCGCCACAGCCTGCTACCAGAACGTGTGATCTTTTAAGTTTTTCCTGTTCCTCCCTGCTTATTGCATTAAAATTGCGCAAATACCTGATATCAACCGCCTCCTACCAGTGGAAAGATGGACAACACATCTCCTTCCCTAAGTTTGGCTTCTAAAGAGACATGTTTGCCGTTTATAAAAATTATCCCCAATTCTTTTACGGGAAGGGAAAGCTGTTTTACTACATCTTCCACCTTAGTTCCTTCCGGATAGTCAAAAATCTCTTCCTTAAATCGCCCTTTCCGGAAAGTCGCAAAAAGCTTTACCTTTACTTTCAATTCCGCACACCTCCGTGTATTCTTTTTTCTATCCCTTTCTTTATCAACTTTTCTGTTATAAAGTTTTTTCCTCCAATATTATTCAGGGTCGAGATCAATCTTGCTTGGGAATTCGTAATCAAAGTAGTTTTACCCGTATACCGAATTGTGTCGTCGTTGTCACCTTATAAATTCGGCAAATACAGGGGTGAAGTCCTTTTTTTATTAATGAAAAATATTCTTATTTCCGGCGGTTTTTATTGTGCAAAAGTCTCAATATGAAAAAGTCTCATTTAAAAAAAATAAAATAATTTGTTGCAAAAAGCAGGAAAATAGACTGCTAAGATAGAAAATTGGGACCTAGGAAAAAAATGCTAGGAGTGATAATTTGCTGGGGAAGGTCTTTTCGTCTGCAACCTGGACATTATTAAATAAATCAATGGACACGGCTTGTTTGAGAAATACAGTTATTGCTGATAACATAGCGAATGCAGATACGCCCGGGTTTAAAAGAAGCAGGGTAATTTTTGAGGAAAATGTCAAAGAGGCCCTAGAGAAACAAACAAATGATACCAGACTAAAGGTGACAAATTTCCGGCATATTCAGATTGGCAATAAAACCAGTATAGAAAATATTAAGCCAGAATTAAAGGTTATAGAAGATTTGAGCTTTAGAAATGATGGAAACAATGTCGATATTGACGTAGAAATGGCTGAAATGTCTAAAAACAAAATATATTATGACGCCCTCGGCCAATGCATGAGTAATGAAATCCGGCTGTTGCGAACGGCAATAACAGGAAGGGAGTGATTTTTCTGCGGTTTTTGCACACTATTGATGTCAGTGCTTCGGGGCTGACGGCGCAGCGTCTCAGAATGGACACTATAGCTAGCAACCTGGCAAATGCGGAAACTACTCGGGTTGAAAGTGGAACAGGCCCTTACCGGAGACAGGTGGTGGTTTTTGAAGCCCGAAATGCCAGAAAAGCTGGGAACAGCTTCGAAGCCATACTGCAAGGGGAATTCCAAAGCCCAGGTTGCGGCGTTAGGGTTAAAGAGATAAAACAGGTGAGTGAGGAAGAATCCCCGTTTAGAAAGGTTTATGATCCTTCACATCCTGATGCCGATGAAGAAGGCTATGTCAGTTATCCCAATGTCAATATTGTAGAAGAGATGGTTAATATGATATCCGCTACCCGTGCTTATGAAGCTAACGCTAAAGTTATCGAGGCTACCAAGAGTATGGCTATGCGGGCTTTGGATATCGGAAGATAGAGGAGGTAGGCAGATGAAGTTGTCTGCTTTTAGCAAAGTGACTCCTGCTTATTTCAATCTGGAACAGCCTAAGGGGTTTGACCAGTTAAACACAAAAGGCGGCAAAGAACCGGGATTTGCAGCTTACCTTAATGATGCCTTGCAAAAGGTAGACGATTTGCAGAAAGAGGCTGCTGCGAGTGCCCAAAAGCTTGCTCTTGGCGACCAGGGTTATCTTCATAATACAGTGCTCGCTTATGAAAAAGCACAACTGGCATTACAGCTTACGGTTGAAGTAAGAAACAAAATTGTTGAAGCTTATCAGGAAATAATGCGAATACAGATGTGATTTTACTGCTGAAAGTTATAATCTGCTGGTTTAAATGTATAAATATTCGTCGCCAGACTTCCGCATGGGCAACACCATCCGCTCGTCTCGCGACGAAAGGGGTACCAGGCTAATTCGCATCCATGCTCAATAGCCTTCTCGCCCCCTCCTTGGGGCTCGCCCCCTTTCGCTGCTTCACCTTCGCGGGGTGTTGCTTCCATGCTCCGTCAACAGGCTCCTACATATTTATACATTTAAACAGGTTAACTTAAGGTTTTTGCAGTGGAATCAGATGTAGATTTTATTTTTTGAGGAGTTGGATAATGGGTAACCTAGCAGACAAAATCAGGCAGCTTGTTGGGCAGGCTAAAGAGACCTGGGCGGGGTTGAGTCTTAACCAGAGGGTTCTGGTCGGCGCTGGTGTTTTGCTGGTACTCATTGCTGTTTCTGCCTTTATGTTGAGGGGGGAGACGGATTATGTAGTGTTGTATACGGAGCTGGATGAGAAAGATGCCGCCGCTATTGTTGAAAAGCTGGAAGAGGAAAAAATCGATTATACACTTTCCGATGGCGGTACTACTATTCTCGTGCCTTCAAGCTATAAATACACCACTCGGTTGAAACTGGCGAGTGAGAATCTGCCCCAGGGGGAAGCCGGGTTGGAAATATTCAGGGAAAGCGGCTTCGGCGAAACCCAGACTGATAAGAGGATAAAATACCAATACGCTTTGCAAGGGGAGCTGGCCAGAACAATCCAGAGCCTGGACGAGGTAGAGGCAGCAAAAGTTAACCTTGCTCTGCCTGAGGAATCGTTGTTTTCAGATAATGAAGAATTGGCCAAAGCATCTGTAGTAGTACGAACAAAAAATGGGGAAATCCTTGAGTCTAAACAGGTACAGGCAATCCTCAATCTTGTTGCCAACAGTGTTGAGGGGCTGGAGCCCGAAAACGTTGTTATTGTTGACCAGTATGGAAACTTGATGTCGGACGACCTGTCTATTTCAGAAAGTGCTGCAACCGAGACGGTTCAAACGCAGCTGGTGATTAAAAGACAGTTTGAGAGCCAAAAAGAGAAGGCTATCCAGACTATGCTGGATAAAACCCTAGGAGAAGGTAACTCAGTTGTGCGTGTAAATGCAGAAATAAGTTTTGACAAAAAAGAAGAGACTTCTGAGCATTATTTTCATGATGAAGACGGGCCCTTTATACGCAGTGAGCAGATTATCAGCGAATCGACATCAGAAACCGGCGACTCGGCAGCTGCTGGGATACCAGGGACTGATACCAATATTCCCCAGTATCAACAGGCAGATACAAGTGCAGGAATTTCGACATCTGATAAGACCAGCAAGACCAGAAACTATGAAATAAATAGGACCGAAACGGTTACCCAGTTTTCTCCAGGAGAGATAAAGTATGATTATTTGACTGTATCGGTCCTCGTAAATAAAGCCAGTTTACAACAGGCTGACCTGGGGGCGACCGAAGAAGAAAGGGCTGAAAAAATCAGGAGCATTGTGGCAGCCGCCTGTGGTTTGAGAGAGAATCGCGGGGATGAAAACGTGCGTTTGGACGAAAACATTACGGTGGCTTTCATGGATTTTTATACCGAGCCTGAACCTGAGCCTGAACCGACGGGTGCTTTTGTACAGTTGTTTGAAGAAACATACATTCCTTGGATTGTGGTGATTGCAGGTTTAGGTGCTGTTTTGCTGGTCTGGCTCCTTATGCGCAGGAAGCGGAGTGAGCTGGAAAAAGAACCTGATTTAGAGACAGTAATAGAAGAAGAGGCGGATATTGAGTCCTTAGTGGAGAAGAAGCTGACACCGGAGGAAAAAGAAAGGCAGAGGATCAGAAAAGAGATAGACCGGCTTATTGAAGAAGATCCGGAGAGCGCGGCCCAGGTAATTAAGGCCTGGCTGTCAGAAGATTCGAGGTGATCCAAGTGACTGTTAGAAAGGCACTGAGCGGTAAGAAGAAGGCTGCTAATTTCCTCATTTTCTTAGGGCCGGAGAAATCGGCCAAAATATTCAAACACATGACCGAAGAGGAGATTGAGCAGTTAACTTTGGAAATAGCCAATGTTCGCAAGGTATCGAAAGAAAAGGCTGACAGCATTTTTCGGGAGTTTTTTGAAATGTGCCTGGCCAGCCAATACATAGGGCAGGGCGGGCTGGATTACGCTAAGGAAATACTGGAAAGGGCTTATGGAGAAGAGAAAACCATGGAAATTATCGGGAGAATTTCTGCTTCATTGCAGGTTCGGCCCTTTGACTTTATCCGCAGGACAGAACCGTCTCAGCTTTTGAATTTTATTCAGTCAGAACACTCACAAACCATAGCTTTGATACTCGCTTACCTGGAGCCGGAAAAAGCTTCGATTATTCTTTCAGCTCTTCCCCCTGACCGCCAGTCTGAAGTGGCTAAAAGAATTGCCATAATGGACACTACGTCACCAGAGGTTATTAAAGAAGTGGAAAGAATATTGGAGCGCAAGCTTTCATCGATAGTGCCCCAGGAGGTGACGAATGCGGGGGGGACTAAGGCGGTTGTAGAAATATTGAACAGGGTGGATAGAGCTACTGAAAAGACAATCATGGAAGCCCTGGAGGTGCAGGACCCGGAGCTGGCAGAAGAGATCAAAAAACTGATGTTTGTGTTTGAGGATATTGTTATGCTGGACGACCGTTCGGTACAGCGGGTTCTGCGGGAAGTTGAAACTCAGGATCTGGCTCTTGCTCTAAAAGGGGCCAGTAATGAGGTATCGCAGAAAATCTTTTCCAATATGTCTAAGCGGGCTTCGGAGACGCTTAAAGAAGATATAGAATTTATGGGAGCAGTAAGGCTGCGTGATGTCGAGGAAGCCCAGCAGAGAATAGTGAATATTATTCGCCGCTTGGAGGAAATCGGAGAAATAATAGTAGCTCGCGGTGGGGGAGATGAGATAATTGTCTAAAGTTATTAAGGGAGCAAACTTCCTTTTATCAAAGCCCAGAATGGTAGGAATTTTGTGCAATTGTGAAGATCTCGCCCCTGTGGGGCAAGCGGGTTATGAAAAAGAAGAAGTGGAACGTCTAAAAAATGAATGTGAAAAGATATTAAACGAAACGGAACGAATGGCTGCAGAATTAATCGCGAAGGCGAAAGAAGAGGCCGAGGCTTTAATAGCGAGTGCGCAGGAAGAAGCGGACGCTATTAGAACCCAGGTCTACGAAGAAGCTGAAAAAATCAAGGGGAAAGCTAAAGAAGAAGGCTACAGTGAAGGTGTTAAGGCGGCACGAGAAGAGGCCGAAGCAGAACGCCAGCTCGTATTGCAGGAGAGAAGGGATATTTTAGAAGAAGCGCGGAAAACCAAGGTGGCAATGATGAGGTCGAGCGAAGCAGATATAGTGAGCTTGGCCGTTGCCATAGCTAAAAAGGTAATTGCCACTGAGCTGTCAATAAACCCTGAAATTATTGTCAATGTTTTGCAAGAAGCGCTTGACTTTATTGATCACCCGAAGAATGTTACGGTTTATGTCAATCCACAGGATTTAGAAGAGCTGCTTGAAGCTTTGCAAAGCGATGCATTTAGTAGAATTGGAAGCGGGAGTGTTAGTATGGATGTCCGCGCAGATAAGAGGATAAGTCCTGGAGGATGCATAGTAGAAAGCGAAACAGGGGCAGTTGATGCGCGGCTTGAATGCAGGATGGCTGGCGTTGAAAAAGCTGTCAAGGAAGTGGCGGCCAATGGATAATGTCAATGTCATTGACATCGGAAAATACTTGGATTTATTAAAAAAGATCCAGATATGCCAACTTAAAGGCAAAATTACCCAGGCTATAGGGCTTACGCTGGAAGCGGCTGGACCTAAAGTAAGCTTGGGAGAACTGTGTTATATAGAAACAAATTATGCCGATAAGCAGCTAATACCAGCTGAAGTGGTGGGCTTCAAAGACCGCAAGGTAATTTTGATGCCCCTTGGAAATCTCGAAGGCATAGGGCCTGGAAGTGAAGTGCTGGCAACCGGTACCACATTGAAAGTCAAAGTTGGAATGGGGCTTAAAGGGAGAATATTAAACGGGCTAGGCGAGCCGATAGATGGCAAGAAAAAGGTGGAGCCCGAGGATCATTACCCGGTAATGAACTGCCCCCCAGACCCCTTGAAGAGAAAACGGATTACAGAAGTATTGCCTGTGGGGGTACGAGCAATTGACGGTTTAATCACTATAGGCAGGGGACAGAGAATAGGGATATTCTCCGGCAGCGGGGTAGGGAAAAGCACGGTAATGGGGATGATTGCCAGAAACACTGAAGCTGATATAAATGTCATAGCCCTTATCGGGGAAAGGGGCAGGGAAGTTAGGGAATTTCTGGAACGTGATCTGGGGCAGGAAGGACTGGAGAGATCTGTTGTTGTGGTAGCTACTTCTGACCAGCCTGCTCTTGTAAGGTTGAAGGGGGCATTTGTGGCGACTGCTATTGCAGAGTATTTCCGCGATAAAGGTCTGGACGTGCTTCTTCTGATGGATTCCGTTACCAGGTTCGCTCTTGCTCAGCGGGAGGTAGGAATTGCCGTAGGCGAGCCGCCTGCAACCAGGGGTTATACGCCTTCAGTATTCGCTCTGCTATCCAAACTGCTTGAAAGGGCTGGAAGCTCAGATAAAGGGACTATTACGGGATTGTATGCGGTTTTGGTGGAGGGGGACGATATAAACGAGCCGGTTGCTGATGCTGTCAGGGGGATACTCGATGGACATATCGTGCTTAGCAGAAACTTGGCGGCTATGAACCATTATCCTGCTGTGGATGTTTCCCAAAGCGTCAGCCGTCTGATGATTGACTTGGTGGCGGAGGAACACCTTAAAAATGCCGGGCGGTTTAGGTCAATCCTGGCGACCTATGAAGAGGCCAAAGACTTAATCGATATAGGCGCTTACAAACACGGTGCCAATCCTCGCATAGACGAATCTATTGCTCTTATTGAGAAATGCCGCAGTTTTTTGAAACAGGATGTATACGAAAAAGCCGCCTTCGCTGATACCGTAAAGCTTCTGAACGATTCTGTGAATTAGGTGGGGTTATGAAAGCTTTCTATTTCCGGCTGCAGAAAAAACTGGATATATCCGTTCAGGAAGAAAAGGCTGCCAAAGAAAGGGTTCAGGCATGTAAGGCAGAATGCGAGAGGATTGCTGAAGAACTGAGCGGGGTTGAAGACAGGATAAGGCAGATACAAGAGTCTATAAGGGTCCTGAGCGGAGAACCAGGTTCATACCATAAACTCTTGCTGAAAAAAGAATATCTCCCTGTGCTGAAAGGAAATGCGCATGCGATAAAAGAGAATTTACATAATGCAGAAAAAAGGCTTGAGGAAGAAAGAAAGATGCTGATGGCAAAAATGCAAGAAACCCAGATATTAGAAAAAATCAAAGAAAAACAGTGGCGGGATTACATGTATCAGCTGCAGGCTGAAGAACAAAAGGTTATAGATGAGGCTGCTGCTGGCAGCCATCTCAGAAAAAGTAGGACGATAGTATGATCTTTCGGGGAGAACCTGTTAGCGAGACTTCAATTCAACACTTGCGGAAGTGGGAGTGTATGTATGGCGGGTAAAATGAAAGCTGCCCCAATAATGCTGGTTATAGTCTTTATGTTGTTAATATTTGCGGGATGTTATTATTTTCTCCTGCGTCTAAATTTTGTAAAAGCCCCTGCTTTTTTAGCCAATATTCCCGCGATTAGCAACTATGTCACACAAAACCAGGGGGAAGAACCGGAAACAGAACTTGATAAAATTAAGAAAGAGAACGATAACTTTAAAAGAATCATTGCTGAACAAGAACAAGAGATAAATTCTCTCAGGGATGAAAACAGAAAAATAAAACAGCAGTTGGAAGCAGCGACCCAGAAAGAAAGCAGCCTGCAAGGAGAAATTGACCAGTTGAACCAGGATATAGAAGATTTGAAGGTCAATAAAAAAAACCAGCAGGCTGTATATAAGGATATGGCTGGGTACTTTTCCGCAATGAAAGCCGCAGATGCCGCTGGTATTTTATCCGGCCTGGATGATGAAGATATTATAGGTATTCTGGGGGAAATGGAAAGTGAGAGTGCGGCAGCGATCCTGAAAAATATGGAAAGGGAGAGGGCAGAAACCGTAACACGAAAAATGCTGGTAGCGTCTCCCTAAGTGAGGTGTAAGGAGCGGGAAGGGAAAATCTGAATTCAGTTATTTCATCCTTTACCTCTCGCCCCTTACCCCTTACTGCCTGAAGGGGTAAGAGATTTGTCAAATGAAAGGGGGTGAGGCGTTGATGGAGTTGAATATGGCTGTTTCTACCAAATTGTTAAAAGAGGAGCCGGCAGCAGGTATAAGTTATCAGCGCAGCGGGGAAAAACAGGGTGCTGAAAAAAGCGCTTTCCAGAACTTCCTGCAGCAGCCGACCCAGCAGGCTAAGAATTCAAGAGATGGAAGCCAGGACAAAAATAGAACCGAGCTGCTGTTATGGGTCTTGATTTCTGGTTTAAATGGGACATGCAACATGAAATATGCCGGGGAAGGGCGGATGCAGTTGGAAGATTCCTTGCTAGATGATGAACTCAAAAAAATGGTTCTTGAAGCATGCCTGGCTTTAAACGGCGAAGAACCGGCAATTACTGAAACAGGACTGCAGCAGATACTGGCTGAAGCACAGAAGTGTGCGCGCATGCCCGAGGGTAGAACAGTCTGGGATGCAGGTGGGGCGGCAAAGGATAGCGGTAAAGAAGAGTCTGTTCCTGCACGTGCAGTTGAGCTTGCGAAGGCGGTGCTTTTACAAACAGGAGGGGAAGACAGAGGAGAGCCCACTGATATCGAGGCAGCAGGTGCAGATCCCGCAAAACTTGATTTGTTAAAACGGCAGGAAATGCCGGATCCGGCTGTTTTGGCGGCTAAGAAAAAAGAAAAAGATGCAACCGGCTTCGGGGCAGAAGTAAGAGTGAATATTGCAGAGCAGGAAAATGTGCAAGAGATTATTGATTTTGAAACCCGCCGATCACCAGGGGATAATTTACAAAAACTTTCCGGAGGCTCAGGCGAAAAGCTGGAATATGCGGTAAATGCGGACAGGGATACCGATGGCGGAGCTGCGGCTTTGCTGAGTGAACCTGGTTCAGGGCTTGCGAGCAGCGCTTCTAAGAAGAGCATAAACCATGATCTTAACGGAGTACCTGTTAAAATTACCGTCAGCTCTGAGGAAGTAGTTGAACAGGTGGTAAAAAAAGCGGAATTGTTGGTCAAAATGAATTCGTCGGAGATGAAGATCGACCTGCAGCCTGATTTTTTAGGGAAAATGACGATTAAAATAGTCTTGGAACAAGGGGCAGTAACGGCAAAATTTATTACCGATAGCCTGCAGGTAAAGCACTTGCTGGAAGGGAATTTGGGGACGCTGCAGCAGGCATTGGAAAACCAGGGTATTAAAGTGGAAAGAACGGAAGTAGATGTACAGCTCGACAACAACACGTTCAATAGTTTTGGTGGAAGAGGACAGGGATTATGGCAGCAGCGAGATTTTTCCCCGGGTTACGATCCCAAAGAGAACTGGGGAAGCGGAGTCAGTTTGCCGGATGAACCCGATGAAGCAGGAGACCTAATTTCGTATGGGATTCAAGCTTATAGGATATCGGATGGCAACATGATGAATTTTCTAGTATAAGAGACAGGAGGTGGACAGAGTGGAAATAAACGAGACCTCATCGAGCTATGCTCCCTGGATTAAAGCAGAATCACAAAGCAATTCTGGTACTGACGGCGAAAACAAGGCTGCTGATAAAAGTACCCTTGGCAAAGATGATTTTCTAAACCTTTTGATAACCGAGCTGAAGTACCAAAATCCGTTGGAGCCGATGGAAAGCAGGGAATTTATATCTCAGATGGCGACCTTCAGTTCCCTGGAACAGATGCAGAACCTCAATACCAGTTTTGATGCCCTGGCTAGTACGGTAAATGATGTGCTTTTGCCCCATTTGATGCTGCAGCAGTCAGGCAGTATGATAGGCCGGGAAATTTCTTACCTTAACCCTGAAGCTGAGGAGGGGCAAGAAATACTTAGCGGTACGGTGGAATCAGCAGTAATCAAAAAAGGAGCCCTCTACTACATAGTAAACAACCAGGAAATAAGCGCGAGTGACATACAGCAGATAGGAGATCTGACGGACGAGCAGAATGCCGAAGTGCTTGTTAGTATCCTGAAACAGTTGGAGGGAATGTCACAGCTTTTAAACCCGGAGGAAGGTGAACAGGTTTGAATAACAGGATTTATTTTCCCCAGCAGGCGGTTTCGCTTCCTGTGATACCTGCTAGAAGTAGCAAGGCGGACAAGGCTAAGGGGGCAAAGAATTTTGAACAGGTACTTGATAAAGAGCTCGACGGTGAGCTGAAATTTTCCCGCCATGCTCAGGAGAGGCTGAAGAGCAGGTCAATCCAGCTGAACGAAAGTGACCTCGGCAGGTTGCAGGATGCGGTCAGCAAGGCGAGGGGAAAAGGAGCTCATGATTCTCTGGTATTGATGGACAAACTGGCTTTGGTGGTAAGTGTTAAGAACAATACGGTTGTGACTGTGGTCGACGGTCAGAGTCTTAAGGAAAACGTTTTCACCAATATTGACAGTGCGGTTATAGTTTAGGGCCGGACCTCTTTGGAGGAAGCCCGGGATGCGGACTGATAGAAGCATCTGTTTAAGGAAATCTGAAAAGGGAGGTCAAAAAGGTGATACGATCGATGTATTCGGGTGTTAGCGGTCTAAAGACCATGCAGATCAAGATGGACGTCATAGGAAACAACATAGCCAATGTTAACACCGCAGGCTTTAAAAAAAGCAGGGTCTCATTCAAAGATTCGCTGTACCAGGTTATGCAGGGAGCTTCAGCACCGTCAGATGATAGGGGGGGAACCAATGCTATGGCCATAGGTCTGGGGATGGGTCTGGGCAGTGTTGACCAGATTCATACTCCGGCTCCTGCTGCTACTACCAACAAAGAGACTGATATGGCTATAGATGGAAACGGGTATTTCATTATAAAAAACAATAAAGGGGAGACGCTGTACACCAGAGCGGGTTCTTTTAGTTTCGACAAATTGGGCAACCTGGTAACCGCAGAGGGTTACAGCGTGCAGGGATGGGTTGCGGATGAGGACAACCAGATTAGCACGAGCAGTGCCAATATTCAGGACATCAATATCGGAAATTTCAGAATGACAGCACCCCGTTCTACGACGGAAGTAATTTTTTCAGGCAACTTGGACTCGACCCTTGATGAACATGATGTCGCAAACGATCCTTTTGATATAGATACAGATGTTCCTGATTCTGATAACGCAGTAATCACCTCTAAGGAAGTCTACGATTCTCTGGGGAACGGAGCCACGGTGTATTTCCGCTTTTTTAAAGTGGTAGATGATGCTACTGCTTCTGCCCCCGATGTGCAGTGGTATTGCGATATTTCTTTAGATCCCGATTTTCCTGCTGATACTAGCGGAAACTTTGACGTCGGAGGTACCAGCCCAACAGGATCTACAACTGTAAGAATTGGAGATATACGGTTTACCAGCGAGGGGGACATTGATACCAGCACAGGCAACACTACCAGTATTGATCTCAGCATTGACCGGACTGCTTTTGGGGCGGACCCCATCGATCTCAGTATAGATTTAAGCCAGATTTCCCAGTTTAATTCTCCGTCTACGGCCTGGGCGGAACACCAGGACGGCTGTTCTGCCGGTGTTTTAACAAGTTTTAATATTGGCAGTGACGGGGTAATCAGGGGTGTTTACGACAACGGAGAGTTGCGAGACTTAGCGAGAGTGGCCCTGGCTGATTTTCAAAACCCTGCCGGTTTGGCCCAGGTGGGGAGCAATATGTTTCAGCTGTCAAAAAATTCCGGCGATGCCCAGATAGGAGCTCCAAGTGAGGACAGGATGGGGGCTATTTTGCCTGGCAGTCTGGAAATGTCCAATGTGGACCTGTCGGAAGAATTTACGGAGATGATAATTACCCAGAGGGGTTTTATGGCCAGCGCCAGGATAATAACAACTTCAGACGAAATGCTGTCAGAACTCGTAAACCTCAAGCGTTAATATATTCGCCGCCGTCAAACGTGTTAAACACGTTTGACGGTGGCAGTTGTTCTGAGAACAGCAAATATGGGGTGGGCTTATGATATACCTTACACGGTTAAACGGGGAGAAGATTGTACTGAATTTAGATATGATCGAATTTATGGAGGAAACGCCTGATACAGTCATTACTTTAACCACCGGCAAAAAAATCGTGGTAAAAGAATCTACTGGCCAGATCTGCGACCAGGTTATTAAATTTAAAAAACGCGCTTGTTCTACATTAAAAAAATAGACTTGGTGAAGGGGGTTTGATTTTGGCAGACGAGTCGAGCAATGAAGTGAAGGAGAAATCGGTATTTGACATTAGGATTATTTTTATCGGCCTCTTGCTGTTTGTTATTGCTATGGGTTCCTCCTATTTTTTGATGAAAAGTTTAATAGCGCCGCTGATGCCGCAAGAGGAGAAGGAAAATGGGAACCATGCTCCTAAGGGTATTCTGGTACCCATAGGGGGGTTCACAACCAATGTTGATTCTGTAGAGGGGGCCCGGTTTTTGAAGGTGGAAGTGACTGTAGAAGTTTCCAGTAAAGAGGCTCAGGAAAAGTTGAGCCAGTTTATGCCTGTAGTCCAGGACAGCATCTTGACAATCCTGGCTTCCAAAACGGTTGCTGATTTGGACGTGAGGAACAGAGGCGGTTTGAAAGAGGAAATTAAGCGGGATCTTAACGCCAAGCTAGGAGACAACGTAGTAGTCAATGTATATTTCACTGATTTTATAATGCAGTGATTTTAGAGTTCAAAGTGCCGATGGTCGTATAAAGTTTACCTTTTTAAAGGGTGGGGTATAATGAGTGAAGTTTTATCCCAGAGTGAAATAGACGATCTGTTGTCTGCTTTAAGCAGTGGTTCAGTGGATGTTGACCAGCTTAAGCAGGAACAGGGGAAAAAGAAAGTAAAAG
>JACIYB010000027.1 GCA_014360155.1 Syntrophomonadaceae bacterium
AACCAGTTTTGCACAGATACAAAACTGGATATGTCAGAGGCGTCACTCCAAACAGTTTATTTATATAATTGTATAAATTCTTCTACTGTAAGCTCTGCATCTTTCAATATTTTTCTTAGCAATCCAGGACGAAGTTCTTTGTGATGAAGTCCTTTGTGATCCGGAACAGTTACAGGAGGCAGTTTTCCATTAATATCCTTTAACCTGGTATGGCTGCTTTTTTGTCGAACTACTTTATATCCAACTTTTTCTAGAACTCTAATACATTCTAAACCAAAAACTACAGGCAGCTTAGGGGTCATTTCTCTAACACCACATTGCCAACAATTATACTGCCAACTGGGTTTTCTTCGTCATCAAGGCATAGCTCTATTGCTTCTTTTATATTTTTTAGCGCTTCATCTATCGTTCTTCCTTGAGAATAACATCCTTTAAAAACAGGACAAGATACAACATAGCCATCATCACCATCCTGTTCTAAAATAACAGGATAGCTTTTCATACCTATTACCTCCAACTATAATTATATATTATACCCCATTTCAGGCTGTTCTTAAAAGATCACATAACTATGCGATAGTATCTTAACGCTCGCCAACCATTTTAGAATTTTTGCCAAAAATTAAAAGATATTTTATCATAGTTAACAAGAACATGCAGATCAGATAATTAAAGCACTGCTTATTATGGCAAGCCCTGTCTTTGGAATTTTTTAGCATATCCAGCATATATATTATAATACCTACTTCCGCTGTTCGTTGTTTTATTGCAGCAAACTTGTGCATTTCTGCCTTTCTACTTCATTGCTTTATCAATTATGTGTGTTGTCCTGAGAAGCTAAAAAAGGGGGGGGATAAATGAAAATCGGCGAATTGTTGGAAGAGCTGTTTGACCAAAACCCATATATGGCAGCGCTTATAACTGATAATGAAGGAAATCTCTTGTATATTAACAAGACGTACTTGAAAATTTTAAATCTCTCTAAAGAAGAGGCACTGGGCAGGCCCATAAAGGAATTTACGCCTCAAACTCGAGTTACTGCTGTCTTGAGGACGGGCAAGGCTGTTGTGGGTTATAACTGGCGGGTTAATGGGTATAACATGATTGCTTCCTGTATCCCTATATATAAAGACGGCAAGTTAAATGGGGCTTTCGCTTACAGTGTTTTCCTGGATATCTGGAATGCCAAAAATTTAGTGGAAAACTTACTAAATGAGCTCAATATGTATAAAGACGAAGTCAATGAACTGTACAGGGCAAAATATAGTTTTGATGATATTGTCGGTAATAATGAGAAATTAAAAGAGCTAAAAGCTTTTGCCAGACAAATAGCAAGCCACGGCAGTACTACGGTTTTAATCAGCGGGGAAAGCGGAACCGGCAAAGAGCTTTTTGCCAATGCTATACATAACAGCAGCAACCGCTCGGGACTTCCGTTTATAAGGGTAAATTGTGCTGCCATACCGGAAAACTTACTGGAAGCCGAACTCTTTGGTTATGAAGAGGGGGCTTATACCGGTGCCAAAAAAGGGGGGAAACCCGGGAAGTTTGAGCTTGCCAACGGGGGTACCGTTTTTCTGGACGAAATTGGGGAAATGTCTTTAACTATGCAGAGCAAATTGCTCGTTGTTTTACAGGAACAGGAGATAGAAAGAGTAGGCGGCAACCGCCCGATCAGGACAAACGTAAGGGTAATTGCAGCGACCAACCGGGATTTAGAGAAAATGGTGGAAGAAAAAAAATTCCGTGAAGACCTGTATTACCGCTTAAATGTTGTTCGTTTGGAAATGGTGCCTCTTAGATCGCGGAAGGAGGATATACCTGTTTTAGTCCAGCACTTGATATGCAAATTGAATAAAAAGTTAAATGTTTTTATAAAAGATATTTCTGAGGGAGCGCTGAAATTGCTGAGCAGCTACTATTGGCCAGGAAATGTCCGAGAATTGGAAAACGTTTTGGAGAGAGCCATGATTATGGCAGATATGAAACATGCCAGCATCCTCCGCAGCCGGTATTTTGCCTTTCTGAATAACAGGTGTGAATTTCAGGCAGCTTCAGGGCTCAAGAGCTTAAAAACTATGACCTGGGAGTTTGAAAAAGAAGCTATTAGCAAGGTCTTGCAGGCCACAAGAGGGGACATGAGCATGGCTGCTAAATATTTGGAAATTGACCTTTCAACTCTGTACAGAAAATTAAAAAAATACCATATTCCTGCAGAATTTTCACCAAACCAGAAAAAGAGATCATAATATCACAAATCATAATAGATACGTTGGTTTTGGTGACGGAATCGCTGTCCCCCGGTCATCCCTGTGAGAGTAACCGTATAGGTTCTCAGCTGGTCGAAAAGCGACGGTTCCGCCAGTATCGCTCAGGTTGGCACTGGCCGCAGGGGATACGTCCCAAATGTTCCCGAAGGACCAGGGCGATGATGGTCACCGTCTCGATTTTTCCCAGGTTTCACCGGACATCCCGGCATAGCGTCGTAGTCCTTCCTATTGAACTTCACACCTGTTCCAGGAAATCAGCAAAGGCTAGCAGTTCTATGCGCACCTGATTGAAAAGCGGTCGCAATTGTCGAATGAGGCGTTCAATTCGCTCCACATCAAATTTGAAAGCGTAAACATTGCGAACGACGTGTCTAAAGCGCAAGTATTCGTCCAGACCTGTTACCGTATTCGGGGAAAGCACCAGAGGACGAACTTGCGATAAAGCAATACCCATTTGCCGCAATAGATCGCGGTGCCACTCCGGTCCGCCTGGGATGCTCTGGTCCACATCTGCCGCAATGTGACGGAAAACGCGTTCCAGCCCGCTATAGAAGTCGTGCAAATTCAGCGCGGCGGAATCAAGATAAAGGTCGTGCTCCGTGGAATTCCGGGCCAAACCCATGGCCTGTTCAGCCCGCCTTACGACTCTCTCTAAATCGGCAAGTTCCTGGCGAATACGACTAGCAGTTACCAGATAGCGCTCAATCATATCTCTTGTCCCTCACGCTCGATTACTGCCCGCAGGGTAGCGCGACAGGTGTCCATATCCACCAGGTTGATCTCGATATTTTCGCTCAAGTCCATCACTGCGCCCATGGCCCGGAAAGTGTCTTCGAGGCGAATTCCCCAGGCAGCGATATCCACATCGGACCATTTATTAAAACATTCCGGACGGAGGAGGGAACCAAAGACGACCACCCGCTGGGCGCCAAAATCCTCCTTGAGCAATTTGGCCGCTCGCCGCGCCGTTTTCCAAGCCTTTTCCCGTCGTACTGCCAGTCTTTTTTCTTCTTGCTCCAGCCGCCGCTGGGCGGTAGCCCTATATACCGCCATCTCTTCTTCACTTATCCCAGGCAAAGAAGCCCTGGCCGCGTTTCGATGCAGTTCATTCTTTGAGACATCCACTTCTACTGCCCCCTTTTGGGCGAGGCTTTTAACATAAGTATACCCGCAAAAACTTCCCCGCCATCATACCTTTTTGTTAAATTATACCATAGAAACTCTTCACCCAGCTAATTAATTTTCGGGCTTTTTATTGCTCTTATTAAAATTTTCAGCAATGTTACGTACAGCATTCCTTATTTAAAATATTCATCAAGGAGGAGCATAATAGAGAATAATAGCCAATAAAAGAGTAAAAGAACAAAAGATCTTTGCAATCCATATATTGTCTCAATTATTATGAGACAGGCTGTAAAAACAGGAGATACTGTGTTTGACCGGTGTACCTGTGTTAATATAAAATAATTACCAAGTGTTAATAAAAATTCATGGCAGGCCGAAGTTTCTTTTTGGTTTTTGG
This sequence comes from Syntrophomonadaceae bacterium, assembly GCA_014360155.1. GTDB lineage: Bacteria > Bacillota > Syntrophomonadia > Syntrophomonadales > Syntrophomonadaceae > JACIYB01. Next base: position 3,793 of record JACIYB010000027.1, read on the forward strand.
AGAAAGAAACGCGGGGGAACCACTGTTGGGGCGAATTTCCGGCTGCTTTTTCTATGAAGAAAAAATCCGGAATAGGGCTAACCCGGGTCCGAGTCCGTCAGCTAACTCCGTAGGCAAAGCGGGTTAATAAATAATAAAGGTATATTGAGTAGATTTTAATATTATTTATATTATATAGAAAATCAGTTGCTTTTCGAGCATTTCTTCAACTGCTTCTCTTATTTGCTCAAGTGTTTTTATGCCATATCCTGTATGCAATGCCCGCGATGTTAATAGCCCAGTGCCTGCCGGTAAGGAGGTTTCATTGTCGTGCAAAAATTCAAAAGGAGGTCGTTGGGATTGAAACAAAAGTCTCTCGTGCTGGTTTTGGTTCTGGTGTTTGCTCTGTCTTTGACAGGATGTGCCGGTTCAGGCAGTGGAAGTGCTGAGAAACCCCAGTTGGTTTTTGGCGATGCCAGCTGGGCCAGTATCCAGGTGCATAACCGGATTGCCGGGTTTATTGTAGAACACGGTTATGGCTATCCTGCGCCTAAATATGTATTTGGGGAAAGCCTGCCGACTCTTCAGGGTATGGGCAAAGGCGATATCGATGTTCTTATGGAAATTTGGGCTGATAACTATAAAGAAGCGTGGAACAAGCTGCTAAATGAGGGCAAGGCAAAAGATTTGGGCAGCAATTTCCCTGATTCAACACAGGGTTGGTATGTCCCTACTTATATGATTAAAGGTGACCCTGAACGGGGTATTGAGCCGGTAGCTCCCGATCTCAAATCAGTCGAAGATTTGCCCAAGTACTGGGAATTATTTAAAGACCCTGAGGTCCCAACCAAAGGCCGTTTCCACCAGAGCCCGCCGGGGTGGAAGTGTACGGAGATCAACGAAATCAAATTCGAGACATATGGCCTGAGTGAATATTACAACCTGTTCAGTACCGGTTCCCAAACTGCGCTTGCTGCTTCTATGGTTTCCGCCTATAACAAAGGGGAACCGTGGGTTGGCTATTACTGGGAACCCACCTGGGTTATGGGGCAGCTGGATATGACTTTGCTGGAAGAACCTCCATATGATGAGGAGACGTGGGATGAGAATTACGGCTGTGCTTACCCGCCATCTACGGTTTTGATAGGCATAAACAGTGAATTAGAAGAAAAGGCCCCTGAAGTAGTGGCATTTCTCAAGAAATACGAAACGACAACAGCGCAGGTCAATGCTGCACTTGCCTATATGCACAACCACGGTGATGACGTAGAAGCTGCAGCTATCTGGTTCCTCAAAGAGTACCCTGATACCTGGGAAAAATGGATTCCGGAGGATGTGGCCGCCAAAGTCGAGAAGGCACTTGACGAGGTGGAATAAATGGACAAAGATGAAAATTTTGTTATAGAAGTTGAACATCTGTGGAAAATATTTAGCGGCTGTGTGAAGGATATAGATGTAACTGACCATAGTTCATTGGCTAGGGCGGAAGAAGAAGGAGCTGTGGCAGCAGTCCGGGATGTTTCTTTTAAAGTGAAAAAGGGGAAGGTCTTCGTTATTATGGGGCTTTCTGGCAGCGGCAAGTCCACTTTGATCCGCTGTGTTTTGCGGCTGGTTGAACCGACTGCTGGCCGGATAATTGTTAGCGGGGAAGAAGTGACTTCCATGAACAAGCAGCAGCTGACCGACTTTCGCCGGAGACGGGCAGCCATGGTATTTCAGCACTACGGTTTGCTTCCCCACCGGACTGTTTGGGAGAATGTGAGTTTTGGCTTAAAACTGCGCGGGGTATCCCGCGAAGAAAGAAGGGAAAAAGCACAGGAAGTTATCGAAAAGGTGGGGCTGGTCGGCTGGGAAAACCATTATCCTTCACAGCTGTCAGGAGGAATGCAGCAGCGCGTGGGGATTGCCCGTGCCTTGGTCCAGGATACCGACGTGTTATTGATGGATGAGCCGTTCAGCGGGCTGGACCCGCTAATCCGCAGTGAAATGCAGGATGAACTGTTAAGGCTGCAAAACGAGTTCAACAAGACGGTTATTTTTGTTACCCATGATCTCAATGAAGCATTGCGGCTTGGGGACCAAATGGCGGTTATGAAAGAAGGAGTTATCGTACAGGCAGGAACTCCCCAGGAAATTGTCACCCAGCCGGTTGACGAATATGTGGAGCGTTTTGTCCAGGATGAACGCCGCGTAGCCGATATATTAGAAAAAGAAGAGAAATACAGCGGTATCAAAGTCGTTGATTCCGGCAAGAGCAAAACCAGGAAGATCAGAGCCATCGGCATTGTAAGGGGTGATAAGGTTGTTCCCTGATTACTTTCGATTTCACGTCGCCCCGCATATAGACTCGTTTGTTAAGTGGATGACGGTTGCTTGGGGGCCGGCTTTTGATGCATTTTCAAATACAGTTTTGAGTATGTTGCTCAGAATAGAGGATTTATTGTTAGTAATTCCCTGGTGGCTGTGGCTTACAGGTGTGATGCTGATAAGTTGGTTGCAGACCCGCCGTGTGCGTTATCCGCTTGCCCTGGGATTGCTTTTGTTTTCCATAGGAGTTTTTGGCTTATGGGAGGTATCTATGGAAACATTGGCTATCATTATTACTGCGGTTATAATCTCTCTTCTGCTGGGGATACCGTTAGGTATCGCTATGGCTGAATCAGAGCGTTTTAGTGCTGTATTGACTCCTGTGCTGGATGCAATGCAGACTATGCCGAGCTTTGTCTATCTCATCCCTGCCTTGATGCTGTTTGGCTTGGGCAAGGTGCCGGGAGTGGTGGCTACGGTCATTTATTCGTTGCCGCCTGTAGTGCGCCTTACTAATTTAGGAATTCGCCAGGTTTCGGCTGATGTGCAGGAAGCGGCTAGGGCTTTCGGGGCTACCCGCTGGCAGATGATGCGGGACGTGAGGTTGCCGCTGGCTGTGCCTTCCATCCTGGCTGGAATTAACCAGACAACTATGATGGCTTTAGCTATGGTTGTAATTGCCAGCATGATAGGGGCCGGGGGGTTGGGAGAGCTGGTGCTTATTGCTACTAACCGGATAAACGTCGGTGACGGGTTTGAAGCCGGCTGGGCGATTGTTGTGCTTGCGATTATTATTGACCGTTTAACCCAGGGTCTGGGCAAACGCTGGGAAACCCCAAAAACTTAAAGCACCTAAGAATTTTCTGTTTTAATATAATATTGATTTCACTGCTGAAAGTTATAATCTGTTGGTTATTCGTCGCCAGACTTCCGCATGGGCAACACCATCCGCTTGTCTCGCGACGAAAGGGGTACCGGGCTAATTCCCATCTGTGCTCAATATCCCTCTCGCCCCCTTTTGCTGCTTCGCCTTCGCGGGGTGTTGCTTCCATGCTCCGTCAACAGGCTCCTACATTTTTATACATTTAAACAGGCTAAATTAGGGGGTTTGCAGTGGAATCAATATTAAAGATATGAAGGATTTCAAATAAGGACGGTATAATACCGTCCTTATTTGTTGGCAGATAATTAAAGGCTGAATTACGAAGACCGCTGCATTATTTACATTTTGGTTATATTAGTAACAATTAAATTTGTTTCTGCTTATTATAAATTACCGGGTACTGCTCATAAGCTCCAGAGGGGGGATAAAAAATCAAATTAAACCAGCTGCCTGTAGGAGAAAGGGGAATAATCGCTGCAATTAATGTCCATGGCCCAGTGAGGCGCAGGCTTTTCGATCTGGGTTTTGTACCCGGTACTGTGGTCGAGAACGTAAGGCGCAGTCCTGCGGGCGGCCTTAATGCCTATCTAATAAGGGACACCTTAATTGCCCTGCGGGAAGAAGCGAGTGAGCGGATATTGATAATTCGGGGTTAATCTTACATATTTGCGGTATGCAGTTAAACGGCGGGCTGTATTTAAAACAGGGAGATTGGAGGCCAGCATCTATGAATTTTCAGGAAATTGCTTCTATAAGGAATAGATTTAATGTAAAAAGCTCCTCTTGTGAAACCGTGGTTGCCCTCATAGGCAATCCCAATACGGGGAAAAGTTCCCTTTTTAATGCTTTGACCGGGATGAGACAGCACACCGGCAACTGGCCGGGGAAAACTGTTCTGCAGACTCAAGGGCGTTTTTATTTTGACAACAAGAGGTATATTCTGGTAGATCTTCCAGGGACTTATTCTTTGTTTGCCGGTTCTCTGGATGAAAAAATAGCCCGTGATTTTCTGTTTTTTGCCTGCCCGGATGTTACAGTCGTAGTAACAGATGCGACTTGCCTTGAGAGAAACTTAAGCCTCGCATTGCAGGTGCTAGAACTCACCTCTAGGGTTGTTGTGTGCGTGAATCTAATAGACGAAGCTTTAAAGAAAGCTATTTTTATAGATGTAAAGGCCCTGTCTCAAGAACTGGGAGTGCCGGTAGTGGCTACTGCTGCCCGGGAAGGGAGGGGGATTAATAAATTAAAAAAAGTAATAAGGGATGTAGCTGAGGGGAAAGCAGTCAGCCGCCCCAAAGTAATAGAATATGATTCGGAGATCGAAGCAGTGGTTGCAAGAGTGGAAGAGAAAATTAGAAACATGATTTCCGGCGGTGTTATAAATACGCGCGGTCTTGCTCTATGGCTGGTCTGGGGCGATAAAGGCATATTAAAAGGGATCCAGAATTATTTTAACATCGAAGGGAAAACACTTGCATGAAAACCGGAGAAAACGCTATTCGGACAAATAAACATATTCCCCTGGAAACTGAGAGGCTCGATGACAGGATAATAGAAACTATATATAAAAACGCCGAGCAGATAGCCGAAAAAGTAGTCCGTAAAGGGACAAAAAAAAATGACTGGGATCGTAAACTAGACGATATTCTCACCTCACGCTGGCTGGCTTTTCCTGTAATGCTGCTTCTTCTGGGGATAATTTTGTGGGTTACAATTACGGGTGCTAATTACCCTTCCCAGGTGCTGGCGAAATTCCTGTTTTGGGGAGAGGAGCAGCTGACTGCTTTACTTTTGCAGGCCGGATCTCCTGAATGGCTGCATGGCTTTCTGGTGCTGGGGGTATACCGCTGCCTAGCTTGGGTAATTTCAGTGATGCTTCCTCCGATAGTCATTTTCTTTCTTTTTTTCACTCTGCTGGAAGATACAGGGTATTTGCCCCGTGTAGCTTTTAATATGGACGATTTTTTCCGCAGGGCAGGCTGCCATGGGAAGCAGGCACTCACTATGTGCATGGGTTTCGGATGCAATGTTGCCGGGGTAATGTCCTGCCGCATTATCGATTCTCCGCGTGAAAAATTAATAGCTGTTTTGACCAATAATTTTGTGCCCTGTAACGGACGGTTTCCCATGCTGATTGTAATGGCTGCTGTTATTGCGGAAGAGGTAAGTCCTGAAGCTTACCGCAGCCTAGCAGCCGCTGCAATTGTAGGGGGAATTATTTTGACGGGAGTTATTGCTGCGTTAACCGTATCCCGGATCCTTTCCAGGACTGTGCTGAAAGGTATCCCTTCATTTTTTGTCCTGGAACTGCCTCCTTACCGCAAACCTTTAGTAGGGCAGGTAATAGTCCGGTCTATTTTTGACAAAGTTCTCTTCGCGTTGGGTAGGGCGACAGTAGTAGCTGCTCCGGCAGGTGCTGCGGCTTGGATTTTAGCCAATACTGCAATTGGGGGGACCAGTATTTTGTCGCATGCTGCTGCTTTTTTGGATCCCCTGGGGAGGTTGATGGGAGTCGACGGTATCATTCTAATGGCCTTTATCTTAGGCTTGCCGGCAAATGAGACAGTTTTGCCTTTTATGATGATGGGATACCTTTCTACTGGAGCCATGATCGAGGTTGAAGGTTTGCAGGCACTGAGGAACCTCCTAGTGGAGCAAAACGGATGGACCTGGATAACGGCGCTATGTGTTATGCTGTTTTCCCTGCTTCATTACCCCTGCGGGACGACCCTGATTACTATTTACAAAGAAACCCGAAGTTTCAAATGGACATTTCTTGCGGTCTTAATACCTTTGGGCATTGCTTGCTTTACTTGTTTGCTTATTGCCCAGGCAGCGGCGCTTCTGGAGTTAGTATAATCGTTTAAAAACAATATGAAGGTTAAGACCGGACCCGAGTGTTCCTAAGCCTTCATTCCCGCTTCATCCCCTGCTTTATTTCAACAGTAGGTGTGTCGGCGGGAAATGGGAGGTTAACAAAAACATCCTGCATAACCGGGTAGGAATTTATGTGTTAGCTTACTGGCTTTTATGGGGAGATGAAAACTGGAAAGTGCAAAGCGGGAAAAACCCTTATTTTTGTTTTTAAAGTATTTTCATCCGGGTTAAGTTATTATTAGGGTTATATTCTTTTATACATATAGTGTCCTCTTCCAGGTAGGCTATCTCTGGATAAGGGTTTTTGACCTGATCTTTCGGGGAGCGTGATATCTTGTTGCCTATTCTGATTTGAGTAGGCGAGAGACTTAAAGCGAAGATGATACTGCTCGAGTCGCCGTAGAAGCCAGCATGTGCTACTCCTTCCAATTTGCCTAGTACAATAATATCCTGGGCTGCCATGATTTCAGCACTTTCATGTACATTTCCCCATACGATAACTGACCCTTCGGAGCGGATTTTCTGTCCACTTCTTAAATTTCTGTATATTACGACATCTCTATTTTGAGTTTTATGAAGATTGGCTTCACTGTTGTTCAAAATCATCCCGTGGTCGAGGCATAGTCTTTGCAAAGCAGCGATTTGTTCATGGGACAGGAAATTCAAGCCTTTCCCCGTAAAGAGAACTTTAGAACCGTTGAACAATTGTTTATTGTCCTTGAATTTGTTTTCGAGAAATGCCGTATATTCTTCAAAAGAGCCGTTTTCAAAAACGAGAACCAGGTTTTTGTTTATTCCTTTAATTTTAAGCATTAAAATTACTACCTGCCTTTTAAGGGGATATTTATATCCAGGGCTGAACGTCTTCCTTCTCTGATGAGGGTAACTTCAGGCGTACCGTCAATTTCAAAATGCCTGGCGATAACTTGAATTATTTCTTCTTTTAATGTCTCCATAAGCTGTGATGACGCACCTATACGGTCATGAGTCAAGACGAGCCTGAGACGCTCATTTGCACGTCTTCGGCTGGAGGCACTGTCGTTTGTGAGGACCCGTTTTAGAAAATCGAACATTGATAAATTCCTCCTTTATTTACCGGGAAAAATGTTGCGCCCCAGGCTTTTGAGCTTATTCCATAAAGATTCTTCTTCAAAGCTGGGGAACTCTACTTCTTTACCGGTTAAGCGAAGAGCAATATTGTTAAAAGAAATAGCTGCCTTGGAATGTCCATTTAGAACTATGGGCTCTCCTTTGTTGGTTGATATGATAACATTGCTGTCTTCTGGAACCACGCCCAGTAAGTCGATGCAGAGGTGTTCAAGCAGATCGTCAATGCTGAGCATATCACCTTTTTTTACCATATTTGTCTGGTAACGGTTTATAATCAGTTTAATTTCTTTAAATTGTGCAGATTCCAGCAGGCCTATAATTCTGTCTGCATCTCTTACAGCTGAAATTTCGGGGTTAGTGACTACGATAGCCTTATCAGCAGCACCAACCGCATTTCTAAATCCCTGTTCAATTCCTGCCGGGCAATCGATAAGAATAAAATCAAAATCAGATTTCAAATGTTCGCATATCTTTTTGACCTGTTCAGGTGTTATTTCATCTTTGTTTCTGGTTTGCGCTGCAGGCAACAAGTACAGGCCAGGAAAGCGTTTATCTTTTACCAGTGCCTGCCGCAATGTACATTCACCTTCAATAACCTGTACTATGTCATATATTACCCGGTTTTCCAAGCCCAATATTAAGTCGAGTTTTTTCAGCCCGATATCGAGGTCTATGACAACTGTTTTGTATCCCATTTTAGATAATGAGGCGCTTACGTTAGCCACAGTAGTAGTTTTTCCTACCCCCCCCTTACCAGAAGTGACGACGATAACCTGACTTTCGGCAGTCTTTTTTTCCATTAAGAGTTGCCCTCCCTTGTAGTAAACCAGCTAGGCTCATGATTTATGATTATAAATGAAAATTATCCGATATATTCAACAAAAGTAGACATCTTATATTATTGTAATCCATATTTTCATCTGAATAAACTGCTATTTTTGGAAAAAGAATCTTTATATAATATACCTTAAGCCTTCATCCCCGGGAGGGGACGGCTGCAAGGGATGGAGGGGGTGGCTGCAGGGAACGGGAGGGGAGAGGTCGTTTTTGTACTAAAGGTACCTTGCTGGATAATGTTAATTTGGCTGGAGAATTTAAAGCTTTCGCATTATTATTGAATATAGAGGTAGGGATCCGAGGTGAAGGACTTATTCGCCAAATTAGTATTAGGATTTGCGGGTTTAATACTTTTTGCCGTATTTTTTTTGATTGGGGCTTCGCTAACCCATTCCATGCCTAGTATACTGCTGGTGACTACCGGGATCAACAGGTGGGAGTATCAGCCACGGGAACAGACTGTGCTTTATTACAGCGATGGACAAGAAATGTCCCGTATAGGTTATAAGAGGGTATACAGCGAGGATTATCCTGAATTTTTAAAGGAAGCGGTTGTGGCTGTAGAGGACCGCCGTTTTTATCAGCATTCTGGTCTTGATGCCAGGGGAATTGGGAGGGCTATATGGAAAAACATAAGAGCAGGGGACAAAGTTGAAGGAGGGAGCACCATAACCCAGCAATTGGCCCGGACTTTGTTCCTCAGCCAGGAAAAGACTTATTCCCGTAAGGTTAAGGAGGTTTTTATTGCTGTTTCTCTAGAAGAAAAATACGGGAAAGAGGCTATACTCAATATGTATCTTAACGAAATATACATGGGGCGTGGATGCGCGGGTATGGCTTCTGCATCTTGGTCTTATTTCAATAAAGATATATTTTCTTTAAATAAAGCGGAAATATGCATGCTGGTAGGAATGATTCAAGCGCCAGAGTATTATTCTCCTGACAGAAACTTTGAAGAACTTAAGAAGCGGCAGGAAACGGTGGTAGATATATTGGTAAGCCAAGGGCTAATAAGCGCTGATCAGGGAGAAACCATAAAACAACAGCCGCTTTACATAGAAGAATTTAAAACTGAACAGAAGAGGCATCCTTATTTTACGGCCTATGTTACCCAGCAGCTGCAGGAAATGTTAGGAACTGCCAGGCTTTATCAAGGAGGATTTAAAATATACACGAGCCTTGACAGGCGTATGCAGGAAGCCGCCGAGAAAACAGTAATAAAGCACGTGAGGTCTATTGAGTACAGGGGCATCAGTGCCAGTGATATAGCGCTTGTATCTGTGGATCCCTATACAGGAGGAATTAAGGCCCTGGTAGGAGGGGTTGATTATGAGCGGAATCAAGTGAATATGGCTGTGGCTCCGAGGCAGCCCGGTTCAGCTATTAAACCTCTCTATTACGCTGCGGCAATAAATGAAGGCATTATTGAACTTGATACTGTGGTTAACAACAAACCCCGGGACTTTGGAGGCTATTGCCCGCAAAACTATGCTCCGGCTCCCGAGAAGGTTACTGCCAGGGAAGCGCTAGTTAATTCATATAATGTAGCTTCAGTTGAAATATTAAACCGGCTGGGGATAGAAAAAGCCTGTAATTACCTGGAACGTCTAGGTATTAGCCCTATAGACAAAGAAGACAAAAACCTGGCCCTAGCTCTGGGGGGAATGAGTAAGGGCGTATCCCTGCTGCAGATGACAGCAGCTTTTGCTGTTTTTCCCAACAGGGGAGAGTACCACCCGTATTATGTTGTAGAGAGGATTGAAGATTATACGGGAAAAATGATTTATAAAAACAAGGTAAGGTCAGAACGAGTGATTAGCAGTAATACTGCTTTACTGATGGATGATGTTCTGAAGGACGTGGTCCGTTACGGGACAGGAAAGAATGCCGCTATTGCTATAAGGAGCGGAGGTAAAACGGGAACAACTAGTGCAAGCCGGGATTTATGGTATGTCGGTTATATTCAGGAGCTGGTTACAGCGGTTTGGGTCGGTAATAGTGACGGCTCGGAAGTAAAAGGGTATGGGGGTTTTGGCGGTACTGTTTCTGCTCCCATCTGGAGGGACTATATGAATATTCTCTATTATGGCTGGGTATTAAAAGAAAGACCTGTTTTGCAGGTCCCGGAAGATGGAAGGATAAATCAGCAACCTGCCGAAAACGGAGAAACTTCTCCTGAGGATCAACCTGATAATAAACAGGAAGAAGCAACAGAGGAACAGGAATTGCCTCCAGATGAGGAACCTGTAGAATCAGAAGAAGAAGAAGACATTAAACCACCAACCTCGACTGTGGACGAAGCCCAAAGCGAGGGACTTGAAGAGCCAGAGAAAGAAAAAAATACAGGTGCCTCAATTCCCAAGGAAGAGGACAAGGCAAAAGCTGAATAATAACTGCTAAAGCTTATCCCACCAATTGAAATTGTTGAATAGAAAAACACATATTACTGCCGCTACTAGACCCAAACCAAGGCATATCAGCACAACCGCGCCAAAGGTAGATGCCAATGTATCCATACAAACACCTCTGTAAATCCTCCTCCTCCTTATATAATATAACATGAAATGGGATTTTAGAGTTAGCTTTATACTATAAATTTACAGATAAAAATAGATTTATAATGGCTGCGGCCTTTAAAAATCTTTTTGTAATGGGTTTTGCTCTTCTTTGATACTATCCGTCTTAATTGCAGTCTTGACATAATAAAAAGCCCAGAGCTATAATTTTAATAATATATAATAAAAGCTGTAACCTGGTGGAGGTCTCTACGAGGCTGACTCCTAGGTTGATAAAATTAAAAATAAGAGCAAAACCCTGATAACAAGGTTAGCGGCTGAGTTTAAGGGGATTAATGATGCAGTATTGAAGTGCCTATCCTTTCCTTAGTGTTGGGGTAGGTATTTTTATTTCAAAGGAGGTATATAGTACGCGATGGACAAACGTCTGGGAGTAATCGGAATAGTTGTCGAGGATCGTGAGGTGGTGCCGAAAGTTAATAAAATTTTGAGTGAGCATGCGGAGATGATCGCAGGAAGGATGGGGTTGCCTTACCGGGAAAGGGGGGTTGCGGTAATATCGCTGATAATTGATGGCAGCACAGATGAAATCGGATCTTTAACTGGAAAGCTAGGAAATATTCCGGGTGTAACGGTTAAAAGTGCCCTTACTAAATCCAGTAAGGGGTAGGTGTGAAGTGCGGCACCTGAAGCAAAAAGAGGAGGATTTTAATTATGGGGAAAGTTTCTGTTAAAGAATGGATGGATAATGTGATAAAACCGGAGCAGGTGGAAAAATACAAGGAGAATGGAAAAGATTTTATAGACGATGGTTACATCCATGAACTGCTCTTGCAGAAGAAGCAGCCTGATAAGCAGGAAATACGCGAGATAATAGCAAAATCTCTGGAACTCAACCGCTTGGAACCGGAGGAAACGGCTGCTCTTCTAAACTGTACTGATGAGGAATTATGGCATGAAATGTATGAAGCTGGTCTAAAAATTAAACAAAAAGTTTACGGGCGCCGGATTGTTACTTTTGCTCCTCTGTATATCAGCAATTACTGTGTAAACAGCTGTGTCTACTGCGGTTTTAGGGGTGAAAATGAGAAAAGCGTTCGCCACCGGCTGACTATGGACGAACTACGGGAAGAGATAAAAGCCCTCGTTAAAAAAGGGCATAAGCGCCTTATAATGGTCTATGGGGAACACCCTACTTCTGATGTAAATTATATAGCTGATACTCTCAGGGTAGCATATGAAACTAAAGTGGGCAGCGGTGAAATACGCCGCAGCAATGTTAATGCTGCACCTATGTCTGTTGAAGACTTGAAGATCCTGAAAGAAGTAGGTATCGGCACTTTCCAGGTTTTTCAGGAAACCTACCACCACGAAACCTACAAGAAATTGCATCCAAGGGGGATTAAAGCGGATTACGGCTGGCGTCTTTATTCTTTACACCGGGCTATGGAAGCCGGTGTTGATGATGTTGGCATAGGTGCCCTCTTCGGTCTCTATGATTGGAAATTCGACGTTATGGGACTGCTCTTTCATACTATTGACCTGGAAAAGCATTTCGGGGGAGTAGGACCTCATACCATTTCTTTTCCCCGGTTAGAACCTGCTGTAAATACTCCCTTTGTAGAAAAAAGCTCGTATAAAATCGATGACAAGACTTTCAAAAAACTGGTAACAGTGATACGGCTTTCTGTGCCTTACACAGGTATGATTCTCACGGCGAGGGAAAATGCTCAGGTGAGAAACGAGGTTGTATCGGTTGGCTGTACGCAGATCGATGCGGGTTCTAATATCGCTATTGGCGGTTACAGCAAAGACGACCCGGATCACAACCGGCAGCAGTTTATTTTGGGAGATAACCGCAGTCTTGATGAAGCTATAAGAGATCTGGCAAAAATGGGTTATATAACTTCTTTCTGTACAGCGGGCTATCGCTGCGGGCGTACAGGTGATTATTTCATGGATATTGCCAAAAAAGGCAAGGTCCATCACCTGTGTATGCCCAATGCCGTTCTTACCTTCAAGGAGTATTTGCTGGACTATGCCAGCGATGAAACCCGGGAGATCGGGGAGAAACTGATAGAGCAAGAAATTGCCGCTCTCCCCAACGATCTGGTCAGGGAAAAAGTGTTGGAATTTCTCGAGAGGATAGAGGCAGGTGAGAGAGATTTATACCTATAAAAAGAGTGCCGAAATGCGCCAGAGAATAAAGGAGTTGTTTGATAACCCTTCTTACAGTACGGATGAAAAAAAGCTGGCACTGGCATGTAATCAGGTCTTTATGGAATTATATCCCGAACTGAAAGTGCGCTGGGCCAGGATTTACGGGCCCAGGTGGGCCTACTTGTGCGGCGGCAGTGAAGAGATAAGCATAGCATTTAAAAAAATAAGGCTTAACGACAGGTACGGAATATGTATAGATAATGCGCACATTTTGAGCCCTGGTGAACTGGAAGAAATAATAGATTCTCTAAAGGAGTGCTTCGTTTGACAATGAAGCCGTATGCTGAAAATGATATTATCGATATTTTGAACAGCGATGACCTCCAGGTTTTGCAGGAATTATTACAGTCTGCTACAAAATGCCGCTTAGAAAATATTGGGGATAAAGTGTATCTGCGCGGTCTTATAGAGTTCAGCAACTACTGTGACCGGAATTGTTTCTACTGCGGGCTGCGAAAGGGTAACCGGCAGCTTAAGCGTTACCGTTTGAGCAAAGAAGAGATTGTGCAGACAGCGATGCTGGCATTCAACAGCGGGTATCATTCTATTTGTTTGCAGTCTGGGGAAATTGACTCCCCGCTTGAGATTGATTTTCTGGTTGAAGTAGTCGAGGAAATAAAAGAACTGAGCCAGAAGGCTGATAAAGATTCAAAAGGTTTAGGAATAACTTTGAGTGTGGGCGAGCTGAGCTACCATCAGTATAAAAGGTTGTGGGAAGCAGGGGCTCATCGCTATCTCCTGCGCATCGAAACGTCTGTTCCCCAACTGTTTGGCAGGATCCACCCGCCTTCTCAAAAATTTGAAACACGTGTAGAATGTCTCAGGGCTTTAAAAGATATTGGTTATCAAACAGGGACGGGTGTAATGATAGGGCTGCCAGGCCAAACAGCTGAACATCTGTTGCAGGACCTGAAGTTTTTCCAGGCAGAAGATGTGGATATGCTGGGCATGGGTCCCTATATTCCCCATCGTTCTGCTCCACTGTCGAAATTGAGTCCCGAGCAGCAGCTTGATCCTTATACAACTACCCTGAAAATGCTGGCTTTGTGCCGGCTGTTGATGCCAGATATCAATATGGTAGCTTCGACTGCTCTTCAGAGTATTAATCCCCAGGGGCTCAGAATGGGGTTAAAAGCCGGTGCCAATATAGTAATGCCTGTTTTGACTCCGGATGATATGAGGGGAAACTATTATTTATATGAAAACAAGCTTTATAAAAAGCCGCAAGAATTGGTGGAGGAGATAAATAGTTGCGGGTATACCTTAGGCTTATGGGAATGGGGCGACCCTTTGCACTATAAAAGGAGAATTAAGGTGAAGGTGGGGGATGCATAAACCTTCGCCTTTTCTGTTCTCATTTTCAGTTATATCAAGAGGAGGAACATTCTATGAACGAAACCCCAAGGGCAAATCGCCTGCATATATCCATATTTGGCCGGCGCAATGTAGGGAAATCGAGCTTGCTTAATGCCTTGACCGGGCAGGAAATGGCTCTGGTTTCAGATCATCCCGGGACTACTACTGACCCGGTGTATAAATCTATTGAGATACTTCCCCTCGGTCCCTGCGTTATTATTGATACTGCCGGGCTGGACGACATCGGGGATTTAGGGCTGATGAGGATAAAGAAAACAAGAGAGGTATTTGATAAAACCGATTTAGCCCTGCTGCTGATTGAGCCTGGAGCGGGGGTAGATTCTTTTGAGTTAGAAATAAAAGAGGAATGTTTAGCACGGAAAATTCCCCTTTTAGCGGTTTTAAACAAGTCTGACCTGCTGGGAAAGGATATTGATGTTAAAGAAAAATTAGAAAAAGAACTGGGACTTTCTCTGATTCCCGTCAGCTGTCTGGCCGGAGAAGGTTTGGACTATCTTAAAAAAATGATAATAAAACATGCCCCGGCTGAATTTCAAAAAAGTTATATTGTAGGTGATCTCATAAGCCCGGGAGACCTGTGTATTTTGGTTACTCCCATAGACAGCGCCGCACCCCGGGGACGGCTTATTCTTCCCCAGGTCCAGACTATAAGGGATATTCTAGACCGCAATGCTCAAGCCCTGGTAGTGAAGGAGACCGAGCTGCGAGAAGCCCTGCAAACCCTAATAAAACCGCCTAAACTGGTAATTACTGACTCCCAGGTATTTAAACAAGTGGCTGCAATACTGGATGAAGAAATTCCTCTCACCTCTTTTTCCATTTTATTTGCCCGCTATAAAGGGGATTTAAACAGTTTAATGTGGGGCCTGAAAGCAATAGATGAACTGCAGGCTGGGGATAAGGTGCTTATTGCCGAAGCCTGTACCCATCACCGCCAGGAAGACGATATAGGCACTGTTAAAATTCCCCGGCTGTTGGAGCAGAAAGTGGGCAGCCGGCTCGATTTCCACTGGTACAGCGGATCGGGTTATCCGGAAAACCTGGAGGATTTTAAACTGATCATTCACTGCGGAGCCTGCATGCTGAACCGCAGGCAGATGCTGTCACGAATACAAAAAGCACTGGATACCGGTGTTCCTATTGTAAACTACGGAATTTTTTTGGCTTATATGAACGGGATACTTGAACGAAGCTTAAAACCCCTGTACCATGAACTTAAAGAACCTTGTCCTGAGAGAAAAATTACAGCGGATGGAGGGTAAATATGCCTGATTATTCTGCGTTGGATCAGCCGGTGCTTCTGCAATATCTGTTTTATCCCCGTAAAGACTTCAGTGCCTGCCCGCAAAATGCCTGCGATTTTTTTGTTCCGGTGGAAAGGGGCATTTCCATTTCCACGCGTTTTTATGAAGCCGGTAAAGAGTGGCCTTGGATCTTGTATTTCCACGGTAATGGTGAAGTAGTCAGCGATTATGATGCTATTGCTGCCTTTTACAATTTTCAGAGACTGAACTTGGTAGTTGCGGATTACCGTGGGTACGGTGCTAGCGGAGGAAACCCCAGCTTTTTCAGCCTTATCAAAGATGCTCATAGCATATTCAAAACGGTAGAAAAAAAGATCGCTGACAAAACGGCCCCATTTTCTTTGTGGCTTATGGGGAGATCCCTGGGCAGCATTTCCGCGCTGGAATTGGCTTATCATTACCAGGATAGAGTAAAAGGACTTATTATTGAAAGCGGGTTTGCGAGTGTGACCAGGCTTGTTAAACACCTCGGGCTCCCTGCATATGATGTGGATTTGGATAAAATTGAAAAAGAATGCCTGGAAATGATAACCAAAATAAAAATTCCCGCTCTGGTTATTCACGGGCAGCATGATGCCCTTGTTCCTCTCCAGGAAGGCAGGCTTGTTTTCGAGAAATTGGGGACAGAAAAAAAGGAACTGGTTGTTATTCCTTTTGCCGACCATAATAATATAATGTTCGTCGATTTAAACAGGTATTTCGAGGTCATCAAAAAATTTATTCACCAGGTATAGGCAGAGCACCGCAGTTTTCCTGCTTTTCAGCCGTTCTTTTGGTCCTCGCGATATAATTGACAGACAGAAAACTTGTATACAAGCTAAAAAAAGTTTACACTATATATTGAGGATGTAGAACCAGGATTAATAAGGTAAAAAATACTCAATCTTTTGATTCCACTGCAAAAACCCTAAGTTAGCCTGTTTAAATGTATAAATATGTAGGAGCCTGTTGACGGAGCATAGAAGCAACACCCCGCGAAGGCGAAGCAGCGAAAGGGGGCGAGCCCCAAGGAGGGGGCGAGAGGGATATTGAGCATGGATGCGAATTAGCCCGGTACCCCTTTCGTCGCGAGACAAGCGGAATGGTGTTGCCCATGCGGAAGTCTGGCGACGAATATTTATACATTTAAAACAGCAGATTATAACTTTCAGCAGTGAAATCATCTTCTTTAATTTAAATAAGCAGCTGTGTTGCTTTTATGCCTGAAAACAGGAGGAAATTTAATATTTCAAGGCAAGATAGAAAGGAAGTCTGCCATGGAACTGGACCAATGCATAAATTTTGTACTTACCAAGGCGCAGCAGTCTGTGTACCAGCTTTTTAAAACAGAATTGCATTCATACGGGGTTACTCCGGGTCAATACGGAATATTAAAATGCTTGTGGGACAAGAATGGGCAAACGGCCAAACAGTTGGCAGAACAGCTTTTTTTAGACAGTTCTACAGTCACCGGCATCCTGGATCGTCTGGAAAATAAAGGGCTGGTGAAGAGGCAGCCTAATTCCAGAGACCGGCGATCTCTGCAGGTAGTATTAACGAATAAAGGCAGAGAGCTTGAGGGGCCCTTATCGCAAGCTATTGTCAGGGCTAATCAGAAAGCACTTTTAAAACTCGAAGACGATGAAATAAAGCAGCTGCAGCAGTTATTGGGGAAATTAACCCCGCAAGAATAGCTCATGATATTCGCTCAACAATTATTTTGCATACAAAATAATTGTTGAAAAAATATTTGTATACAATTATAATTTCATTAAGAAATGCAATAAAATTCAGTTGTACCCGGGTGTATTGCAAGACTATTGACGGGAGGTGCTGCTATAGGATGGAAAAATTTGACGCGATCGTAGTAGGGGCTGGATTAGCCGGCCTGGGTTGTGCTTATACTTTGGCCGAAAAAGGGCTTGAGGTTCTGGTTTTGGAGCGTGGGGATTATCCCGGGGCTAAGAATGTAACCGGCGGGCGTCTTTATATCAACCCGGTGCGCGATCTTTTTCCTGGACTTTGGGAAAATGCTCCCCTGGAACGCTTTATCACCCGTGAAGGGGTTACCATGATGTCTGGAGAGCGGTCCGTGAGTTTAAATTATTATGGCGATGAAATGCTTGAGCAGCCATACCAGAGCTACAGCATACTTCGCTCTAAATTTGACCGTTGGTTGGGTAAACAGGTTGAAAACAAGGGTGCTATGCTTTTAACCAAGGTTAGGGTAGATGATGTAATAAAAGAAAACGGGAAAATAGACGGGGTTATAGCTGCAGGTGACGAGCTGCGTGCTGATGTGGTGGTTGCCTGTGATGGGGTGTTGTCGCTTATATCAGAAAAAGCAGGCCTCCGTCAGCCGGGGCAGGCTAAGGATTATGCTGTCGGTTTTAAAGAAGTAATAGAGCTTGATGCAGGAATTATAAATGAGCGCTTTCATCTGGAAGGGGAACAGGGGGCAGCTCATCTGTATATGGGGGAAGTCACCAAGGGGAAATTTGGAGGCGGTTTTCTTTATACTAATAAGGAAAGCTTGAGTCTAGGGATAGTTGTGAGTATTGAAGAACTTATGGAGGGAGAACCGGCGGTGGAAGCCCCTGTCCTGTTGGAAGAGTTTAAACAGCGCCCTGAAATTGCTGGAATGATAAGAGGCGGA
>JACIYB010000028.1 GCA_014360155.1 Syntrophomonadaceae bacterium
TCGAGCTGATAACACCTAGAGCTATAGAAGAGGGCTTGAGGTTTGCTATAAGGGAAGGCGGAAGGACTGTCGGCGCTGGAGTTGTTACCGGCATAGAAGAGTAGGTATTGGACATCTTATTTGCATTGTCTTCACAGCAGAGGACAAACCTCTGCTGTGTTGTCTTCATAGTTTGCACTCCGGGACTGACTGCTGTCATGGACAGAGGGGACTTCTTGCACTTCATTCGGTCTTTTTTTTAGGATGGTGAATATTGCAAATTGTTGACACAATATATGACCTTGTGATAGAGTAGTGTAGGATTTTTGCGTGCAGGATGGGGGTGTAAACGAGTGAGAGTAGGAATAGTATTAGCATGTACCAATTGCAAACAGCGCAATTATACGACTACTAAGAATAAGAAGAAACATACTGAGAGAATTGAGATTAAGAAATACTGCAAGTTCTGTAATGCCCATACTGTTCATAGGGAGACTAAGTAATATCAGGGATGTGAATGATTTTGGCTAAAAACAATGTTCCTGCGAAAAGCACGGCGCATGTGACCGGCCGTTGGGAAAGCGCTAAAAGGTATGTAAGCAGTGTTTATAATGAACTGAAAAAAGTTCATTGGCCCAACAGAACACAGCTTTTAGCATATACAGGAGTTGTTTTATTTTCTATTGCTCTGGTAGGTTTAATCATATGGTTATTTGATTTCGGGCTTTCGTTCTTGCTGGAAAAGTTATTTCAGGTTTTTGCCTAGATTGAGGAGGTGTTTCCAATTAGCGAAGAAAAGCAGTTGGAACGCGATGAGAGACTAGAAAATGAACAAGAAAATCAGCAGACGAATGAGTCAGCCGGAAAACTCAAAAACCAGGGTGAATGGTTTGTAGTGCATACTTATTCAGGTCATGAAAACAAAATAAAGGTTGATATGACCAAAAGAATAGAATCAATGAACATGAAAGACAAGATTTTTGATATAATTATCCCCGAAGAACAAGAGATTGAATACAAGAGCGGGAAGAAAAAAATCACCAGTAAAAAGGTTTTCCCGGGGTACATAATTGTTAACATGATCATGGACGAAGATTCCTGGTATGTAGTACGCCACACACCTGGAGTTACTGGTTTTGTTGGCAGCGGCGGCAAGCCTATTCCTTTGCAGCCCGAAGAAATAGGAAAAATTTTGAAGCAGATGGGGTTGGGAGAGGGCAAGCCTAAATTTGTTGACATAAAAATTGGTGAGAGCATCAGGGTTAAAACCGGACCTTTTGCTAACTTTGAAGGTACAGTAAAGGAACTGCTGCCTGACAGGGGCAAGGTGAAGGTCAATATTTCCATGTTTGGCAGGGAGACTCCTGTAGAACTGGATTACGAGCAAATAGACAAAATATAAGGAAGTGGGGAAGAATGGCAAAGAAAGTTATAGGTAAGATATCGCTACAAATACCTGCAGGGAAAGCCACGCCAGCGCCGCCGGTAGGACCAGCTCTTGGACAATATGGTGTGAATATAATGGGATTTTGCAAAGAATACAATGCCAAAACTGCAAATCAGGCAGGTTATATTATACCGGTAGAGATTACTGTGTATGGAGACCGGTCTTTTACTTTTGTTACTAAATCGCCGCCTGCTTCGGATTTATTAAAAAAAGCAGCTAATATCGAAAAGGGATCTGGTGAACCGAATGTCAAGAAGGTGGGGAAAATTTCCCGGGCTAAGCTTGTTGAAATAGCTGAAATTAAAAAGAAAGATCTCAACGCGGCTGATCTTGATGCGGCCGTGAGAATGATAGAGGGAACTGCGAGGAGTATGGGGCTGGAAGTAATTGATTAATGCATTTTAGGTGGGAGGACCAGAATCCGTTTTAACCACAAGGAGGTTTTGATTATGAAACGAGGTAAAATGTATAAAGAGGCAAGTCGAAAAATTGACCGTGGAAGGCTGTATGAAACAGATGAGGCACTTCAACTCCTGAAAGACGTAGCATCTGCTAAATTTGATGAAACCGTTGAAGTGCATATTAAACTAGGGGTAGATCCCAGGCATGCTGATCAGCAGGTAAGAGGAACTGTCAGCTTGCCTCACGGGACAGGGAAGGAACGAAAGGTGCTGGTTTTTGCCAAAGGGGAAAAAGCCAAGGAAGCAGAAACAGCAGGTGCTGACTATGTAGGGGCAGAAGAACTGGCTGAAAAAATCCAGCAGGGGTGGCTTGATTTTGATGTGGCTGTTGCTACACCTGATATGATGTCGGTAGTTGGCAAATTAGGTAAAATATTGGGTCCGAGAGGGCTTATGCCTAACCCGAAAGCAGGTACAGTTACTTTTGAGATTGAACGTACAGTAAAAGAGTTGAAGGCTGGCAGGATAGAATACCGTGTTGATAAAAATGCCAACATCCATGTTCCTATTGGGAAGGTTTCCTTTGATATTGAAAAACTGCGGGAAAATCTGGGTGTTTTTGCTGAAGCTCTTATAAGAGCGAAACCGCCTGCTGCTAAAGGGCAGTATATACGCTCGATAACTGTTTGTTCCACAATGAGTCCAGGTATAAAAATTAATCCTCTTGCTTTAACGGCGATTAACAAGTAAAATAAACTTTGTTAAAAGAACATAAATTAACTGTAGACAGCCGGTGGCGTATAAGCCTTAATGGACCGTGTAGGTTCGCCTGCCGAGGTTACTGACTAAAAAGAATGCTTGGCCGATAATATACGGTGCAGTTTAATGACCTCTGCAGATTGTCTGCAGGGGTTTTTAATTTTTAACTGGTGCCCTACGTCCCTAGGAGGCTATGACTGCAGGGGATGGAGGGGGGCTGAAGGCTTAAGAAGTCATTTTCGTACTGGTGGGAGATACTTAAATAGATGGGAGGTGAAAGAGCATGCCAAAGCTGGAGGAAAAGCAAAAGGTTGTTGAAGAAATTAAGCAAAAATTCCAGGATGTAAGCCTAGTAATCTTTACTGATTATCGGGGGATTAACGTCGAGGAAATGACGGAACTAAGAAATAGATTAAGGCAGCCTGGTGTAGAATATAAAGTGCTTAAAAATACTATGCTTCGTTTCGCCTTAGAAAAACTGGGGTATGAGGATATGGTAGATAGTATTGTTGGTCCAAATGCAGTTTTATTCAGCGCAGAAGATCCTGTTACTCCGGCTAAAACTATTTTTGACTTTAGTAAGCAATATAAGAAACTGGAAGTTAAAGTAGGTATACTTGAAGGGCAGGTTGTATCAGCTGAGAAAATCAAATCCTTGGCTGAACTGCCTGCGAAGGAAGAGCTTCTTGCTCAGGTAGTCGGTACTATGCAGGCTCCAATTACTAGTTTTGTGTATGTCTTAAATGCAAATCTTTCCGGGCTAGTACGAGCTATAGACCAGATAAGGCAGCAGAAAGAGGCAGGTTAATCTGCAGCAGGAAGTGAGGAAAGAGGTGCAAAGGGGAAAACAAACAAGGGATTTTTGTTTGTGATTCCCGATTCCTGGGAAGACGAAAAATCTAAAAATTATAAAATTAATATGAAATGATTTAAGGAGGTCATTGAATTTATGAGTAAAGTACAGGAAGTTATTAATATCGTCAAGGAATTGACCGTCTTAGAATTGTCTGAATTGGTAAAGGCTCTGGAAGATGAGTTCGGCGTCAGTGCAGCGGCTCCGGTAGCGGTAGCAGCAGCTCCAGCAGCAGGTGCAGCTCAGGCCGAAGCAGAAGAAGAAAAAACCGAATTCGATGTAATTCTTACCTCGGCTGGAGAGAAGAAAATTAATGTAATAAAAGTAGTTAGGGAAATAACGAGTCTGGGCCTTAAAGAGGCCAAGGCTTTAGTTGACGAAGCTCCCAAACCCATTAAAGAAAAGATATCCAAAGAGGAAGCTGAAGAAATCAAAGCAAAGATTGAAGAAGCCGGGGGCAGTGTTGAGGTAAAATAAAATTTTATATTGCTGCAGTGAAAAGGTTTAAAATAAAAACTGATAAAGGGCAGACTCTAGCGAAATGGGGCTGTCCTTATTGTTTTTTTCAGTTATTTGCAGATTACAACAGGGCATGGACAGGAGTGTTAAGCTGCGGGTCATATTTCAGGCATAAAATAGATTTTAGCAAATATTTTTACACAGTGGAAATTTTATATTGAGTGAAATAATTTTCTGGTATAACCTAAATTCAGGTTTAATTTGCTAAAAGAAGGGAAATGATGATGATAGTGAGAAAATTTTTATTTGGGTTCGTGTTTTTTTCAGTGTTTTTAAATTTCTTGCCCGTTGCATTTGCGGGGCAAGTTGAGTGGAGCATTATATGGGATGATAGTGACTGTTTACTTCAAGAAAAAGTGACTGCAGACAGCGCCTATGATTTCAGTGTTGATGCCGAGGAGTGGAATTATTCCCGATCGGGGGAGAAAGTTGTTATAAGCAGGACCGTAGAAAATTGGCAGACATATAATACCTTGTCAGATCGTTTCCCTCTTGAAGCCAGGGTCAAAAACTTCTTGATTTTTAAGACAATCAGCTTAAAAGGAGAGAAAAATAACGATAACGCTCATAACCTTTACAGTCAGCTCATTTCCAGCGATAATATGAAATTAATTATTAAAATTCCAGGTATTATAAGAGAATGTTCTGCTGACCAGATTGAAGATTATTCTTGTATATGGAATCTATATCCCAGCAGCGGCCGGATTCAAAATGATATTATGCTGCAGGCTGTTGTTCCGGAAGGTTTCTACCTGGGGTTGTCTATTTTTACAATAGGATTTTTAATAATAGCATTTGGATTTTTGCGTTGCCTGAAAAAAGTCAATAAAATAATTGAAGAAGAGTATTCCCTTGAGAAAGCTAGGGAGGAGATAGAAGCTGGGAGTAGAGAAGAAGGTGAAGCAAAAGAAGATAAATAAAAAAAATACAGATTAAGCTGTTATTTCTTGACTAAGATGATCACTTGTGCTAATATTAATAATTGCCATTTATTAATTTTAAGTATCTTTAGTGTTTTTAACATAAAATGTGTAGGTGGAGATTTTCTTTCAATTTTAAAGCGAGGTTTTAGGTTAGGCCTTGCTTTTCACTCTTTTGGGAAATTTAAAAGGGGTGAATTTTTTGATGGCCCAAATTAGAGAGTATGGCGGCGTAAAAAGACTCAGTTATTCTAGAATTGAAGAACCCATCAAATTGCCAAATCTTATCGAAATCCAGCTTAATTCCTACAAGTGGTTTCTGGAACGAGGATTGCGGGAAGTACTGCAAGAGGTTTTTCCCATTTCTGATTTTACAGGAAATCTAGAACTCGATTTTATCGATTACAGTTTGGGAAAACCGAAATATTCAGTTTACGAGTGTAAGGAAAGGGATGTCAGCTACCAAGCGCCTCTTAAGCTTAAAGTGAGGTTAACTGACAAAGAAAACGGGGAAATCAAGGAATCAGAAGTATACATGGGGGATCTCCCTCTTATGACTGAAAAAGGAACCTTTATTATTAATGGGGCCGAGAGGGTGGTAGTTAGTCAGCTTGTTAAATCACCCGGAGTCTACTTTAATGATCGATTGGATGTTACCGGTAATATTTTGTACGGTGCTACTATAATTCCAAACCGAGGCGCCTGGTTTGAACTGGAGATGGACGGTGCTGGAGTCATTTATACCCGAATTGACAAAACCAGAAAAATACCTGTTACTGTACTTTTGAGGGCCTTAGGCTATGAGAGCGATGAAGCTATTTTGGAGCTTTATGATAGGAATGAAAATATAGCCAGAACCCTGGAAAAAGATACTGCAGTCAATAAAAAAGAGGCCCTGATTGAATTTTATCGAAGGCTCCGGCCTGGTGAAATGGCAACTGAAGAGGCCGCTGAACAGCTCCTCAACAATCTGTTTTTTGACCCGCGGCGCTATGATATGGCTCCAGTAGGGCGGTATAAATTAAATAAAAAACTGGGCCTTGATATTCCAGTTGAAGTGAGACATCTTACTGTGGAAGATATTACAGAAACGATTGGCTATCTTCTTAAACTGATAAAAGGAGAAGGCAGAACAGACGTAATAGACCATTTGGGTAACAGAAGATTACGTTCTATTGGCGAGCTTTTGCAGAATCAGTTCAGAACTGGGCTGGTAAGAATGGAGAGGGTAGTCAGGGAGAGAATGAGTATTCATGATGTAGAAACTCTTACGCCTCAAGTGCTGATAAATATACGCCCAATAACAGCAGCGATAAAAGAGTTTTTTGGGAGTTCGCAATTATCACAATTTATGGACCAGACCAATCCGCTAGCCGAGCTTACTCACAAGAGGCGTCTCAGTGCCCTGGGTCCGGGGGGGCTTACCCGGGAAAGAGCAGGATTTCAGGTTAGGGATGTGCATCATTCTCACTATGGCCGGATTTGTCCCATAGAAACTCCTGAAGGACCTAATATAGGTTTGATAGGATCGCTGGCTACTTATGCCAGAGTAAACGAATTCGGATTTATTGAAACCCCGTACAGGAAAGTGGATAAAAAATCCAAAAGGGTACTTGATGAGATATTTTATTTAACCGCTGACGAGGAAGACGAGTATATTATTGCGCAGGCAAATGCTCCTATTGACGAAAACGGCTTTTTTAAGGAAGACAGGGTTGAAGTCAGGTATTACGATGATATTTTAGAAGTTCCCGTAGAGCGGGTAGACTATATGGATGTTTCGCCCAAACAGGTATTCAGCGTCGCTTCTTCCCTGATACCTTTTCTGGAAAATGATGATGCCAACCGTGCTCTGATGGGGGCGAACATGCAGAGACAGGCGGTACCGCTTATTCAGACAGAATCCCCTATTGTAGGGACCGGTCTTGAGTATAAAGCAGCCAAAGATTCAGGTTCTGTAGTAGTGAGCAGGAGGGCCGGTATTGTTAGAAAAGTAAGTGCAGACAGGATTTTGATTAAAACCGATGATGGTGAAATAGATGAGTATAAATTGCTTAAATTTGTTCGTTCTAACCAGGGGACTTGTTATAACCAGCGGCCTATAGTAAAAGTAGGGCAACGGGTTGAACCCGATACTGTTATAGCTGATGGCCCTAGTACTGACAACGGCGAAATGGCGTTAGGGCGTAATGTGCTGGTTGCTTTTATGCCCTGGGAAGGATATAACTATGAAGACGCTATTCTCATATCGGAAAAACTGGTAAAAGAAGATATTTTTACATCTATTCACATTGAAGAATATGAATGTGAAGCCCGTGACACAAAATTAGGACCTGAGGAGATCACACGTGACATACCCAATGTGTCGGAAGATATGTTGAAAAACCTGGATGAACAGGGGATTATAAGGGTAGGAGCAGAGGTGAGGCCTGATGATATTCTGGTTGGCAAAGTTACTCCTAAGGGAGAAACCGAGCTTACGCCGGAAGAAAGACTTCTGCGGGCTATTTTTGGAGAAAAAGCTCGGGAAGTAAGGGACTCCTCTTTGCGTGTACCCCATGGAGAAGCGGGTAAGGTCGTAGCTATTAAGCGGTTTTCCCGGGAAAACGGGGACGAATTGCCGCCCGGGGTAAATCAGCTTGTAAGGGTATACGTTGCCCAGAAACGCAAGATTTCCGAAGGGGATAAGATGGCTGGGCGTCACGGTAACAAAGGGGTAATATCCAGGATTTTGCCTGAGGAAGATATGCCGTTCCTGGAAGACGGCACACCGATAGAAATTGTTCTTAACCCGTTAGGAGTACCGTCTCGTATGAACATAGGACAAATACTAGAATGTCATCTGGGATGGGCGGCCAAAACCCTGGGTATCAAAGTAGCTACGCCAGTTTTTGATGGCGCTAATGAAGATGATATTTTTAATCTGCTGAGAGAAGCAGGGCTGCCGGAAGACGGTAAAGCAGTATTATATGATGGCAGGACAGGGGAAAAATTTAATAATAAAGTTACTGTTGGTTACGTATATATGATGAAATTGGCTCATCTGGTTGATGATAAGATACATGCTCGTTCTATCGGGCCTTATTCCCTGGTGACCCAGCAGCCTCTTGGGGGTAAAGCTCAGTTCGGGGGGCAGAGAT
The DNA here is from genome assembly GCA_014360155.1 of Syntrophomonadaceae bacterium. GTDB lineage: Bacteria > Bacillota > Syntrophomonadia > Syntrophomonadales > Syntrophomonadaceae > JACIYB01. The sequence goes on from JACIYB010000028.1 coordinate 8,019, forward strand.
TCGGAGAGATGGAAGTATGGGCGCTGGAGGCATACGGCGCTTCCTATACGCTGCAAGAAATACTCACTGTAAAATCGGATGACGTTGTTGGCAGATTAAAAACTTATGAATCTATCGTAAAAGGAGATAATATACCGGAACCCGGTGTACCAGAAGGATTCAAGGTATTGATTAAAGAACTCCAGAGTTTGGCCCTAGATGTAAAAATCCTTTCAGAAGAAAACCAAGAGATTACGATTAAAGATTTCGGTAATGAAGTGAATGAAAAAGAGAAGGCCAGGGAACTTGGCGTGGATTTGCCGCAGGCTCCGGAGACGTCAGGCAGTGTAAACGAGCAAGACGACGGTATCAGTAAAGACTCGGAGGTTAAGGAAAATTTAGCTGAAAAACTAAATAAAGCGTCTGGGGATAGTTAATCCTCGGAAGAATCTTAACGGTTGTGAGTCTTCTAGAAGGGAGAGACTGCTTTGTTGGATGTTAATAACTTTGATCGGATCAAAATATCCTTGGCTTCTCCAGAACAAATACGCTCTTGGAGCAGTGGAGAGGTTAAAAAGCCCGAAACTATAAATTATCGTACTTTAAGACCTGAAAAAGAAGGACTGTTTTGCGAAAAAATATTTGGTCCTGTAAAAGATTGGGAATGTCATTGCGGTAAATACAAGAGAGTTAGGCACAGAGGGATTGTATGTGACCGCTGCGGAGTTGAAGTTACTACTTCAAAAGTCAGAAGAGAGAGAATGGGGCATATTGAACTGGCGGCTCCAGTTTGCCATATTTGGTATTTGAAAGGTATTCCCAGCCGTATGGGCTTGTTGTTGGATATGTCCCCAAAAGTTCTGGAAAAAGTAATTTATTTTGTTAATTATATTGTTCTTGATCCAGGTGACACTCCACTCTTAAAAAAGCAGCTTCTGAGCGAACGCGAATACCGGGAAAACATTGAAAGATTTGGCGCTTGCTTTAAAGTAGGGATTGGAGCTGAAGCAATTAAAACTTTGTTAGCAGAAGTAGACCTGGAAAAAATGTCGAAGGAATTAAAACAAGAAATAGCTTCTACTACTGGACAGAGAAAAAGTAGATCTATCAAGCGTTTGGAAGTAGTGGAGTCTTTCAGGCTGTCTAATAATGATCCTCAATGGATGATTATGGACGTTTTGCCGGTTATTCCGCCGGACCTGAGACCGATGGTGCAGTTAGACGGCGGGCGTTTTGCTACATCGGATTTAAACGATTTATACAGACGGGTAATAAACCGCAACAACCGCTTAAAAAGGCTTCTCGATCTGGGAGCGCCGGATATAATTGTGCGCAATGAAAAGAGGATGCTGCAGGAAGCGGTTGATGCTCTAATAGACAACGGTAGAAGGGGGAGGCCGGTGACCGGGCCCGGCAATCGTCCTTTAAAGTCGTTGAGCGATATGTTGAAGGGAAAACAAGGCCGTTTCAGGCAAAACCTGCTTGGAAAGCGTGTAGACTACTCAGGAAGGTCGGTTATAGTTGTCGGGCCTACCCTGCAGATGCACCAGTGTGGACTTCCTAAAGAAATGGCTTTGGAACTATTTAAGCCGTTCGTTATGAAAAAACTGGTCGATCGTGGCATGGCTTCTAATATAAAAAGTGCCAAGAAAATGGTTGAAAGAGGGCGGGAAGAGGTTTGGGACATCTTGGATGATGTCATAAAAGAACATCCGGTATTGTTAAATCGCGCTCCTACTCTCCACCGCCTGGGAATACAAGCTTTTGAACCAGTGCTGGTTGAGGGGCGTGCATTACAGCTTCATCCTCTGGTTTGTACTGCCTATAATGCTGACTTTGACGGGGACCAGATGGCAGTCCATGTGCCGCTTTCGGCTGAGGCACAGACGGAAGCGCGGCTTTTGATGCTTGCAACCAATAATATACTTAACCCCAAAGATGGAAAGCCGGTCGTTACTCCTACCCAGGACATGGTTATTGGTCTTTATTATCTCACCTATATGAGTCCGGAGGATTGGGATAATGAGAATCCCAAGCTGTTTACTAGTCCGGAAGAAGCTCGTATGGCTTATGAAGTAGGGAATATAAGGCTGCATGAAAAAATAAAAGTAAAAATGAGAATACCGCAAAAACAAGGGGAAGAAATACTGAAAAATCAGGAAGAGCAGACATTCAGAGAAGAACTTGTGGAAACTTCGATAGGGAGGATAATTTTTAATGAGATAATACCAGATAGTCTGGGCTTCTACAACGAGGAAATAGACAAAAAGAAGCTGGGGGCTATTGTATATGAGGCCTATCGTTTGGAAGGAAACGCTAAAACGGCTGAGATGTTAGACTGGATGAAGAAACTGGGATTTAATTATAGTACAAAGGCAGGTATAACCGTAGGAGTTACTGATTTTGAAACCCCGATTGCGAAGGAGGAAATCCTTAGTAAAGCGGATAAAATGGTTGATGATATTGAACAGGATTTTCTTGTAGGTTTGATTACTGATGAAGAAAGGCACTTTCAAGTAGTCGAGATATGGAATCAGGCAACAGAAGATGTCACGGAGGCATTGAAAAAAGCTCTGCCGAGAGACAACTCAGTATATATGATGGCTGTCTCTGGTGCACGGGGAAATTTCCAACAAATCCGGCAGTTAGCAGGTATGCGGGGACTTATGGCCGATCCTTCTGGGAAAATCATTGATTTACCCATTAAAGCTAATTTCCGGGAAGGCTTAACTGTCTTAGAATACTTTATTTCTACTCATGGAGCCAGAAAAGGGTTAGCTGATACCGCTTTGCGAACGGCTGATTCTGGTTATCTCACCCGTAGGCTGGTCGATGTTTCTCAGGACGTGATCGTAAGAGAAGCGGACTGTGAATCGGTGGAAGGCATCTGGGTAACGAAGATCATGGAGGGATCTCAGTTAATTGAACCTTTGCACCAGCGGATAATAGGCAGAGCGTCACTTGATACGATTATTCATCCTGAAACAGGTGAAGTGCTGGTGGAAGAAAATGAGATAATCGATGATGAGGCAGCGTATAAAATTGAAGAAGCCGGTATAGAGAAGGTAAAAATAAGAAGTGTTTTAACTTGTAAAACCAAGTATGGAGTGTGCAAAAAATGTTACGGGCGCAATCTGGCAACCGGATATGATGTGGAAATCGGTGAAGCCGTCGGTATACTCGCAGCTCAATCAATAGGTGAGCCGGGGACCCAGTTAACCATGCGAACTTTTCATACAGGGGGAGTTGCAGGGGATGACATAACCCGGGGGCTTCCCAGAGTAGAAGAGCTTTTTGAGGTTCGTAAGCCCAAGGGCCAGGCTGTAGTTGTTGAAGTGCCCGGGAGAGTACGGTTTACAGAAAAAAAAGGACGGCGTGAAGTCGAGATTCTGAATGAAAATAATGAAGTTTTGGCAAGCTATCCCGTACACTATGGTTCGCGGCTGAAATTTAGAGAAGGAGACTATGTGGAAATTGGGGATGCGTTAACTGAAGGCCCGCTTAATCCTCATGATATTCTTAAGACCAAAGGGCTGCAGGAGGTACAAAGGTATCTTTTGCAGGAAGTTCAGAAAGTTTACCGTTCTCAAGGTGTTGATATTAATGATAAGCATATTGAAATAATGATACGCCAGATGCTTAAAAAGGTAAAAGTGGAAGACCCGGGGGATACTTCGTTGCTGCCTGGTGCTTTTGTAGATATTTCCGTATTTGAAGAAGAAAATTTACGTGTCATACGAAATGGCGGACTGCCGGCAGTATGTTCACCGCTGCTTCTAGGGATAACAAAAGCATCGCTTAATACGGATTCTTTTCTCTCAGCAGCATCATTCCAGGAAACTACCAAGGTATTGACTGAAGCAGGTATTAAAGGAAAGGTTGATAAGCTTATTGGTCTTAAAGAAAACGTTATAATAGGGAAGCTTATCCCTGCCGGTACGGGGTATTCTCTTTATCGCAGGGCTAAGATTTATGAGATGGAAGACGAGAACGTAGAAAACAAAGGAGTAGGTGAAGAAGCGGCTGAGGAGAGGACAGCGAGGGAAGAAGAAACGGCTGCGGTTCCACAGGAAACAGCGCCTGAAAACATCCAGGAAACTGTGCAGTAGTATGGGGTTTAGAAAGCATCTTTTCACACTGGTGCAAGTCTGATTTGATTTAGGCAAATTGGCGGTTGACTGACCTCAGGCTTGGTGCTAAAATAACTAAGTGCGCGTGTGGTAAAATATGCTCCTAAGGTATTGTTTTAAACTTCCGTCAAGTAAGGAGGGTGATACCTTATGGCGTTGGAAGAACTAAAAAGCGGTGCAAGAGTAATCGGGACCAGGCAGGTTAAAAAAGCTTTAAATAAGGGGATAGTAAAAAAAGTTTACATTGCCAGTGATGCCGAACCGCATATTATTGAACCTATAAAACAGTTGTGCCAGCAAAACCAGGTAGAAATTGAAGTGGTAGACAAAATGGTGACATTGGGTGATATCTGCGGTATAGAGGTAGGTTCGGCTACAGCGGCATTGCTTAATGAGTAGTCTGGCGGAAGGAGGTGGAGATGTGCCAACGATAAATCAGCTAGTTAGAAAAGGCCGTAAAAAGGAACAGAAAAAATCGACAGCACCTGCCCTGAAAAGTTGTCCGCAAAAAAGGGGTGTGTGCACTCGTGTATATACAACGACTCCTAAGAAGCCAAATTCGGCTTTGCGCAAAATAGCAAGGGTAAGGTTAACAAATGGCATTGAAGTTACCGCGTATATACCAGGTATAGGTCATAATTTGCAGGAGCATTCTGTTGTTCTTATTAGAGGAGGCAGGGTTAAAGACTTACCAGGTGTTAGATATCATATCATCAGGGGAACCCTCGATACGGCTGGGGTGCAGGACCGTAATCAGGGAAGGTCTAAGTACGGCACCAAGAGAGCCAAGAAGAAATAGAAGGGAGGCACCATATGCCTAGAAAAGGACCTGTTCCTAAGCGAGATGTATTGCCGGATCCGATATATAGCAGTAAGGTATTCACAAAACTTGTTAACCAGGTTATGTGGGATGGTAAGAAAAGCTTAGCAGAAAGGATTTGTTACGGCGCATTTGAAATTATAGAAGAGAAAACAGGTAAAGCAGCCTTAGATGTTTTTAAAGAAGCCATAAAGAATATAACTCCGATAGTTGAAGTGAGAGCAAGAAGGGTTGGAGGTGCCAATTATCAGGTGCCTGTAGAGGTAAGGCCTGAAAGGCGGCAGACACTTGCAATCAGATGGCTTGTGAATTATGCTCGCAATCGCGGGGAGAGAACTATGGCTGAACGCCTGGCGGGTGAGATTATTGATGCTTCCAATAATACCGGCGGAGCAGTTAAAAAGAAAGAGGATACCCATAAAATGGCCGAGGCCAATAAAGCATTTGCTCATTACCGCTGGTAATAATTAAGAAACCCCGGGGGATTTTCTATGGCAGACAGACCCAAATTGGATGTTATTAGAAATATAGGGCTTATGGCTCACATTGATGCTGGTAAGACAACTACTACAGAGAGGATATTGTTTTATTCAGGGAAAGTTCATAAAATGGGTGAAGTCGATAAAGGCACAGCTACTATGGACTGGATGAGCCAAGAGCAAGAGAGGGGGATAACGATAACCTCTGCTGCTACTACCTGCATCTGGCGAAATTGTGTGATTAACATTATCGACACGCCCGGGCATGTTGATTTTACTGTTGAAGTGGAAAGATCTTTGAGAATATTGGATGGGGCTGTAGGAATATTCTGTGCCGTAGCCGGGGTGCAGCCGCAGTCAGAGACGGTATGGAGGCAGGCGGACAGATACAATATTCCCCGAATAGCTTATGTTAACAAAATGGATAGGGTAGGAGCAGATTTCTTTCGTGTAGTTAAAATGATAGAAAATAGACTTGGCAGCAATACTGTTCCCGTACAGCTGCCGCTTGGAGTAGAAGAGACCTTCAATGGAGTCATTGACGTCATAAATCGAAAAGCCTATGTTTATGAAGATGAAATGGGTGTGAAGTATAGGGAAAGAGACCTGAGCGGGAAGGAAATAAATGAGGTTGAAGAACATAGGAATATTTTGCTCGAGAAATTGGCAGAATATGATGACAATATTTTGGAAAAATATTTAGAAGGGCAGGATATTTCTGTAAATGAAATCAAAAATTCGCTGCGAAAACTGACGATTGAAGGGAAGCTTGTTCCTATACTGTGTGGTTCCTCTTTTAAAAACAAAGGAGTGCAGATGCTTCTTGATGCAGTGGTTGATTACCTTCCATCACCGCTTGATGTACCCCCAATAAGGGGGATTATTCCGGCAACAGGTGAGGAGGTAAGGAAAAAAGCTGATATAGATAGTCCTATGTGTGCCTTGGCTTTTAAAGTAGTAACAGATCCGTATGTGGGCAAACTGACTTATTTTAGAATTTATTCGGGCAAAATCACAACTGGGACGTGTGTTGTCAACAGCAGAAAAGACAAGAAGGAAAGAATAACGCAGATCTTAAAAATGCATGCTAACCACAGGGAAAAAATGGAGGAAGCTTTTGCAGGCGACATTGTAGCCGGCGTAGGACTTAAAGATACGACAACCGGCGATACCCTATGTTCAGAAGAAGATCCCGTGCTGCTGGAAGCTATCGACTTTCCAGAACCGGTTATCGATATTGCTATTGAGCCGAAGTCCAAAGCGGACCAGGAAAAAATTGAGGAGAGCCTGCGGTGTCTGGCGGAAGAAGACCCCACATTTAAGACGAGGTATGATCAGGAAACTGGACAGATGTTAATATCGGGTATGGGGGAACTGCATCTCGATATAATAATCGACCGTTTACTCAAGGAATTCAAAGTCAATGCCAATGTGGGGAAGCCACAGGTGGCGTATAAAGAGACGATTAAAAGGAAAGCCAGGGCGGAGGCTAAATTCGAAAAGCAAGCCGGCGGGCGCGGTCAATACGCTCATGTTATTTTGGAGTTGGATTCCCTTTCCCAGGGTGAAGGAAAACACTTTACTAACAAATCAAGCCCAGAAGACATACCTAAAGAATTTGTTCCTGCAGTAGAAGTGGGAGTGCGTGAGGCTTTACAGGCAGGTATACTTGCCGGTTATCCTGTGGACGATCTCCAAATCAGTTTGCTGGGCGGATCCTATCACGAAACGGACTCGACGGAACAGGCGTTCAAGATAGCGGCAAGCATGGCGCTGAAAGAAGCGCTTAATAATGCCCAGCCGGTCCTGCTGGAGCCTATAATGGATATAGAGGTAGTTTGTCCTGAAGAGTATGTGGGAGAGGTAATTTCAGATTTAAATTCTCGCAGGGGTAGGATACAGGGTATTGAAGATAATCGTGAGAGCAAGATAATAAAAGCTACAGTACCGCTGGCGGAGACTTTTGGATATGCAACCAGTCTCAGGTCGCTGAGTCAAGGAAGGGCATGCTTTTCAATGCATATTAAAAGCTATGCAGAGGTACCGGAAGCCAAAGCTAAAGAAATAATAGCTGGGAGATACGGCCTGCCAGTTTGAGGGTGTGGCTTAACCAGCTGGAATGATAGATGGTTAAGAGTGAGGGGTGAGGCATAAGAAGAGATGTAAGGTTAAGGTGTAGGAGCTTTGTATTTATTTCTAATAAATGGTGCTGTGAAGGGATGTTAATCCCGGAAACATTTGCCGACAAAAATTTGATTACTTTTGATTAAGGAAGGAAAGGTGAGAGAGAAGATGGCGAAGGCAAAATTTGAGAGGACGAAACCTCATTTAAACGTAGGGACAATAGGGCACGTAGACCATGGTAAGACGACTCTTACGGCAGCGATTACGAGATGTTTGGCGACTGTAGGGGGAGCAGTGGAGACATCATACGATTCGATTGACAAGGCGCCGGAAGAGAGGGAGAGAGGGATAACGATTAACACGGCGCATGTAGAATACGAGACAGAGAACCGGCACTATGCGCATGTAGACTGTCCGGGTCATGCTGACTACATAAAGAACATGATTACAGGAGCGGCCCAGATGGACGGGTCTATACTGGTAGTATCGGCGGCAGACGGGCCGATGCCGCAGACGAGGGAGCACATACTGCTGGCGAGGCAGGTAGGTGTGCCGTATATAGTAGTATTCATGAACAAAGTAGACATGGTAGATGACGAAGAGCTGTTAGAGCTGGTAGAGATGGAGATAAGGGAGCTGTTAAGCGAATACGAATTTCCTGGAGACGAGATACCGATAATAAGGGGGTCGGCGCTAAAGGCGCTGGAGGCAGAGAAGCCTACGAGGGATGACGAATGGGCGAAGGCCATATGGGAACTTATGGATGCAATAGATGAATACATTCCGTTACCGGAGAGGGCGACGGACAAGCCGTTTTTGATGCCGATAGAGGACGTATTTACGATAACAGGCAGAGGGACGGTAACGACAGGGAGAGTAGAAAGAGGAAGGGTAAAAGTAGGAGACGAAGTAGAGATAGTCGGTATGAGGGAAGAAATCAGGAAGACGGTAGTAACAGGGGTAGAGATGTTCAGGAAGCTGTTGGACTATGCGGAAGCAGGGGACAACATAGGGACGCTGCTGAGGGGAGTAGACAGGAAAGAAGTGGAGAGAGGGATGGTGCTGGCGCAGCCGGGCAGCATCAAGCCGTTGACGAAATTCAAGGCTGAAGTATACGTGCTGACCAAAGAAGAAGGAGGGAGGCACACTCCGTTCTTTTCCGGATACAGGCCGCAGTTTTACTTTAGGACTACGGATGTAACGGGGGTAATAACCTTACCGGAAGGGGTAGAAATGGTAATGCCGGGAGACAACGTCAACATGTCGATCGAGCTGATAACACCTATAGCTATAGAAGAGGGCTTGAGGTTTGCTATAAGGGAAGGCGGAAGGACTGTCGGCGCTGGAGTTGTTACCGGCATAGAAGAGTAGAAGCTCTGGTTTTAAATTAAAAAGGGAAAACTGCTGTTTTCCCTTTGATAACTGTTTTATTTGTTTGTTTCATTATGATCTAGGGTAATCTAGTCTTACTATATAAAGCGCGAATGTGATGAATGGGAAATTGAAATTGTAGCTGCTTGTACACCTGGTAGCGTGTACGAATAAGCCAGACTAAGGAGGTAAGTAAAAAGGGTGAATGGCCAGCAGAAAGTTCGGATAAGGCTGAAAGCATTTGACCACAAGCTTCTGGATCAGTCTTCACAGAAAATTGTAGAAACTGCCAGGAAAAATGGTGCTGGTGTTTCCGGGCCTATTCCACTACCAACTGAAAAAAGTATTTATACTATTTTAAGGTCTCCACATGTAAACAAGGATTCAAGAGAGCAGTTTGAAATCAGGACTCACAAGCGGTTAATCGATATCCTGGATCCGAATCCCAAAACAATAGATGCCCTTATGCACCTGGATCTGCCTTCAGGGGTAGATATAGAGATCAAGCTATAGGTTACTATACCGGTGCTGAGAGATCAGTGGGCAGGAAAATCTCAAGGCAGCAGACCGTATTCGAAAAAAAGAAAAGTGATGTTGGATAACCCACTTCCAACCACTCACATAGAATGTCATCTGGGAGGTAGTTAAGGTGGCTGGCAGAGTCAAAAAAGGAATTATGGGAATTAAGATAGGTATGACACAGATTTTTAGCGAGGAAGGGAAAGCAGTACCTGTTACTATTGTAGAGGCAGGTCCTTGTACAGTTTTGCAGAAAAAAAAGGTTGAAACAGACGGCTATAATGCTATTCAAGTAGGATTTTATCCTGCAAAAGAAAAACAGGTTAACAGGCCTTTAAAAGGGCATCTTAAAAAGGCACATTCAAAACCGTTGCGTTATATTAAAGAATTTCGCGTAGATAATGTGGATGACTATGAACTAGGACAGGAAATTGATGTCGATATTTTTGAATCCGGAGACGTGGTGGATGTCGTAGGTACCTCAAAAGGAAAAGGGTTTGCTGGTGCAGTTAAGAGGCATAATTTTGCCAGGGGCGCAATGGGACATGGGTCTAAGTATCACCGCCGGCCTGGTGCATTGGCGGCCAAAGGTCCTGCCCGGGTTTTTAAAGGAAGAAAACTCCCTGGCAGAATGGGAGGTAAAAGAGTTACTGTTCAGGGGTTAGAAGTAGTGAAAGTCTATCCGGGAAAAAATCTCATCTTGATTAAAGGTTCAATCCCAGGGCCCAGAAGAGGTCTTGTCATGATAAAGAATTCGGTTAAGGTCTAGATATTGGTGGCAACTGGAAAACGAGGAGGTTGTGAAAATGCCTAAAGTCGCGTTATATGATATGAACGGGGCCCAGATCGGTGATATAGAATTAAATGACAGTGTTTTTGGTATAGAACCGAATGAAGCGGTTTTATATGATTTTGTTAAAATGCAACTGGCTAATAAGCGGGCAGGAACTGCATCTACCAAGACAAGAGCTGAAGTAAGGGGCGGCGGAAGAAAACCTTGGAGGCAAAAAGGAACCGGACGTGCTCGTGCAGGCAGCAGAAGGAGCCCTATATGGACTGGCGGGGGGATAACTTTTGGACCGAAACCGAGAGACTATTCTTACCGGTTGCCCCGAAAAATAAGGAGATTAGCGATGAGATCAGCCTTATCCAGTAAGGTTAAAAATGACAGCATCATTGTAGTTGACCAGATAAAAATTGAAGAGCCGAAGACCAAGCTTATGGTAAAGGTATTGGAATCACTGAATGCGGGGAAGAAGACCCTGCTCGTAACAGCTGATGGGGACCCAAATGTTGTGAAATCGGCCCGCAATATACCCGGGGTTAAACCGCTAAAGGCAGACTTTATAAACGTTTACGATTTGTTAAAATATGAAACACTTCTTATTACAAAAGATGCGGTTGCCAGGATAGAGGAGGTGTTTGCCTAAGTGAGGGATTACCGAGATATAATAATAAAACCGGTCGTAACTGAAAAATCGATGAACCTTCTGGCTGAAAACAAATATACTTTTATAGTTGACAAAAGAGCAAATAAAACAGAAATAAAGAACGCTATTGAGAACATATTTAACGTAAGGGTAGAGAAGGTTCGTACTATGAACGTTAAGGGCAAACCCAAGCGTCTAGGGAGATTTGAGGGGAGAACTCCAAACAGGAAAAAGGCCATTGTGACTCTTAAGCCCGGACAGAAGATAAGCCTGTTTGAGGGTCTTTAACAGTTTGTAAAAAAAGCCTGTAGCGAGGAAAAAATTTGAAGTTTTAATTAAGACTATTTTCTGGAGGAATAAGAAATGGGCATTAAAAAATTTAAGCCTACTACACCGAGCAGAAGGCACATGACTGTGCTTACTCATGAAGAAATTACCAAGAAAGAACCTGAAAAAAGCCTTACCGTGCCACTGAAAAAGACAGGCGGCAGGAACGCAAAGGGGCGACTTACTGTAAGGCATCGTGGCGGTGGACATAAACGACTGTACCGCATTATTGATTTCAGGCGCCGAAAGGATGCTGTTCCTGCTAAAGTTGCGGCTATAGAGTATGATCTTACTGCATTATGCTGATGGATATAAATCATATATTATTGCTCCGAATAACTTGAAAGTCGGGGATATTGTAGAATCTGGCCCCAGTGCCGATATTAAGGTCGGGAATGCCCTGCCTTTAAGCGATATACCGGTAGGTTCACTCATTCACAATATAGAGTTGAAACCAGGAAAAGGTGGGCAACTAGCACGTTCAGCCGGAAGTGTGGCGCAACTGATGGCTAAAGAAGGGGCTTATGCCCATATAAGGCTGCCTTCTGGGGAGGTTAGGCTTGTGCATATTAGCTGCAGAGCTACGATAGGGCAGGTAGGCAATCTTGACCATGAGAATCAAACCTTGGGGAAAGCTGGCAGATCGCGGTGGCTGGGAAGAAGGCCTACTGTGAGGGGTTCAGCCATGAATCCGGTTGATCACCCCCACGGCGGTGGAGAAGGCAGGGCGCCTATCGGCAGGAAGTACCCGGTGTCTCCATGGGGGAAAATTGCAATTGGCGGGAAGACCCGCAGGAAAAAGCCATCGGAAAAGATGATCGTGAGAAAACGGAAATAATTAACTGGTGTGGTTAGGGAAATAAAGCGCAAAGCACTTCTTTCCGGACTTCTACGGAAAGCCAAAGGAGGTAGGTTGAATTGGCTAGGTCATTGAAAAAAGGGCCCTATTGTGAGCCCAAGTTATTAAAAAAAATAGAGGAGATGAACAAATCAGGGCAAAAAAAGGTGATTAAAACTTGGTCAAGGCGTTCTACCATCATGCCCCAGATGGTCGGACATACCCTGGCAGTACATGATGGACGCAGGCATATTCCTGTATATATAACCGAGGACATGGTGGGTTTAAAGTTGGGAGAATTTGCTCCTACCAGGACATATAGGGGGCATGCTGGGAAATCGGAAAAATCCAGCAAAATAAGGTAAAGGGGTGTATAGCTGATGGAAGCCAGAGCAGTGGCTCGTTACTTGCGGGTTTCTCCTTACAAAGCTCGCCAGGTAGCTGATCTTATCAGAGGTAAAGATGTCGATGAAGCTATAGCAATTTTAAGATACATTAGGAAGAAATCTGCTCCTCTAATAAGCAAAGTAGTAAAATCTGCTGTCGCTAATGCCGAACATAACTATGATATGGATGCTGATGAACTGTTTATATCTGAGATATATGTAGATGAAGGGCCTACACTAAAACGGATGAGGCCCAGAGCTTATGGAAGGGCAGACATAAGACGCCATAGGACCAGCCATATTACGGTTGTGCTTAGAGAAAAGGAGGTTGAATAGTGGGGCAGAAAGTTCATCCTAAAGGGTTTAGAATTGGAGTTATCAGGGGTTGGGATTCCAACTGGTATGCTGATAAAGACTATACGGATTTTTTGCATGAAGATTATAAGATAAGAAAATACATTAAAGACCGGTTTTTTATGGCAGGTGTTCCCCGGATAGAAATTCAAAGGACCGGCAATAGGGTGAGAATTACTATTCACACTGCAAAACCGGGAATCATAATTGGGCGGGGCGGAACAGAAGTAGAACAGCTCAAAGCTGATCTGAGCAAAATGACCCAAAAAAATATCAACATCAACATACAAGAGGTTAAAAAGCCTGAGCTGGATGCCCAGATAGTGGCTGAAAACGTGGCTCAGCAGATCGAAAAAAGGATATCCTTTAGAAGAGCAATGAAACAAGCAGTTGGCAGGACTATGCGTGCGGGGGCAGAAGGGATAAAAGTGGCGATTTCCGGACGGTTGGGTGGAGCTGAAATAGCTAGGACGGAGTGGTATACAGAAGGCAAAGTTCCCCTGCATACACTTAGAGCTGATATTGATTACGGTTTTGCCGAGGCCAATACTACTTATGGGAAAATAGGCGTAAAAGTTTGGGTGAACCGGGGAGAAATTATACCAGAGGTTAAACAAAGACCGGAAGAGAAAGCCAGGGAGGAGGCAGATGTATAGTGCTTACCCCAAAGAGAGTCAAATATAGAAGGCAGCACCGTCCAGACCTTAAGGGGAGGGCTAACAAAGGGAATACAGTAACTTATGGGGATTATGGATTGCAGGCCCTGGAACCCGCTTGGATAACCAACCGGCAAATTGAAGCTGCACGTGTTGCCATTACTAGGCATGTGAAAAGAGGGGGCAAACTGTGGATAAAAATCTTTCCAGATAGGCCTATAA
>JACIYB010000029.1 GCA_014360155.1 Syntrophomonadaceae bacterium
GGATATTAAGGCCTTGTACCGCTCCCAAAAGTATGGTAGGGATAAAAAACAGCCAGATTTGAGGAATGAAAGGGATAAGAAAAAAGGACGCGGCATAGCCTGCAAAACCTAGCATAAGAAGATTTTTTTTATTAAATCGGCTGTTAATTTTATGCAATTGGGAAGAAAAAGCCGCTGTGCTTATAGAAGTTGAAAACATGATTAGTCCAATCATGAAAGGAGAAGCGGCAAAAATTTTTCCCAGGAAAATGCTGAAATAAGTCAGATAACTGCCGTAGAGGATAATAAATATTAATATGCCGGAAATAAAAACCCCAAGTACTTCCCGGGTTTTAACAGCCTGCCAGGCACTTCGCAGATAAGATCCCAGTGCTTGGTTGTTTTTAGGCTCTGGATTTTTAAGATATTTGAGGACTACTAGGCATAGGGGTACTGCCAGCCAAGGTAGCAAAAACGGGTAATACCAGGCAATTGTTGCCAGACCACCGCCTATAAGGGGATAAAATGCAGTACCTATGCTCAGTACGCTGGCATTTAGCCCCATGGTTCTCACTCTCTGCAGGCCCTCATATAAATCTCCGATAATAGTGGTGTTGAGGGAGCCTAAGGCAGCACCGCCTATACCCTGCAGGAAGCGCAGCAGGAGCAGTACTGTATAATCCCGGGCAAAACCGCACGCTCCTCCTGCGACGCCGAACAGCAAGAGCGAGGGCAGCAAAATTCTTTTCCGTCCAAACCTGTCGGCAGCAATTCCTAAAAAAGGGGTCAAAACTGCACCCGGCAGGGTAAAAACAGTAATCAAGAGAGCTACCTGTTTATCGGTCAGGTTTAGCTCTCTCATCATTTGAGGGAAAACAGGGGTAATGCTGGAAACTCCAAGGACAGCCATCAGTGTTATCCCGAAAATTATGGCCAAATTGATATCCAAAGTTTTTTTCTGTGCTGTTTTTTCTGTTTCCATTTCCAAACCTCTTTTCAAAAGTGTACGAGGTATTATAGCATTGTAGTATAAAACTTTTGCGGACAAAAAGAGGCGAAAGTGCGGCAACCGGCAGCAAATGGGCAGCCGGGGCGACACACTACTCCTAAACGAAACGCGTATTGGGTTCCATTTATATTTCAACTAATGACGCCTGTATTCCTGCAAATACCAGTTGTTGTTGGCAAAATGCGAAGCGGAAACGCTGGGACTGGTGAAAAAACCAGCCGGGTAAGCTGCTTTATCCCGCTCTGCTTCAAGAAAGACAGCGATCCCGACTGTTACTGATCTTTATTCGCGTAAATATCACAAAAAAACGGCAATAGAATAGGAGCTTAGTCCTAACATAATATTTATTTAGTCAAAAAATCTTAAAACAAGGCAGGACTTTTCGAATATGCGGAGAATATTTCGAAAGAGCAAAATAATTAGGCAATAAGTCGGAGTAAAAAATAAAACTTGGTTGCGGCTACAATAAAAAACACAAAACAGGTAGTTAAAAAATAGATAAGCCGGAGACTGCCTTTTTAGGGTTTTTTGAGTTTTGGCACCTTTGCAGCAGGACTTTTTTGAGCATTTGATCCTGTTTTTGTAAAACTTTCATATTTGAGGCGGTAGAATATTTATGCGAAGATGGTCTAGGATATTCAATAAAAATGTTCCCGGTTTAACAAAAGCTGTTGTTTTGAGTGCATCTATTTTATTTTGCCTTTTTCTAGTCATATTTGTTAACGTTTACCTCGGGATTGACGCAGTGTATACCCATTTCTTCTATCTCCCTTTGATCATGGTGGGCCTGTGCTACCAGAGGAAAGCTCTGTATGCGGCTGTGGTACTAGGCCTGTTTTACTTGCTCGGGGCATTCATTGACAGCGGGGCAGTCGCGTTTGCTTCTGTACTGCGCGTAACCATGTTCTTGGCAGTTGGATATTTCATAGGATACCTGTTCAGTTCCTATAAAGCTGATTTTGAAGAACGGCTGGGGGATATTATCGATTTTTTGCCTGATGCAACTTTTGTTGTTGACAGCCAAGGCCAAGTGATAGTTTGGAACAAAGCAATAGAGAGAATGACCGGCGTAAAGGCGCGAGACATATTGGGAAAAGGGGATTATGAATACTCCCTCCCGTTTTATGGAAAGAGAAGGCCTATTTTAATCGACCTGGTTATTAACCAGGATAATACCGTAGAAAAAGAATACCTAACATTTGAGAAAAGGGAAAAAGTCTTGGTAGGGGAAAGTTTTTGTCCCGGAGTAGGACAAACAGGCGCCTTCCTTTTTGGTACGGCTTCTCCGCTTTACGATTCTTCTGGTAATATAGTGGGAGCGATAGAATCGATAAGGGATGTTACCGAACGAAAACGGGCGGAAGAAAAAATCGAGTACCTTAACTCCCATGACCATATTACCGGCCTGTTCAACCGTACGTATTTGGAAAAAGAGATGTACCATGTGGACAAAGACGAGAATTTGCCAATAAGCGTGATAGTTGGTGATATAAACGGACTGAAAATTATAAATGACGCCTTTGGTTATCAGCCGGGCGATGAAATTTTAAAAAGAGCGGCAGATGTAATCAAAGATAACAGCAAAAACGGGCTTATTGCCCGCTGGGGCGGGGATGAATTCGCTGTTATACTTCCCAGGACCGGCAGCAAAAAAGCGCATGAAATAACAGAAAGGATAAATAAATTTTTTAATGTAAATGATATAGTTCCTGTCGATGTAAGTATCTCTTTTGCAGTAGCAACAAAGGAAGATAAAACGATTGATATTAATAATCTGTTGAAGCAAGCGGAAGACAGCATGTACAGGAACAAATTACTGGAGAATTCCAGCACAAGGAGTTCTTTTATCTCATCTCTTATGAATACGCTTGGAACCAGGAGTGATGAAACCGAAGAACATACCAGGCGTATAAGGGACAGAGTCAACCTGATAGGAAAGGAACTCGATTTGGCTTTAGACGAGTTAAAGAATCTCGATTTGCTTGCCGCTCTTCATGACATCGGCAAGATAGCTGTACCGGATGGTATTTTAAAAAAACCGGGGAAGCTCACGGATGAAGAGTGGGAAATTATAAAGAAACACCCGGAAACAGGTTATAAAATTGCCCTGTCGCTTCCAGAGCTCGCCCCCGTTGCCGAAGGGATTTTAACCCATCACGAACGCTGGGACGGCACAGGTTATCCCCTGGGATTAAAAGGAGATGAGATCCCGCTGATTTCTCGTATTATTTCTATTGTCGACGCTTATGATGTAATGGTTAACGGAAGGCCATATAAGAAAGCTTTAACACACCAAGAAGCACTAGAAGAAATTAAAAGGTGTTCAGGTACCCAATTTGACCCTTGGCTGGTGGAAAAGTTTTTAAATATTTTATAGAGCAAAGCGGGTTTGTAAACAACATCTCCCAGCAACTCTCCATGCCCCGAGGATACATCTGCTGCCTTTAAACGCGTTCTAACGCCTTTATCCCCCGGCGCCGACCTTAAGCCTCCATCTTCGGAAGTTGTTTGTAATCCCCATAAAAAAGATTGACTGCTGGACGATTTTGGGTTAAAGTATACTGGAACTTAAATAGTAAGAATTCTAACTATAGTTTGGCGGAGAAAAAAATGGACCACGAGAAAGCAAAGGAAGTACATACTGTATTATTAACATTTATGGGGCTGTTCCATGAAAAGTTTTTGCTAAACTTCCGGCGTCAAGACGGTTTTGTCCCCAGGCTGAATAAGAACCAGATTAAAATAATGGGGATTCTCCAGCAGCAGGATAAACTAACGGCCACCGAAATAGGGAAAATGCTGGATATAGAAAAGGGCAGCTTGACCACACTCACAGACCAATTGGAAGCGTTTGGTTTTGTCAAAAGGGCAGTTGATCCTGATGACCGCCGCAGGGTATTGTTGTCGCTCAGTGATGCTGGCAGGGCGAGGATAGAGAAAGTCATGGCTCAATATATAATAAGCATCAAGGAATTATTCCGAGATGTTGACCCCGGTGAACTGGAAGAATTTATCAATAGCATAAACTATGCGGTTAATTTTATGAAAAAGCTCTAAGACGTGAAAAGGGGTATACTAATGGATCGTTCAGCACGGATGCGTGCCCAGAATATTGGCGGGTTGTTGTGGAGCTTTTCTCTGCCTGCCATTATAGGGATGCTGGTTAATTCGCTTTATAATGTTGTAGACAGGATATTTGTAGGCAGGGGAGTAGGCTCACTGGGAATAGCCGCAACTACGGTTTCTTTCCCTATCATGATTTTATTGATGGGTGTCTCTATTCTGATAGGAGTTGGGGCGACGGCACTGATATCCATCCGCCTGGGAGAGCAGGATAATGAAGGGGCAGAGAAAGTAGCAGGAAATGCGATGACGATGTTGGTTCTTTTACCTGCTACCCTGGCTGTTATAGTCTTGTTTTCAATCGAGCCTGTTTTAACTGCTTTTGGAGCCAGTTCAGAAGTTCTGCCTTATGCTAGGGATTACCTGCAAATTATCATGCTGGGAGCTGTGTTCGGGTCTATTGGTATGGGGATGAATAATTTTATCAGGGCCGAAAGCAATCCGCATATGGCGATGTATACCCAGATATTAGGAGCAATAGTTAACATCATTTTAAATTATTTTTATATATTTGTGTTTAAATGGGGGATGAAAGGGGCGGCGTTCGCAACTATTACCGGCCAGTTCGTGGCTGCTGTATGGGTATTAGGCTATTTCTTTACTGGACGCAGCCTGGTCAAACTCAGATTGAAAAACCTTAAACCCAGTTGGCCTGTTTTAGCCAGCATTATGGCAATAGGCTTTGCTCCTTTTGGCATGCAGATCGCTTCCAGCGCTCAGCAGCTTATATTAAACAGGACCTTGACTTTCTACGGAGGAGATATGGCTTTATCGGCAGTAGGGATCATGATGAGTCTGGGCACTTTATTCTTCATGCCCATATTGGGGTTAAGCCAGGGAGCCCAGCCTATCGTCGGCTTTAATTATGGAGCCCGGCAATATGACCGGGTCAAAGAAACGTGGAAGAAAGCTGTTTTCGCTGCTAGTTGTATTGCTTTGGCCGGTTACCTCGTTATTCATATCTGGCCAACCCAGCTCGTGGAGTTGTTTAGCGATGGAGATACAGAGCTCACTGCCATGACAGTTGATGCTATGATGACCTTCTTTGCCATGCTTCCTGTAATAGGTTTTCAGATTATCAGTTCTACTTATTTTCAGGCAGTAGGGAAAGCTGCCCAATCTGCTGTATTAAGCTTATCCAGACAGGTTTTGATGTTCATACCCCTTTTGCTGATCCTGCCGCGCTTCTGGGGAATTGAAGGGGTATGGCGGACGGCACCAATTGCCGATTTTTTGGCGGTGTCTTTGACTGCTGTTTTTATCTGCATTGAGATGAAGCATTTGGGGGAACAAAATGCAAACAAAAAAAGAAGCGAGGGACACGCTTAATTTAATCTGCTTGTTAAACGACGAGCAGTATGACGATATCCCGGCCTGAAGTCCGAGGTTTCTCAGCTCGTCTATTTTGCCTTTGTCCTGTGTATTTTGCTATATGGTTATATCTCTTTTATCCATGAAATAATAAGTAATAGCAGTAAATAATGTTATTAACAGAAGGGAAAGGAGCAGGAATAATGGGGCATAGGTACCGGTCCTGATAACCTCAGCAGCGGGGAAATATTTGAAGGGAGTTATATATTTAAGAAAATCAATTTTATTATACAAATCAATGGCTGCCGAGACAATAAAAGCGGTTAACAGCACTGATGCGGATAAAGAAGTGGCCTTTTTTATGTTTCTGGTTAAAGCGGCTATTCCTGCTCCTATTGATGCGAACAGCAGTTGAAATATTAGCAGGGAACCCATCAGCTGCAGGATCTTATCGGTAATGGGCGGTCCGGTGTTGAACATTTCTACGAATACTACAGAAGCGACCAGGGTAGTGAGATTCAGGATTGTAATATTAATTAGAACTGCTATTAATTTTGCGGTAACAATTTTTGAGCGCATAACTGGTTTTACGAACAAGAAATCCGCTGTTTTATCATGTTCTTCTTTGGCAATGATCACGGTTCCCAGCATTACTGCGTGTACGCCTGTCAGGAGAAGGAAATACAAATAAAATACCGCGTAGTAACCGAGCACGGAAGTAATATCCAGTTCGCCTAAACCGAGTACGGCTTTTACGCTTGCTGGAAACTGCTTAAAGAGATCATTGACGCTCTGTCCGGCGGCAGCAAAACCTGAATACTTCAGCATGCCTGCATAAATCAGGATAATCATGCTGGCACTCCAGATTATAAGAGATTTTAGATTGGCCTGTAATTCTCTCACCAAAATATTCATGCTGATACACCGTCCATTAAAGGGATGGTATGTCTTGGCGCTGATAAATTAAATATGTTAATACTGTTAAAACAGTAATTATGACAAAATTAGTGACAAGAAAGGAAAAATCATAACTGGAATTTTGGATGATTTGCCCAACGTCAAAATAAGCAAAGGGAGTAATATAAGCCAGTTTAGGATCGTCCAGAGACTGATTGAGCAGCTGGATTACAAAAAAAGCGAAGACTACCCCTAGGGTTATGGGCAAGACGGTTTTTATTTTTTTAATCACTACTGATAAAAAGAGCCCTAATGCAACGAAGAAGAGCTGTACCTGAATTAAGCTGGCGTTGATTAAAACTAAGGCTGCTGCATCCAGTGAATCTTGTTTATAAGCATTTACAATGAGGCAAGAAAGCGTAATAAATAAAATATTCTGTATGCCTAAATTGGTGAGTACTGATAATATTTTCGCGTTAACAATAGTGCTGCGGCTAACCGGTTTAACCAGAAGAAAGTCTGCAGTTTTGGACCGAATCTCCTCGGACAATACCGAAATCCCTGACTTCATAGCATAGACAGATCCGATGAGCAGAATATAAACGAATATGAACCCGTAAAATCCTAAAACTTCAGACAAATCGAGGGTAGTTATCCCCAATGCTCTCCTTAGCGAGATAGGGAAGTTGTTTAAGATGCTTTCGAAGACAGCAATATCCTTGGATATGGGAGGATACATAAACATAAACACGAATACTAAAAGAATTAAGGCTGTTGTCCAGTAAATCATGGATATTGCAGACATTTTGAGTTCCTGGGCGAAGATATTCATGTACTATTCCTCCTTTTCATAGTAATGCATGAATATTTCTTCCAGCGCAGGCTCTTCAATCCTAAGGTTATTCAATCTTTTGCCATGGATTTTATCAATCATCTGATTAATATCTCCCTTAAACAGAAAAGTGAAGGTTGTTTTATCAACAGCCAGGTCAGCAACACCTTCAATGTTGAAATAATCTTCACTAACTGCTTCATCCATATCGATTATGAACTTCTTGTAGTTGTTCCTTTTAAGAGCATTAATGTCTTCAATGCTTATGATGCGGCCTTCCTTAATTATCGTCACCCGAGAACAGAGTTTCTGCACCTCGCTTAATATATGGGACGAGAACAAAACCGTAGCACCGTTTTTGTTTTCTTCATGTATCAGGTCAAAAAACTTTTGTTGCATTAATGGATCTAAACCACTGGTAGGTTCATCGAGTATTATTAATCGAGGTTGATGAAGAAGACCTTGGACAATGCCAACTTTCTTTTTATTTCCATACGAGAGATCTTCGATTTTTCTATTTAAGTCTAAATCCATAATTTCAGCTAGTTTATAAATACGGTTCTTGTCGATATTCTTATAAAAGCTGGCTGAATACTGCAGCAGATCGATTACTCTCATGTTGTCATAGTAGAAAACCTCTGAAGGCAGGTAGCCAATTTCCCTGCGGATTTCAGGGCCCTCGGCAATGCAGTCCTTGCCAAATATGCTGGCGCTGCCGCTGGTAGGATAGATCAAAGCCAGGAGGATGCGAATGGTGGTTGATTTTCCCGCACCGTTGGGGCCTATGAATCCGAATATTTCACCTTCATTTACTGAAAAACTTACATCTATGATGCCGCGGGCTTTTCCATAATATTTAGTTAGGTTGTTGATTTCAATAACGCTCATAAGATACCCCTTTTGCGATGTCAGTGGGTTAGTTATTCCCGCAAGTATACTATTACCGATTGACAGGAAATTATGCAGAAGGTCTAAAAAACTGCCTTTGCGACTTGCCAAAAAAGTCTATATGTGCGGTATGCAAAAGCCAGCAGGGAACGCCAGGCTTTTGAAATATTAGGTTCCAAGCGTAATGATGGAGGGGCGTACTTTCCAGGGATAGGTGTTTTTCACTAATTTTCATTCTAACCGAAGGAGGTTGAAAGTGGCTCACCTTTTTACACAATTATACGGACTTAACTGCTGGTGATGTCTTGAATATCAAACCGAGTAGTATAATATGAATAAATTCTATTACAATTTATTTATAAGAAAATGGACTTAGTAGAGGGGCGAATCAAACACATTTTTTTAGAAAGGGGATAACCATGAACGTATCTTATAGTTTAACCGAGAAGAATTTTAACGAAATCACTGCGGATCTTTCCCAGACAGCGATGGGCATTTTAAAAGCAGATACTGTCATACGAGGCGCACGTATTGTTAACGTCAATACCCGGGAAATTGAAGAGCAGAAAGATGTTGCTATTAAATATGGGCGGAGCGTTACTGTTGGAAAGGCAGATCATACGATTGGGGAAAACACGCAAATAATCGATGCAACAGGATATACATTGGTTCCAGGGTTTCTGGACGGGCATATGCATGTGGAAAGCAGTATGATGTCTATCAGAGAATTTACCCGAGCTGCCTTACCCAGCGGAACCACGACCATATTTATGGACCCTCATGAGATTGCCAATGTTTTAGGCATGAAGGGGGTTCAGATGATGGTGGAAGAAGGCAGAGCCATGCCCATGAAAATTTATGCGACCATGCCTTCCTGTGTCCCTGCTGCTCCTGGTTTTGAAGATGCCGGAGCGATTTTCGGCCCGGATGATGTCAAAGCGGCGATGAGTAATGATCGCATTATTGGGTTAGGGGAGATGATGAATTTCCCTGGGATTATTTACGGCGACAGGAACGCCCACGGGGAGTTGAAAGCTACGCTGGATGCGGGGAAGCCGATTACCGGTCATTATTCCATTCCCGACCTGGAGATCGGACTGCCGGCTTATGCTGCTGCCGGAATCGTTTCCTGCCACGAAAGTACCACCAAAGAAGATGCACTGGCCCGTATGAGGCTGGGGATGTATGCCAAAATGCGTGAAGGATCAGCCTGGCATGATGTCAAAGAAACCGTCCGTGCCCTTACGGAGAATCATATCGACAGCCGTTACGGGATCCTGGTGACAGATGATGTTCACCCCCATACCTTACGGGAATTGGGACACCTCGATCATGTGGTACGCCAGGCTATCAGACAAGGTGTCGATCCCATCACCGCAATCCAGATGGTTACCATTAATACCGCCCAGTGCTTTCGAGTAGACCGACACCTGGGGAGTATTTCACCGGGACGCTGTGCTGATATCAACTTTATCAGTGATCTGGCGGAGGTTAAGGTTGAAAAGGTGATGGTGGATGGGAAAATCGTGGCTGAAAACGGCCGAATGATTGTGGAACTGCCTTCCTATACGTATCCCGAGGAGGCGCGTCACTCTGTACATTTAAAAGAAAAACTGTCACCGAAACATTTTATTATCAAGGCACCGGCAGGCGCTGCTAAGGTCAAGGCCCATGTCATGGAAATACGGGAAGCACACGTGGGGACCTATCACCGTTTGATTGAAATGGACGTGGAAAATGGACAGCCTATGCACTGGAAAGCAGGAGATATTGCCAAAGTAATGGTGATGGAAAGGCACGGCGGACCAGGTACTTACGGTTTGGGTTATGTAAAAGGTTTTGGCTTGCAGGCCGGGGCAGTCGCTTCTACCGTTGCCCATGACAGCCATAATTTGTTGATTGTTGGCACCAATGATGAAGATATGGCTTTGGCAGGAAATACCCTGGCTGAAGTTGGCGGCGGCATGATTGCTGTCAAAGACGGTGAGGTGATGGCCTTGCTGCCTCTGCCCATCGCAGGTTTGATGTCTGATCAGACCTTGGAAGAGGTGGCAGAAAGCGTTGAGCGACTGGACCAGGCCTGGAAAGATTTAGGTTGCCATCTGGTTTCGCCTTTTATGACTATGGCTTTGATATCGTTGCCGGTATTGCCTGAATTGCGTCTTACCAACAGAGGGCTGGTGGATTGTCTGAACTTTAAAATGCTGCCATCCGTTGTGGAATAACATTCTTTACGCAAGAAGCGACTGGCATCATACCTGAGGGAAAAGGGTGAGGGGACAAGGGAACGAGGGTATTGCCAAACCGCGTTGAAATACAATAGCTGTTTATATTTTTTTATAATTTTCAAGTAAAATGTATTGCTTGTGTAAGCACATTCCCCCCCCGTGCACAAGCTGCCACTCGGCAATAACGGCGAAAGAAGGCGGGCGCTGGGGATAAAGAAAAGCCGCCTTGCGGCGGCGCTTTCAATCAAACTGCCTGAGAAATACGGCGGGCTCTTTTGCGGGAACCGGCGAGGCAGCAAAGTCGGCGATGTTGCGCGTGACGATGCAGTCTGCTTTGATGCGCTTAGCGCACTGTGCGGCAAGCGCGTCCTCGTAGTCCGTCATGTCAAGCTCCATCGCGCCGAGGACGTCCGCCTTCCCGACATCGGCGATATCCAGAACGGAGCACAGCGTCCGGATGGCTTCCAGCGTTTTCTCCCTCCCGGCCGCTTTCCTCACCACATAGTAGATGTCTGTGACGGCGCTGGCGGTGAGAAAGCCCTCGATCTCGCCGCTTCTGCAGAGCTCCAGCACCCGTTCGGCATGATCCGCAAAAGGCGTCCGGTCGACAAGGTAGTCGATGATGACGTTGGTATCAATGAGTATCTTCATTGTACCTTGCCAGCCTTTCTTCGCGTATCTCCTCCCGGGTGACATCGACTCCCTTTAAAATGCCGCGCAGGGATTTGAGCGCGTCTCTCTTTTTGCCTTCGACGTTTGTAAGGAGCGCGACGTCCTTGCCGTTGCGGGTGATGATGATGTCCTCGACCGCGGCGCGCTTGATATACTTGCCCATGTTCATTTTTAGTTCTGTGGCTGACACGCGCATGTCGTTCACTCCTTTCGCTTGCGCTGCGTTCAATTATATTATATACATTTTGTGCGATTTAGTCAACAGTATTATGTTCGATTAAATGCAGCGCAGCAGACCATAGGGGGGTCAAAATCCCCTGTGGATATGTTTCGTGCAACGGGCAGCGGTACGCGATTCAGTTTCAGCGGCAGAGAAGTCTGAGGTGTAGGACATGGGTAACGAAAATCTAATTACAGATAAGATTTACCGACAGATTATTGCCATACGGGACAGCGGTGTCTGCAATATGTTTGACTTGCCAAGAGTGCAGGAGGCGGCATACAAAAAGGGTTTTTATAAATTGGTGGTATTTCTTGACGAATACAAGAAAGAATATGCCGAGTTTATCCTGACAGGCAAACGATAACGATAATAACGTAGAAAATTTCATAGAAATTCACTTAATGAGAGGAACTTCGTCCGTGAGGTTCCTTTTTTCTTGCTCATCTAATAGGAAAGGAGGCGGCAAAGCTGCGGAAGTTAAAGCGATACAAACCAACAAAGTTTATGGCGGAAGGCTCCCAATACGACAAAGAAGCGGCGGAAGCCGCCGTTGCCTTTATAAACTGCCTGAAGCATACCAAGGGCGAGCGGAGGCATACACGAAACATGGGCTTAACGTCCATGGCGTAGTATTTGATGAACTACATGCCCAGCCGAACCGCGATCTGTATGACGTGATGCTGCACGGATCCGGCGACGCAAGAAAGCAGCCGCTGTTTTTCCTGATTACGACGGCAGGCACCGACAGGAACTTCATCTGCTGGGAAGTGCACCAAAAGGCGGAGGACATCCTGCAGGGGCGAAAGATCGATCTGACTTTCTACCCTATTATCTACAGCGCGGCCGATACCGACGACTGGACAAGCGAAAAGGTGTGGAGAAAGGTCAATCCGTCGCTGGGCATTACAGTGGATATTGAAAAGCTGAGGGTGGTTTTTGAAAACGCCAAACAGAATCCCGCGGAGGAGAACTTATTCCGCCAGCTTCGCTTAAATCAGTGGGTGAAGCAATCAGTGCGCTGGATGCCGATGGACAAATGGGACAGATGCGCCTTCCCCGTCGATGCGGAAAGCTTGCGTGGTCGCACCTGCTATGGCGGCCTCGATCTGTCCAGCACCACCGATATTACCGCATTTGTACTGGTGTTTCCGCCGCTGGATGAAGCGGACAAATATCAGATCCTGCCGTTTTTCTGGATACCGGAGGAGAATATCGACCAGCGCGTGCGGCGGGACCATGTGCCGTATGACATATGGGAACGGCAGGGCTTTTTATATACCACCGAGGGTAATGTGGTGCATTACGGTTTTATCGAGACCTTTATTGAGGAGCTCGGGATGAAATATAACATTAAGGAAATCGCCTTTGACCGCTGGGGAGCTGTGCAGATGACGCAAAACCTCGAGGCTTTGGGCTTTACGGTTGTTCCCTTCGGTCAGGGTTTCAAGGATATGTCACTGCCTACAAAAGAGTTGATGAAGCTGACATTGGAAGAACGCATCGCCCATGGTGGCAATCCAGTATTGCGCTGGATGATGGACAATATCTATGTCAAAACCGATCCCGCCGGAAATATCAAGCCGGACAAGGAAAAATCCACCGAAAAAATCGACGGCGCGGTGGCGCTCATTATGGCGCTTGACCGCACGTTAAGGCACAGCGTGGAGAATACCGGTTCAGTTTATGATGAGCGTGGGCTTTTAATACTCTAAATTTCTTCTATAGTCCGAACAATTCGCATTGAAGCTGTACCGGTTTTTTCATAACAGGATGCTGAAGTAAAGTATTTAGCGGATATAGCCTTCGGTAAGTCTTTTTGAATGCTAGGCTCATAACCAAATGGTGCAAGAATCGACTTTACCATACGACCGATGACAGTTCTTGTGAAACCGTCCCTTAAGTCTATAGTGGGGTTATTGCTGTTTTCGAAAAAACTCTCGACTTCGTTGACACAAGCTGATAGTGCTGGCTTGCCTGCATCTGATGCATCTATCATAGCAATTATGTTTTTTTCTTTCGATAGAATGTTGAAAATGGCGATTGCATCAGAATTATTGGCAAATTTTGAACAATTAGGATTTTCCTTGAGAAAATCATTAAAAGTAGCTTTCATTATACAAATCCCCTTTCAGGCAATTAATTTTACATATGTAAAATAACATATGTAAAATTAGATGTCAATGAGTTATTTATAAAAAGTGGTGCGTGAAAGCTGGAACGCTGTCTATCAAGGCAGCGCCAATGCTCACCGCATTGCAGTTTTGGAAGAGGGTATGAAGTTTCAGCCAATCGGTATTCCACCCGAACAGGCGCAGTTTCTTGAGACAAGGAAATTCCAGATAAACGAGATTGCCCGGATATTCCGCGTGCCTCCCCATATGGTGGGCGACCTTGAGAAATCAAGCTTTTCAAACATCGAGCAGCAGTTGCTGGAATTTGTCAAGTATACGCTCGACCCGTGGGTGGTGCGCTGGGAACAGGCTCTTCAAAAAGCGTTGCTATTACCGTCAGAGAAGCGGACATACTTTGTCAAATTCAATGTAGACGGCCTTCTGCGCGGAGATTATGCAAGCCGCATGAACGGCTATGCTGTAGCTCGCCAGAACGGCTGGATGAGCGCAAACGATATACGCGAGCTTGAGGATATGAACCGGATACCAGCGGAGTTGGGCGGTGATCTGTATCTTGTCAACGGTAATATGACCAAGCTTGCCGATGCAGGCGCATTTGCAGGCAAAACCAATGTTGAAACGGAGTGATCAAAAAGATGAACAAGTCACAAAAACCAAAACCGGTTC
Organism: Syntrophomonadaceae bacterium; assembly: GCA_014360155.1. Lineage (GTDB taxonomy): Bacteria > Bacillota > Syntrophomonadia > Syntrophomonadales > Syntrophomonadaceae > JACIYB01. The sequence goes on from JACIYB010000029.1 coordinate 13,961, forward strand.
GCCGCTTCTGGAACTGGATACAAAACGATGATGGCAGCCGGACATTATATATTTACGGACCAATAGCCGAAGAAAGTTGGTTGGGAGACGAAGTGACTCCCAAACAATTCAAATCAGAGCTGTTGTCCGGAGAGGGTGATATAACCATCTGGATCAACAGCCCGGGCGGCGTTTTCACAGGCGTCTGCCCTGTTCCGCTTCCGCAGGATCCCGAACCTTGAAATCACCACAGATCTTGTGCTCGCCTGCAGCGATGGCAGGTACAACATCATCAGCGTTGAGGAGGAGGAATGAGATAAATGGCGACAATCGGACTGGACAGGTTGTATTACGCCAAAATAACCGAGAATGAAAACGGGGAAGAAAGCTACGGCACGCCTGTTCCGCTGGCTAAGGCGATTACGGCGGAGCTTTCGGTGGAACTGGCCGAGGCAACGCTTTATGCCGACGACGGAGCGGCGGAAGTGGTTAAGGAATTTCAAAGCGACACCTTATCTCTCGGCGTTGCGGACATCGGCGCTGCCGCAGCAGAGGTTTTGACGGGAGCCACCCTTGACGACAACAAGGTGCTGATTTCCGCCAGTGAGGATGGAGGCTCCCCTGTGGCTATTGGCTTTAGAGCCAAGAAAGCCAACGGCAAGTACAGGTACTTCTGGCTGTACAGGGTAAAATTCGGTATCCCGGCGGCAAATCTGCAAACAAAAGGCGACAGCATCACCTTTTCCACGCCCACCATCGAAGGAACTGTCATGCGGCGAAACAAGCCTGACGGCCAGAGCAGGCATCCGTGGAAAGCGGAAGTTAGCGAGGACGATCCCGGCGTATTGCCTGCCACAATTACCGGCTGGTATACGCAGGTGTATGAACCTGTCTTTGCTGTTGGAGGAGGCGGCGAATAATGCAGAATAATGACAGAAGCGCAAGTATCAGCATTGGCGACGAGGAATATCAGCTTATTCTAACCACTAAAGCGACAAAGGAGATTGCAAAAAGGTACGGCGGTCTTGAAAACCTCGGCACGAAACTGATGAAAACCGAGAACTTCGAGATGGCCCTTGATGAAGTGGTATGCCTGATTACACTGCTGGCTAACCAGAGCATTTTGATACACAACCTCAAAAATCAGGATAAGCGGGAGCTTCTGACCGAGGAGGTGGTGGAGCTTCTTACATCCCCGCTGGAGCTGGCGGCGTACAAAGACGCTATCATGGAAGCGATGTTCAAAGGCACCAAAAGAAATATTGAAAGTGAGGATGAATCAAAAAACACACCGGCCGGGTGAGCGATGAAGAATTGTTCACTCGGCTTTTGTATTACGGCACTGTCCAGCTAAATCGTTCAGAGGAAGAAGTATGGCTAATGTCTATTGGGTACCTGCTGGACTTATGGGAGTGTCACAAGCAGTTTTTAGGGCTGGCCAAACCAAAGCGGATGTTGACCATCGATGATATCATCCCGCCGAGAATATAAACTTCATGCTCATGTATTGCTTTTGTACGCACATTCGTGTATAATAATTATACAAATGGAAACCATAATCCTTATAAGGAGGTTATTATATGGCAAAATCAGCAAATCTATATGCACGAATCGAGCCTGAAGTAAAAGAACAAGCAGAAGCAATCCTGAATGCGCTGGGCATTTCCGCTTCTAACGCAATAACGATGTTTTACAAGCAGATTATTCTCCATAAAGGTCTGCCTTTTGAGGTGAAACTGCCGGATCACCCGCTGGACGTCAGCCGCATGACAAAGGAACAGCTAAACGCGGAACTGGAAAAGGGATATGCCCAGATGCAAAACGGGCAGACAATTCCGGCCGAGCAGGCTTTTGCAGACATCCGCAAGAAATACGGCGTATGAACTATGCAATTCAGTTAACCCCGGAAGCCCAAAATGACCTGCGCAGCATTTTTGAATACATTGCACATGATTTGCAGTCTGTTCAGAATGCGGCGGGTCAGCTTGACCGTCTGGAGAAAGGAATCGCTTCGCTGCATCAAATGCCGGAACGTTTCCGTGCATACGACAAAGAGCCGTGACGCAGCCGCAATCTGCGTATCATACCTGTGGACAATTATCTGATTTTTTACATTCCGGATCATGATAAAGGGACGGTCACAATCCTTCGTGTTATGTACGGAGGGCGGGATATTGACAGGCATCTGAATGGAATATAAAAAGTAAATCATACTTTGAAAGAACTGGGAAACCGGTTCTTTTTTCAGCTCGGAAAATCCGGGCTTTTTTCATGCCTTTTTACCGTCCTTGTTCGGCAGAGCTTAGCCAATTCATCCAAAATATGCTAATATACTGGTTTAGTTCTTCGATAGTGTCGACTTCGGGCACAGGAACCGGTATCGTTCTCCTGAGATATCCTATTTCATGTTGATCAAGTCCAAAATTGTTTATGCTAACCTAAAAGTACCCCAGAGTAATAATTGAAAACTCCCCCACCATAAAATGGAATTTCCTATATGTATAAAACATACTACAACAAATATGAGCGCGACTCTCAAACAAGGAAACGCTACGGCAAGACATGGAAGCGCATCCGGAACAGATATATAGCGAAGTACTCGCTTTGAGAGGAATGCAGGAAGTCCGGAAAGCTCACGCCGGCCGAAGCGAAGAGGTGCATTATATTATCCCTTTATCCCAAGGTGGAACCAATGAGGACGGCGATCTCATGAGCCTGTGCGCGAGGTGCCACCCGGCAATAACGGCGAAAAAAGGCGGGCGCTGGGGATGAAAAAAGGCTGCCTTGCAGCGGCGCTTTCATTCAAACTGCCTGAGAAAGGCGGCGGGCTCTTTCGCGGGAACCGGCGAGCCACTGAAATCTTCAACGTTACGGGTGATGATACATTCCATTTTTCCACGCTTGGCACATGCAGCGAGCAGAGCGTCTTCGTAATCCGCAATTGGCAATTCAAGCGCCTTTTCGCAATCAGAGCCGGTAACGTCAAGAATACTGAAGATTTTTATTATTTTAAAGATTTCTTGCTTACACCGCTCCTTATCATGCAGGTGTTTATGGAGAAGATAATAGATATCCGTAATGGAGCTTGCGGTCACATACGCATTAATTTTTTCTTCGGCAGCCATAATGAATAATTCTTGCGCAGCTTCGGCAAAAGGAGAACGCGAAAGCATAGCGTCTAAAACAACGTTGGTGTCAATCAATACGTTCATGACGATTAAGACGCTCCTCTCTCGCCTGCTCCAATGAAGCGTCGGCGGGCAGTATGCCAAATAGGGATTTTGCCATTTCGATCTTGTCCTGTTTGATGTTTGTAAGCTTGGCAATGCTTTTGCCGTTTTTGGTGATATATATATCTTCTTTAGAGGCAAGGGCGAGATACTTGCCGATGTTGTTCTTAAATTCGGTTGCTGTTATTTGCATAGCGAAAACCTCCTTGTACAAATAATATTATTCTATCTCCTAATATTATTATACGTAAACAGTACAAGTATGCCAATACAAATCACGCGATACTATTTTACTAGTTGTACGGTAGGACGGCCAAAATCTCCGATGAATATGTTTCGTGTGCTGGGTGTAGAATGAAAAGTCGCGGTTTCAATGCGTTTCAATTTTGCTCTCTCCTGTTTTTAAAGGTACCAGATTAAGTTCCTTTGTCCAGGTCGGTTAGGGGGCTAAATAGATTCTTGATAAATTAAATAAACCTGACGGGAAATCTGGCCCTAAACCATATCTGCCCTATGCTAAATGCTCTGCTTGCTATGCGTCTGGAGAACATGAATGGTTTCACCCAACTGGTCGAACGACTTAAGTATGATGCTTATCTAAGGGACGTTTGCGGTTTTAAAGTATTTGGTATTACGCCCAGTATAGCTACTTTTAGCCGTTTTTACTCCAGGCTTATTAAAACCGATTGTCTTAGCGACCTGTTTTCTTCACTAGTTGAACAAGCCGAAAAAATGAAATTACTTGACCTCACTGCTGTTGCTAGTGTAGTTTCTGACAGATTCAGGTTATGACCAAAACAATGTATATTCACTAATCAGAGATAAGTATCAGGCTCAAGCTATTATTGCACTCAATAATCGAAGTGCTAAACAACCTAAAGCAGGTTTAGATTGGGATGGAATTCCCATCTGTTATGGAAAAAGCAAACATTAGAATTTTATGGTATAATAAAGAAAAATGTAAAAATGAAAGGATGGTAATTTATGAAGGGCTTAAAAGGGACTAAAACTGCTGAAAATCTTTTAAAGGCGTTTGCCGGGGAGTCCCAGGCACGCAACCGCTACACCTATTATGCGTCGGTAGCTGACAAGGAAGGCTACAAGCAAATAAAAAATATTTTTATTGAAACAGCCGATAATGAAAAGGAGCACGCCAAAAGGTTTTATAAATTCCTGCTCGAGGGGTTCCAAGATGAACTGCCGGCAACAATAGAAATAAATGCAGATTACCCGGTGGCACAGGGAACCACCCTTGATAACCTGAGAGCAGCGGCAAGTGGCGAGAATGAGGAGTGGGCAGACCTTTATCCGGCATTTGCGAAGGTAGCCGAAGAAGAGGGCTACCCTGAAATTGCTGAAGCCTTTAAAATGATTGCCTCTGCTGAAAAAAGGCATGAGACAAGGTTTAACAAGCTTGCAGCGAACATAGAAAATGGCAAAGTTTTCAAAAAGGATGAAAAAGTTTTGTGGAAATGCGGAAATTGCGGCTATGTACATGAAGGCACAGAAGCGCCGGAGAAATGTCCTGCATGTGTTCATCCACAGGCATTTTTTGAGTTGTTTGTAGAGAACTATTAATAATATCAAAATATCAAAGAATCAAGTATAAAATGAAAGGGGATAACAAGATGAAAGCACCTGTAGCTTTTTACAAATGTGAGATATGTGGAAACCTCGTAGGTTTGATAAAGCGTGGAGGTGGCCAGCTTGTTTGTTGTGGCAAACCTATGACAGAGCTGAAGGCAAACACTACCGAAGCGTCCTTTGAAAAGCATATTCCTGTTGCAACAAGGGATAATGGGAAGATAACCGTCCAGGTCGGGTCAGTCCTCCATCCCATGACAGAAGAGCACTATATAGAATGGATTGCTGTAGTTAGTGACGATGGGACTGAAAGGATTTCACTGTCTCCAACGGACGAGCCTAAAGCCGTATTCTGTGATAAGAAAAATGCGGAAGTATACGCTTACTGCAACCTTCATGGTTTATGGAAAGCAGAAGTAAAATAGACTCAAGGAATAAAAAATAATTACTGTCATAGCCCTTATATGCGCTCATAAAGCCTTGCACAGCAAGGCTTTATGAGCTTATGGGGATAGTTGGAGAAATCTCCTTACAGCAGTCGAAGGATTTTCCCATGATCTTTTTATGTTAGAGGATTAAGATAATAGATTCACGAATCACGGGTAAGGAAGCATATATGACCGACATTAAATATGTAATAACCATGTCCCTAGGGATTTTGTCCCAGGGAATCAGGAATTGGCAAAAGGAAATTAATCTGGTCAGACAGTATGATCTTCCAAAAAAACAAGAGGAGAATACCTAATCTCGGTTTTATTGGAAATATATAGAAAGGAGATATTAAGATGGATATACAGGAACGATTGGCTAAAGCAGTTCAGGCGATTAACGAGCGTCAAAAACTGTTGCATCGCCGGGAAGCAACAGTAAATTTAATTCAGGAGAAGAAGAATGATTTAAAAAAGCTAAAAAAACAGCTGGAAAGGGAAATGAAAGACGTTGAACAACTGGATGGCATAACTTTACAGAACTTCTGGCATAGTATAAGAGGTACAAAAGAAATTGCCAGGCACAAAGAGCAGGAGGAATACTTGGCAGCCAAAATGAAATTTGATGCTGCCAATGCCGCCCTGGAAGGACTGGAGGCAGATATCAGGAGAATCGATAAGGAATTAGCCTCCTTAGGAGATTGTGAAGAGGCCTACCAACTGGCTATTGCAGATAAGGAGAAGTATTTGTTAAGCTCTGATAGTTCTGATGCCCAGCGCTTGTTTGCATTGGCAGAACAGTATGGAGACCTGCAATCAGAATTCCAGGAGATGGAAGAAGCGATTATTAGCGGACAAAAAGCGACAAAAGCGCTAGCTGAAGTTGAAAGTAGCCTGGGCAGTGCCAAAGGTTGGGGAATCGTTGATATTCTAGGTGGAGGTCTTATTACCACAGCTATTAAGCATTCTCATATTGGAACTGCCAGGCAAAAAATCAATCAAGCCCAACAGATTCTCTGCAACTTTCGAACAGAATTAGGTGATGTGCAAAAACATAACGCGACTATAGAAATTGGAGGAATAAGTACTATGGCTGATTTCCTATTAGATGGATTGTTGTTTGATTGGATTGTCCAGTCTCAGATTAATATTGCTCAGAATCGTATCCGCCAGTTAAGAGGGGAAATAAGTTCTATTATCCAGGAACTACGGGAAATGCAGGAGAAAAACAGGCGAAAAGCATCACAACTGGAGGAAGAAAGAAAACGGATAATAGTAAATACTCCAATAAGGTAGGGAACTAGGCCTACTCCTTAAATCTCAGCCTCTTGAGGAGCAGGGAGAATATAATAGGAATGGTTTTTTTCAGATTTCTCACGATAATCTTGCCGGTAGCTAAAATGATTATCGGCTGTTCTCCGGAAGAAGGAAAATATTAGTCAGATATTGAAAAATTTTTATAGGAGGAACAGATTATGCGCAGTGCAATATTCGAGATTAGTCTGCTGATAGCTATCTTCATCCTGGTATGGTTAAAAACCGGATGGAACGCCTTGTTTTATATTACTCTTGGTCTTATCGTTTTTTATGCCATTATTATTGTTATTTATATTACGATCAAAGGATCAACAATGGACTGTGTCAAGATTTAGTAGGTACCCACTCCCAAAATTTTTACTTATATGAACTGTTGATTAGCACACTAAATCTCCCCCCCCCGTTTGCATGATAAATAGGCTTAGATTTACCATGTAATTTGCAAGATTTGCAGTTTCCATGGTTAGACAATTTGCACATT
>JACIYB010000003.1 GCA_014360155.1 Syntrophomonadaceae bacterium
CTCCGAGCGTTCAGGATTTCTCTGAATAAATTCCGCAGGAGAAATATAAGCCTGACAGGTATAAATATCATCAGATAAGTCTGCATTTAAGGGGTATTTAGCCCCTTCTATTATCTTTCTTATCGCATACGTTCTGGCACATACAGCTTGCGCTTTTAAAGCCTCTATTTCAAATGAAGCCGGCATTTCTGCTGCTACCGTCCCAACAACATATTCTTCCAGTTTAAGTTCTATAATCTTGTTTTGCTGCTTAAGATACAGAGTAATGAAAGGTTCTTCCGCTGCTTCTTTGTCCGCGGGCAAAAAAAAGATTTTAACAATAACTCCCACAAAAACTGCCGCTGCCACACTTAAAAATAAAAGCTTTTTTTTATTGAGCTTATTTTTTATCATATCCAATAAATATTAAAGAAACATGGTTTTCATACCATGTTTCTTTAATATTCCCACCTGATATGCGCTGAATGTTCTTAATCAGTAATCACCCAGAATTAAAGGAGAGCCTATATAAACGTAGGTTTTCTGTTTTGCAGAATCAGTCCTCACCGCTGTCTGAACATTATATCTTTTCTTGCCAACCTCTACAGGTGAAACGGTTTCCTCCAATATTTTGCTATACCCAGTTATGCTGGTAACTTTCCCGTCCCTGTAAACCTCCAGTTTTTCAGCATCTAAGTTCTTCAGAATAATATCCAATATTTTTTCTTGGGACTGATAATCGACAACACTGTTAATTGCCCCGGTATACAGATAATAGTAATTCCAGCGTAAACCTTCCATCTGTCTCAGTTTTTCTTCCAGCTCATATAATTTACAATCTTTGTCGCCGGATATGAATGTTAAAACAGCATACGTTTTTTCAAAATCATTTTCAGCCTGCAAGATAACCTGATATTTTTCATGGGAATCGCCGGCACTGCAGCTGATGCTAATTTCTTTTCCAGTTTTTTTATAGACAAATTTTTCAGGGTTCACCTTCAGTCCTAAAACCTGCAATATATCTAGCATAATTAATTCCAACTCTCTTGCAGATGCAACTCTGCCTATCTCTGCCCAGCAATCCACACGAGATTCAAGGGGAACTGCGCTGATAGAAGAAAAAGATAAGTAATACGGTGATTTGTTATCAATATGTTTTCCCAGGGAATAATCAACGCTATAATTACCGATTGAACACAGAGCAGCAAAAATTATGATATACAGCAGAAGTTTTTTCAAAAAATACCCTCCCTGTCCTGCTTCACTGCCAGCTGTAGTAATTACTATTTTTACCATAATTGCTGCTGTTTATTCCCAACAGGCATAAAAAAACCTGACTTCTGTCAGGTTAAATTAATGCGAAAATAACCTCCCGGGGATGAAGGCTTAAGGTCGGCGCTGGGAGATAAAAGCGTTAGATCGCGTTTAAAGCAGTTATGGCCTGTGAGTATGAGGGGTTAGTCAATCTTTTCGGGAATATCCTCTTTCTCGTTCTTATCATCAACATAATCTTGCTCCTGCAACTCCAGCATCAGCTGCTGCACATACGCTTCCTTCTGCCGCTTAGCTGCAAGAGCCTTCTTCTCAAATTTAATTAACTGCCGCCAAATTATAACAGCAAAAAATATTGTACTGATAAACACAATAGCAATTAGAATAAGAAACGATAAACGCAAAGCTGAGCCTCCTTTTTCCACAGGGGGAAAGTTTAGCTGTTATCCTCGTTTCTGCTATCCTTATATTTATGTCTATCCAGCCATTCTTTTCTCTTTATGGCTCTTTTTTCTCTTGCTTTTTTCCTTGCTTCCTTCCCTTTCTCTTCTATTTTGATTGTTGTTTGCCACAGCATCAAATACAATAAACCTTTTATTAGATAATAAATCAGGGTAACTATGATAAGAACTTTTAATATATCATTCACAGCCGGTATTTTTAAAAAGTTCCTCCTCCCTCATTATATATAATATTATAATATATTTTATTGTATTATTGATTCCACCGCTGAAAGACATATTCTGCTATCATCGACAACAGATATTCGCCGCCAGACTCGTGCATAGGTAACAAGCTCCTGCACATTTTTACATTCAAATATAGCAACTTAAAGTTTCTGCAAGGAAATTATTATTTTATAAAAAAATAAAAATGACCTAAAGCCGGAAGGTATTAGTCAGAACCCTCCGGCTTCAGACTTCAAAACTGTGATAATAAATTTAGCCTTCTAGAGCGTCCGCCGCCTTTAACCGTGCAATAGCCCTCTTCAATGCTGCTTCAGCGCGGATATGGCTTATAGTCTCATCGCGCTGCGCTAATCTCCTCTCAGCTCTTTCCTTAGCCGCTTTAGCACGAGCTATGTCGATATGATCAGCATGCTCAGCCGTCTCCGCCAGTACCCGAGCTACATTGTCTAGAATTTCAACAAAACCCCCGCTTAATGCCATCTTCCTCTGGGTGCCGTCCTGATTTTTATAACGAAGAACACCGATATTTAATGCTGCAACCAGTGGAGCATGGTTTTTCATTACACCTAACTCACCTTCAACAGCGGGAAAAACCGCAAGCTGAACCTCATCTCTAAGGACTATACGCTCAGGAGTTACTACTTCTAGCATGAAGGTGCTTTCTGACATAGACTACGCCTCCATCTCTTTGGCTTTAGCGATCACACCATCTATATTACCTACCATATAGAAGGCCCCCTCGGGCAGGTTGTCATGCTTGCCTTCCAGCACTTCAGTAAAGGAATCTACTGTTTCATTTACTGGGACATACAGACCGGGACTACCGGTAAACTGCTCTGCAACGTGGAAAGGCTGTGACAAGAATCTTTGAATCTTCCTCGCCCGGGCAACGATAAGCTTGTCTTCATCACTGAGCTCGTCCATACCGAGAATTGCGATAATATCCTGGAGTTCTTTGTATCTCTGCAGTATTACCTGAACACCGCGTGCTGCATTATAGTGCTTCTCCCCTAATACCTGGGGGTCCAAAATACGGGAAGTAGAATCAAGCGGGTCAACCGCAGGATATATCCCCAGCTCAGCGATAGAACGAGACAGAACCAGAGTTGCATCCAAGTGAGCAAACGTCGTTGCCGGTGCTGGGTCAGTCAGGTCGTCAGCCGGAACGTAAACTGCCTGAGCTGATGTTATAGAGCCTTTGCGGGTGGTTGTGATACGCTCCTGCAAAAGACCCATGTCTGTCGCCAGAGTCGGCTGGTAACCAACAGCAGACGGCATACGTCCTAACAGCGCCGACACTTCATTACCTGCCTGGGCAAACCGGAATATGTTGTCAATAAATATCAGGATATCCAAACCTGAAGTATCGCGGAAATATTCAGCAATCGTCAACCCCGTCAGACCAACCCGCAGCCTCGCTCCGGGAGGCTCGTTCATCTGTCCGAATATCAAGGCACACTTGTCAATAACGCCGGACTCGGACATCTCTAGGAAGAGATCATTACCCTCACGGCTGCGCTCACCAACACCAGTAAAAACAGAATACCCACCGTGTTCGTAAGCGATATTCCTGATAAGCTCCTGTATAATAACAGTTTTACCGACTCCTGCGCCGCCAAACAGCCCTATCTTTCCTCCGCGAGCATAAGGACAAATAAGATCAGTAACTTTTATGCCTGTCTCCAGCATCTCGGTAGCAGGAAGCTGGTCTACAAGAGCCGGCGGCTTACGGTGAATTTCCCAATAATCGGTTCCTTCAACCGGCGGGCCTTCGTCAATAGGCTGACCTAAAACATTTAAAATTCTGCCCAAACAATTTTCCCCGACAGGCACCTTAATAGTAGCTCCGGTATTAGTTGCCTTCATTCCCCTGTATATACCATCAGTAGGCTGCAAAGCAACACATCTAACGGTATCATTTCCCAAAAGCTGCATGGCTTCCAGGGTTACGTCTATCTCTACCCCGCCTTTTTTCTTTTCGTCCTGATCAGCAGATCTTATCGTAATAGCATTTAATAGATCTGGCAATTCACCAGGTTTAAAGCGAATATCTACAACTGCGCCTATAACCTGGACCACTTCCCCATATGTTACATTCGCCATCCTCTACTTTCCTCCTTTTTTAAGAGCTTCGGCGCCTCCAACAATATCCAAGATTTCATCGGTTATTGCCGCCTGTCTAGCCTTGTTCATCTCCAATGTCAAGGTCTCTATCAGCTCCGCAGCATTGTCAGTTGCGTTGCTCATAGCTGTCATCCTGGCTCCGTGTTCACTTGCCTTTGCCTCTAGCATGGCATGGTGAATTTGGCTGCCAATATACCTCGGCACTAGAGTATAAAGTATCTGGTCAGCACTTGGCTCATAAATGTAATCTATATGTTCTTCTTCTGATACTTCTTCTTTTTCAGGCGGTTCCAGAGGCAGTATTTTAGTAACCGTGGGAATCTGTCTCAAAGCATTGACAAAGCGCGCATACACCAGGTAAACCTCGTCTAACTCTCCATTTTCATAGGCACTGATAACATATTCCCCTATTTCCCTGGCATCAGCATAGCTGACATTATCCCCAAGGTTTATGAATTCGGCATCTAGATAGTTAGTGCGCTTGCGATAGAAATCCCGTGCTTTTCTCCCTACAGCTACAATACCGTATTCAACATTCCGTTCATCTTCAGCTATAGCCGTATTAGTGGTTCGTATTATATTGCTGTTATAGGCTCCACACAGTCCCCGGTCAGCAGTAACTACTACATAGCCAATTTTACGCACTTCATCTCGCTTCTCCAGGAGTGGATGACTCACGTCTTCAGCTACTGCTGCAAGCCTAGCAAGGGTTTCCTGAAGTGTTTCAGTATAAGGCCTTGAAGCTTCAGCATTCTCCTGTGCTCGGCGCAACTTGGCAGCCGCAACCATTTTCATAGCCTTTGTAATCTGCTGCGTATTTCTTACACTGGCTATCCTACGCTTGTATTCTCTTACACCTGCTCCTGCCATTGAAATTCACCACCTAAACTGCAAAAGTGGATTTGAATTCTTCTACTGCTTTGACAAGTTTTTCTTTGGTGGCATCGTCCAAGGTTCCTGTATCCCTTATAGTAGCCAATATATCAGCATAAGTGCTGCGCATGAATTTAAGAAAGTCTGTTTCGAATTCACCGACTTTATCTTTGGGCAGGTCATCGAGATACCCGTTTATGCCGGTAAATATAGAAACAACTTGTTCTTCCACGGGCATAGGCTGATACTGATCCTGTTTCAGTAATTCACTAACTCTCTCACCGCGTATCAGTCTTGCCATAGTCGCTTTGTCCAGATCAGATCCAAACTGAGCAAAGGCTGCAAGTTCACGGTACTGTGCTAAATCAAGACGCAACTGCCCAGCAACAGTTTTCATAGCTTTCGTCTGTGCCGCACCGCCAACACGGCTGACTGACAAACCTGCATTTATAGCAGGACGCTGCCCCGCATAAAACAGGTCGGTTTCGAGATAAATCTGCCCATCGGTAATAGATATAACATTGGTGGGAATATAAGCAGCAACGTCACCAGCCTGAGTTTCGATAATCGGCAGCGCCGTAATCGAACCTCCGCCGTGTTCCTTGTTGAGTTTACACGCCCTTTCCAGTAAACGCGAATGCAGGTAGAAAACATCGCCCGGAAAAGCTTCGCGGCCCGGCGGGCGGCGCAGCAGTAATGACATTTCACGGTAAGCTACGGCGTGTTTCGAAAGATCATCATAGATTATCAAGACATCAAGCCCATCGCTTTCCATGAACTCTTCTGCCATCGCTACACCAGCATATGGAGCAATATAGAGCAATGGCGCTGGCTCAGCAGCGGTAGCTGCGACTATTATAGTATAGTCCATAGCGCCCATTTCTTCCAATTTAGCAGCAATGCCTGCTATACCGGCCTGTTTCTGCCCGATAGCAACATAAATGCAAATCAGGTCTTTCTTTTCTCTCTGGTTTATTATTGCATCAATTGCAATGGCCGTTTTCCCTACCTGACGGTCACCAATTATTAACTCACGCTGTCCCCTGCCGATGGGAACCATAGAGTCAATAGCTTTCAGCCCAGTTTGCATAGGGGTATTAACCGGCTCACGAGTTACAACCCCAGGAGCAACCCGCTCAATCGGCCTAGTCCTATCAGTATTTATAGGCCCTTTACCGTCTATCGGCTGGCCCAGAGCATTTACAACCCGCCCCAGCATGGCTTTCCCTACTGGGACCTCCATTATTCTGCCAGTCGATTTAACTACATCGCCTTCTTTAATATGTTCATAGCTTCCTAACAAAACAGCACCTACGTTGTCTTCTTCCAGGTTGAGAACCATCCCGACAGTTCCACCTGGAAATTCCAACAATTCGCCAGCCATGGCACCCTGTAACCCATATACCCGAGCAATACCGTCACCAACATAAATAACAGAGCCCACATTGCTGACCTCGACCTCGGATTGGTAGCGCTCGATTTGTTCTCTAAGTATAGCGCTAATCTCTTCCGGTCTAATACTCATTTATGTGCTCACCCCTATCACTATTAACTTATCTTTGCTTGTTTTAGTTTTTCTTTCAATATTTCTAGCTTTTTGGTAACGGTACCATCAATAATCTGGTCTCCTATTCGTATCTTTACCCCACCCAAAAGTGAGGGATCGACCGTTGGCTTGAGCTGTACCGTTTTACCAGTAGTGGCCGAAAGTGCTTCACTAAGGCTTTTGATTTCTTCATCGGATATTTCCTGGGCAGAAACCAATTCCGCTTTGGTTATATTCCTTGCTTCATCAGCCAGTAGTTTATATTCCTCAGCAATAAGCCCGATGTATGATTCACGCCTTTTGTCGATTATCAGCAACAAGAAGTTCAAGGTAGTTTGAGAAATACGTTCGGCAAATATTTTGCGAACAACCTCTTTCTTTTCTTTTGCTGGAATTAATAGATGACCGAAATATTCTTTCAAGTTCTCCACTTCATCTATTACTTGTACTACATACTCTAATTCTTGCTGATAATCCTCAATTTTTTGGGCACCTTGGGCAATGCCGAAGAACGCTTCTGCATAACGCCTGGCAACGCTCTTATTTAACATAACAAATCGCCCGCCTCATCAACAAATTGCTTGACCATATTTTTATGGTCAGCTTCAGTAATAGCCCTGCCTAGTACTTTCTCAGCAGCCATTATAGCCAGCGAAGCAGCCGTGTCCCTTATTTCTGCCTTGGCCTGTTCAGTAGCAGCCTCAATTTCTGCAGTAGCTCTTGCTTTCATATTTGCTGCATCTTCGTTGGCCCTGGCTAAGATTTCATTCTTGGCATCCTCGGCAGCCTTGGTCGCACGCGCCACTATATCCTGGGCCTCCTGACGAGAATTTGCCAAGTTAGCCTGAGCCTCTTTCCGCATTTCTTCCACTTCTGCTTTAACTTCTTCTGCATGTTTTAGAGAGCTTTCAATAGTCGTTGAGCGTTTTTCCAACATTTCGTTTATCGGGTTATAAGCAAACTTGTACAATAAAGCTAACAATATAAAAAAGTTAACTGCCGTCCAGCCAACAACGTAAAGGTTACCGAATGCAGGGGTTCTCCCTTCGGGTCGTGCAATAGGCATATCCCCTCCGTGTCCTGATGATGCCAGACAACAGGTTGCAAAACCCATTATTATCATCATGGCCAGAAAAAGGACCAATGGCAAGAAAACCCTTCTGTTCCTTTTCACAGATGTGCTACCCCCAATCTAGAACAATTAGTATTTGGGGCGATAGAACTTTCACTCTACCCTTAACATCTCGATATCCGTTCTACCGCCCACAAAACCCAAGTTGATTGTATAATCCTAATCTTACGCTTTCCCAACCAGCATGAACGCAATGAGTAGACCATAAATAGTCAGGGTTTCAATAAAAGCTAAGGTTATGAAGAGAAGAGTTCTTACATCCCCTCCAACTTCAGGCTGCCTTGCGATAGCTTCAAAAGCTTTACCTCCAGCAAGACCCATTCCTATACCGCCGCCAAAACCGGCGATTGATACAGCTATACCAGCACCTAATGCTACGCCCATCTTTTTCCCTCCTTTCACGCTCTAATATCTTATACAAATGGAGTATGACTTATAGAAATATACAACCTATTTTATTAATGACTTTTATTAATGCCCTTCTCCTGTTGCAGCAGCTATGTAGCTGGCAGACAAAATAGTAAAAACTATGGCCTGGATAGCACCTAACAGCAAGCTCAATCCCATCAAGGCTGTAGGAACAACAAATGGAACCATAAACAGCATATATGCCAGGATCATCTCCTCACCGAAAATATTCCCGAATAGACGGACGGTGAGGGACAGCGGATGCGCTAGTTCTTCAATTATATTCAATGGTAGCATTAGCGGGCTGGGACTTATAAAATGTCCCAAGTAATGTCCTCCGTGCTCTTTAAAACCTGCAACTTGTACCGAAAACGCGGTTATTAGAGCCAGAGTAGCCGTAACATTCCAGTTACTTGTGGGAGGCTGAAAGCCTTCGATGTGGGAAGCTCCGGGAATAAGACCACTGTAGTTGCTTATTAGAATAAACAGGAAAAACCCAGTAAGCAATGGGGCCCATTTTTTAGCCACATGTTCTTTATCCATTAATTGGGTAAAGAACTCATAAGTCCATATAATTATCATTTCAAAAGCATTTTGTAAGCCGCGCGGAACCATCTGCATATTTCGCGTGGCAAAAAACCCAATAATCCCAATTAAAGCAATGATAACCCACTCAGTAACGACCAAATGATCAACCGGGATCGGACCAAGATGAAAATAGGTACTATCCCACATGCCAAATATCATATCTCTCTCCCCCCCTTCTCTCTGTAAATTAACATATAACCTCGGTTTCGTCGTTTTCTCCAGCCCTTGTTCTCAGGCTGGACACGCAAAAACCCCTTCCAAAACTATTTTAAAACCAGTTTCGGATACAATCGGGATTTAATATAATTATCCCTTGTCGTCTTCGGTATCCTTTTCAGGAAGAGTTGGTTTTTTGTTATCCATGGCTTTCTCCCACATAGCCTTGATACCTGCAGCAATACCAAGCAGAAATCCTGCTACACTAAGCCATGGTTCAGTATCGAATTTACCATCTAACCATCTTCCTCCAAAATAGCCTAGAGCTACTGCCGCAACGACTGTTGTAGCAAGGTTTATTGCGTCACTGAGTAATCTCACCCAACTTTTTTTCTGTTGAGCCATAATTCACAAACTCACACCTTCACCAACTCCAAGATTTACGGATACCTCCTTTTCCTATTTCGTCATATATTAGCAAAATCCTTTTTTTATTTTTAATAAAATTTTGGTTAATTACCTGAAGTAATTTTACGTTAATGGCAAAAAATTGCATAAAACGTCTTTCTGCCTTTTTTTGTTGAGATTTTCCTTTATAAAAATATTTTATTCGGGAAAATGCGATAAAAACCCTTTGTAAAAAAATGTTTTAGCGGTATTTTTTTATCGACAAGTTTTGACTAACGGACTAGGTATCCTTTGTTTTCAAGTTTTTCCAAATGATCCCTCAAAAGATCCTCGATATCTATCCCAAATTCTTCTTCCATAACAAACATCATAGTTACCGCTGTCTGCGCCACATCCAGCAGTTCTCGCGCGATCTCGGAAACTATAGTTTTTTCATCTACATAAATCTTCTCCCCGCTCATACTGCGGTACTTGCCGATAACCCGTGCTAACTCACCGGCTTCTTCCATCAGCTTCAATGTCGTCGATTCCAAAGTAGGCTCTAGCCTGTTCAATTTCGGCAATGAAAGGGTCTTAATGTCCATGCAAATTCTCCGTTTCCAAGCTCTGAACAACAAAATGACCAATTAAAAACTGATACTGTCCGTTTTCTTTTTTACCAAAGGTATATTCTCTCTGCCCCATGTCTGCAGAGCACAATTGCCTCACCCTTTAGCCCACCAGTGAAAGTTAAGACAGGACCCGAGCGTTCTTAAGCCTTCAGCCCCTTCCCCATTCCCAGCAGTCATGGCCTTTATATTTTTATATTAATCTCTAATTGCTTTTTAAGTTTATATCTAACCTTTGTTAATTTCTTTAAGCACAACTTCTATTCCTGCTTCTTGCATAAATTTTAACGCTATATCGTCATCAAAATTTCCCAAATGAACAACCTTGATTATTCCTGCATTTATTATCATCCGGGCACAAATAATGCAGGGCTGATTTGTGCAATAAAGTACAGAGCCTTCAGTTGCTGCCCCGTAATATGCAGCATTAATTATAGCGTTTTGTTCTGCATGTACCCCCCTGCACAGCTCATATCTTTGCCCCGAAGGAATTCCTTGCTTTTCGCGCAGGCACCCTATATCCAGACAGTGCCTCAAACCCCTCGGCGCTCCATTATAACCAGTCGCTATTATCCTTTCGTTTTTTACCAGTACCGCTCCTACATTTCTGCGCAAACACGTAGAACGGGTGGCTACCAACTCTGCAAGTTGTAGAAAATACTGGTCCCAATCGGGTCTTTCCCCAACCATCATCAGCCCCTTATCTTACCTTACTTATATTTCGTAAAGAGGATATTTATTACATAATTCATTCACAATCCCCTTAGCTTCCTCAATTTTATCCTCATTGCCCGGATTTCTAAGCGCCGTAGTTATCGCCTGCGCTATTTTTTTCATATCATCTCCTTTCATCCCCCTGCTGGTAACGGCTGGAGTTCCCAAGCGAATACCGCTGGTTACCATCGGGGATTCGGGATCGAAAGGTATTGTGTTCTTATTAGCAGTTATATTAACCAATTCAAGTATAGCTTCAGCATCCTTGCCAGTCATCCCTAAGGGACGCACATCAATCAGCATAAGGTGATTATCAGTCCCTCCTGATACTAACCTCAGTCCGTTTTCGGCTAACTCCGAAGCTAAAACAGATGCATTATATACTATGTCTTGCTGATATTGCTTGAATTCGTCCGATAGCGCTTCTTTAAAACATACTGCCTTAGCTGCAATCACATGCATAAGAGGCCCACCTTGTATTCCCGGGAAAACCGCACTATCAATTTTTCGCGCCCATTCTTTGCTGCATAAAATTATTCCGCCCCTGGGGCCGCGTAATGTCTTATGGGTAGTGGAAGTTACAAAATCGGCATAAGGCACCGGATTGGGATGTAAACCGGCTGCTATTAACCCGGCTATGTGAGCCATGTCAACAAAAAGGTATGCACCTATCTCATCTGCAATCTCTCTGAATTTTTTAAAATCAATCACCCTGGGATAAGCACTGGCACCAGCAACAATCATTTTCGGTCTAATTTCAAGAGCTGTTTCCCTTAGCTGATCATAATCTATTGTTTCAGTTTCCCGGTTAACACCATACTCAACAAAATTAAAATATTTGCCTGATATGTTTACCCGGCTTCCATGAGTAAGATGCCCACCGTGGCTAAGGTTCATTCCCATTATAGTGTCCCCCGGTTTTACTGCTGCAAAATAAACTGCTGTATTAGCTTGAGCACCGGAATGCGGCTGGACATTGGCATGTTCTGCTCCAAAAATTTCCTTTACCCGTTCCCTGGCCAAGTCCTCAACTATATCCACATACTCACAGCCGCCATAGTACCTTTTGCCGGGATAGCCTTCAGCATATTTATTGGTCATGACACAACCTTGGGCTGCCATAACTGCACGGGAAACGAAATTTTCAGAAGCTATTAATTCCAGTTTATTGTTCTGCCTTATTTCTTCATTTCTTATTGCTTCAGCAACTTCCGGATCTACCGGCCTTACATACTGTTCAATATAGTCCACTATT
The DNA here is from genome assembly GCA_014360155.1 of Syntrophomonadaceae bacterium. GTDB lineage: Bacteria > Bacillota > Syntrophomonadia > Syntrophomonadales > Syntrophomonadaceae > JACIYB01. Next base: position 11,753 of record JACIYB010000003.1, read on the forward strand.
CGTCAACACCTTTCTCTGTATTTTCTTTCTATTTCCTCTATTTTTTCTATCCTGCGCTGGTGTCTACCTGCTTGGAAAGTGCTTTTTATAAAAGTATTTAGAATTTCTTTAGCCAGATCTGTTCCAATTACCCGCGAGCCAACCGCCAAAATATTGGCATTATTGTGTTCCCTGGCAAGACGCGCAGTGAAAATATCCCAACACAAAGCTGCTCTTATCCCAGGGATTTTATTCGCTGCAATAGTAACGCCTATTCCCGTTCCGCATATGAGTACACCGAGAATACCCCGGTTTAGAACCTCTCCAGCAACCTTTTCTGCAATATCCGGATAATCTGCTGATTCGATGTCATATGTTCCACAATCAATTACATCATTTTCTTCTTCTAAGGTTTTAATCAGCTCCTTTTTAAGATAAAACCCCGCATGATCACTCCCTATCGCAATCTCTGTTTTTCCCTTTTTTTCTTCCATATGTAAAAGTCCCTCTATTACTCTCCCCAAAAGGTCTTTTATCTGCCTTAAGCTTGCCTCGTAGGCTTCTCTCCCTAGGCCATAAGGATCAATAACCTCTCCGCTGCTTTCCCCTGCAAGTTCATTGATAGTAAAAATACAATTCATCTTTTCCGGAAATCTATCCCGCAGGTAATCACGTTGAGCTGCTGACATGGTAACTATTAAATCAGCTTCGTGGACAATATTATCTCTTAACTGTTTGCTCCTGTGGTCAGCTATATCGATACCTTCTGATAACATCACTTCAACCGCATCAGGTGACGGCGGCATCCCATCTGTCGCAAATAAACCAGCAGACTGCACTTTAAACCGTTCCGATTCAGTTCCCCTCCCAATCGTATTCAAAAGCTTTAAAAATAAACCTTGTGCCATTGGACTGCGACAGGTGTTGCCCGTACATACAAACAGTATTTTCTTCACCCTTATTACCCTCCTCCTTTTAAATCACCATCTTCACTGCCAAGATTAAAAGAATCAATCCCCCCAGCATTTGAGCATAAATCCCCACAAACCGGCTGCAAACCCGTCCCCCCAAAAAACCAAGCAAAGTCATAATCCCGGCAACTGTTCCCATAATCAAAGCGGTAATCAGTACAGGCATCCTTAACGTACCTAAACCAAAACCTACTGTCAAGGCATCAACACTTACAGATAATCCCAGCAAAATAATGCCCTTCAGGTCCTGGTCAACAGAGTAATACTGGTTATTGCGAAAAAACTTGTGCCACTCATTGAATTTAAAAGAAACTGCCCTGACCTGCCGATAACCTTCAACTAAAAATTCAACTGCAATATAAGCGAGAACAGCAGCTCCCAACCTTGCTGCCCATATGCCTAAAATTTTCCCCACAGTCAACCCGAGTTGCAACCCCGCCAGGGGCATCAATATATGAAATATCCCTACAACCCCGGCAAATTTTAATTCATATCTGCGAGAAACACCATTCACTCCCAGGCCCATAGCCAAAGAAAAGGCGTCCATCCCTAATACCACAGCCACTACTAATATAGTTACGCTCTGCTCATACATAAAAACATGCTCCTAAATTCTAAAACTTCACCTTTTCCCCTAGAACATCTTCCAACACTCCCACAGCCAGCTCTCCCTGCCGCAGAATCCTGTATTCCTCCCCGGTAAGATCGATAATAGTGGATGGAAGCCCTGTCCCAGTAGGCCCCGCATCCAAAACAGCAGCTATTTTCCCGCACAAATCTTCTTTAACTTGATCGGCAGTAACAGGAGCAGGCTTTCCTGATATGTTTGCACTGGCCGCAGCCAGAGGCCCGGTTTTTTCAATAAGGGCTAGCGATACCGGATGGGCCGGCATACGCAGTCCCACACTGTTCCCCCCGCCCCTGACTATAGCCGGCACACTTTCACGAGCCGGCAAAATAATAGATAGAGGCCCTGGCCAAAATTTATCCATTAAAAGCCAAGCAGCTGAAGGAATATCTTCGACCAGGCTTGCCGCTTGCTCCCTGTTGCTTATATGAACAAGCAGCGGTTTTTGAGAAGGTCTGCCCTTTGCAATAAATATCTTTTGTGCAGCTTCAGGGTCAAAAGCAGCAGCGCCCAGCCCGTAAACAGTCTCAGTAGGAAATGCCACCAACTGTGATTCCCTTATTAACTCGGCCGCACGTTCAATTATTTCCGGCTCCGGCTGGACCGGATTTATCTTCCAAATTGCAGTCTCCAAGATCTCACCCCTTCCTAGCTTTCAGCAAACGGAACCGATTTCCCATGTCCTTAATCACTTCTATTTCGCTAAAACCTTGCATCATTTTTACCGCTTCTTCTTTCTGCTCCTGCCCTATTTCTAACAGTACATAGCCGCCGGGTTTCAGCATATCAAATGCCTGAGGCACCAAGCGGCGATATATATCAAGCCCGTCCCCAGGAGCAAGCAATGCTGCAATAGGTTCATAATTCCTGATCTCAGGCTCCAGACCCCTATATTCCTGTTCAGGAATATAGGGAAGGTTAGCAACTATTATGTCAAAACTTTCCTCTCCTTTTAAAGGAAACAGCAAGTCACCCAGGTAAAAATAAGGTTTGACTCCATGCCGTCTGGCATTTTCCCTGGCTATATCAAGTGCTTTGTCAGAAATATCACCTGCATAAATTTGAGCGCCCGGCAGGTAAAATGCCAGACTTACTGCGATCGCCCCCGAACCAGTCCCCACATCACATATTCTGACACCCGAACCGGCCTTTACCAGGTCTATAGCCGTTTCAACCAGTATCTCTGTATCAGGCCTAGGAATAAGGACATCCGGCGCAACTTTAAACTCGAGAGACATAAATTCCTTGTAACCTACAATATAGGCCACCGGTTCCTTATTAACTCTTCGCTTTATAAATTCGCGGAATTCATCTCTTTCCGTCTTCTTGACAGGCAAATCGTAATTTACATATAAATAGACCCGGTCTTTTCCTAGAACACGGGCCAATAAAACCTCGGCCTCCAAGCGAGGCTGCTTAATACCTTTTTCAGCAAAATAGCAGGTAGTCCACTGTAACAAATCTTTTATTCTCCACACCGCCTGCGTCACTCCACCTTTTTTAACCGTTCAGCTTGATAATGGGCTACAAGGGCTTCAATTATCTCATCAAGTTTCCCATCGAGAATTTCTTCCAGTTTGTGCAGCGTTAAGTTTATTCTATGATCAGAGACTCTTCCTTGGGGAAAGTTATAAGTTCGAATCCGCTCACTCCGGTCTCCTGTTCCAACTTGGCTCTTACGCGCTCCGGCCACTTGAGCATTCTTTTCTTGTTCTATGATTTCCTTCAAGCGTGCTCTTAATACTCGGAGAGCCTTGGCTTTATTCTTGTGCTGGGATTTCTCATCCTGACAGCTCACTACTAGGCCGGTAGGTATATGGGTTATTCTAACCGCTGATTGAGTCGTGTTTACTGATTGGCCTCCCGGCCCGCTGGAACAAAAGACATCTATCCTCAGTTCACTGGGATCTATTTCTACCTCCACTTCTTCCGCTTCCGGCAATACAGCTACAGTTGCTGCAGAGGTATGAATTCGCCCACTCGATTCAGTAGTAGGGATACGCTGAACCCGATGTACCCCGGACTCATATTTCAGCTTGCTATAAGCTCCCTCTCCATCAACAACAAAAATTATTTCTTTTATTCCGCCAATATCCGTATAATGCGAATCCATAATATCTATTTTCCAGCCTTTTTCCTCTGCATAACGAGTATACATACGGAATAGGTCACAAGCAAACAAGGCGGCTTCATCCCCTCCAGTTCCTGCGCGGATTTCCATGATAACACTTTTTTCATCATTGGGATCTTTAGGCAAAAGTAAAAGTTTCAGGTCCTTTTCTAAAGCGTTTTTTTTGTTCTCCAGCGTCTTTATTTCATCAAACAGCATTTGTCTGAATTCACTGTCCTGATCTTCCTGCAGCATTTCCTGTACCTCTTCTAATTGCTTAAGCACAGATTTATATTCAAGATATTTGCTGATTATATCATTCAAATCGGAATGAGCTTTAGCATATTTTTGAAATTTACCCTGGTCAGAAATAATTTCTGGTTTGCTCAGAAGCTCGGTTAATTCATTGTATTTCTCTTCCAGTTTGTCTAGTTTCTGTAACATATTTGCACAGGCCTCCTTAAATACGCCTTGTATTTTTTCCCTTCTATAGTCACCTGTTTTTATCCTGCTTCAGCCATCTTCGCCTGCAACAACTGCTTTTAATGCCACAAGCGCTACTTCCAATTGGCTGTCGTCAGGCTCTCGAGTCGTGAGCTTTTGCAACCATAACCCAGGAAGCGTTAAGAGCCTAACCCCCGGGATTTCAAAATACTTGCCGCCCAGTTTTAAAAACTCGTATCCCAAGCCAGCAACTACAGGCAAAACTGCCAATCTAGACCATATTCGATAAAAGAGAGTTCCTTCCCCCAAAAGAGCAAAAACAAAGATAGAGATAACCATTACTATCAGTATGAAGTTTGTCCCGCAGCGGGGGTGCAGGGTACTATGCTTACGCGCATTTTCTACAGTCAAGTCTTCTCCTGCTTCATAAGCAAATATCGACTTGTGCTCCGCACCATGGTACATAAACACCCTATTTATATCTTCCATTCGGGATATTAAATAAACATAAATTAAAAAAAAGGTGATCCTCAAAATACCCTCGACGGTGTTCTGAAGTACAACTCCTCCCAAAAAGCGGCTGGCAAAATGGACAATTCCAGTCGGAAGCACTACAAACATCAATACAGCAGCAATAAAAGCAATAAAACCGGTAATAAATATTTCTGCAGGGGTCAGCTCTTCTTCGCCTTCCTCCAGTGACATGTTGGCAGATTCGTTCAATATGCGTATTCCTGTAACCAGCGAATCGATCAAAACATAAGTTCCTCTTACAAAAGGCCATTTCAAAAAAGGATAACGCTCTGCTAGATTATTTATCGGTTCTTTTTTTAATTCTACAGTGCCGTCACTTTTTCTTACTGCAACCGAAATAGCAGCAGGTCCGCGCATCATTACCCCTTCTATAACAGCCATCCCACCATACTGAAAACTTTTCATTCAATCACCCTATTAACTGATCATCTTAAATATTTAAATTAAATAGCAGAGACAAAAAGCCCCTGCTATCTATGAACAATTTTTATTGCTAATTAATCAAGACCGTACTTTTTCTTGAATTTATCTACTCTTCCCCTTTTGGTAACTACTGCTCCCCTGTTCCCCGTATAAAAAGGATGACATTTAGAGCATATTTCAACTCTTATATTTTCTTTGGTAGAGCCTACTTCAATTTCGTTACCACAAGCACACCTTACCGTAGTACGGTAATATTTAGGATGGATATTTTTCTTCACTGCTTTCACCTCTTTTCAAAATAAGGCTATATTTTAACTTCAGCCCCATCCAAACTCCTGCTATCTCAGACTTATGGGGATGGAGGCTTAAGGTTAGCGCAGGGGGATAAAGGCGTTAGAATGCGCTTAAAAGCTTGCTTTCTGTGTCAAGAACCCCTATACCTCACCCTTTCGGCTCACCAGCAAAGGTTAAGACCGGACCCGAGCGTTCTTAAGCCTCCATCCCCTCTTTCATTTTCATCAATGGCTGCATCCCAAGGGCATGAGCGGTTAATAAATAGAAGTCTGAACAAACCGCAACTGAAATTATACCAAGAATGGTTCTAAAAAACAACCCGCCCTTTTTTTCTTTTTTCTGCTTGTCAAGATATTTCATTTAAGAGACCTGATATTTAAAAAACTAAGTATCTATCGGATCTTGCTGATACCGGTACTTGAAAAAAACCTGCTGAAAAAAATTGTCATACCTGGTGAAAAGCTCTTCTTCACCGTTTTCTTCTTCAATCTTATTCGCAAAAACATACATCTTTGCGTCCAAATTATCCAGCATATACAAGACAAAAGCCTCAGGGAAAAGAGGCACTACCGGCGAGCCGAATTCTAAGCTGCCGTGGTGGCTTAAAAGCATATGTTTTAACATATTTTCCAGCTCAGGAGGAAATTCACGGCCGCTATCTCTTATCTCCCTTATCTTCAAACTGAGGATTTCGCTCCCCAATACGATATGCCCTATTAAGCGCCCCTTAGCAGTGTATTGGGGGACTCCTTTAATTGTATATTCCGAAACCTTGCCAATATCATGGAGAAGGGCGCCGGTAATTAATAAATCCTTATTGAGATACGGATATACTTCTACAACCCTGCTGCAAAGGTTAACAACTGCAAGGGTATGTTCCAAAAGTCCTCCCCTGTAATTGTGGTGAATATTTTTAGCAGCAGGTGCTTGGAAAAATTTTCCCCGCATTTCAGGAGTAAATACCCTCCTCAGCAGCTCTTCCATATAAGGATCAGCAACGGAATTTAATATCCGTTCGAATTCTTCTGTCAAATAATCGATCCCTACAGATGGAGCTTTCAAATAGGAAAGCGCATCCTCTTCAAGTATTTTTATCCTCTTAGCGGTTATCTGTAGTCTATTGTTATAAATTCCCAGGTCGCCGAGCAGCCCGATTACTGCTCCTGTCTCCAGTTCCCCCTTAATAGGGCAGTTATCCCACACTATACTATAGATTTCACCTGAAGAATCTCCTATCTTTAAATCGATGATCTCCTTCCCGTCTCTAGTTTTTCTATGCACTTTTTCAAGTATTATGTATTTACCCCATACTTGAGTACCAGGAGATAATCGTTTCAGTTCTTTTACTGTATATGGTCCCTTTTTGTTACTCAATTTTTTCTCCCCTCACTCCAATAGCTTATCTAACTCCCATACTGCAGGACATAGTCCCTTGAGCTAATCTTAAACCTTCATCCCTCTAAGTCCGCAGTTGCTGGATTTTGAGCGGAGACCGAAGATTTATGAAGTCGTTTTTTTACTAACAGGATGAGTATAAGACCCTATTTTTACCCGGGGCAGTTCTTTTTTTAAAATTTCTATAAAATGAGGTATTCCTATTCCTAAAGCATCGCTTTCGAAGTACCTCATTAAAACTTCCGGATCAATATTCAAGTTGCGCAGCTGTATCATGTCTATTTCATATTCATTTATAAAGCGCAACAAAGACTCGATTTCTTCCTCCCTATCAGTAAAACCAGGAAAGGTCAATATGTTGACGGCTACTACAACCCCTTTGCTTTTAGCATAAGAAACCGACTTTCTGACATCATCAAACGTATAATTCACAGGGCAGTGGTAGCGGCTATAGTTGCTTTCATTGCAGGAAAAAATAGTAACTCTAAGCGAATCCAGCCCGGCATCACATACGAGTTTAATCCCTTCCGTATAACCGGCATTGCTGTTCATGTTTACAGTACCTCGCCCAGTTTTTTCTCGTATCTTGACTATGGCCTTGGATAGGTTACGGGCATTAAGAGACGGCTCCCCTTCGCAACCTTGTCCAAAACTAACTATAGCTTCTTTGGCTTTAATTAAGTGATTGGCGGCTAATTCCACTATCTCGGCAACACTTGGCACAAAATCTATTCGACTCTGAGGAGAAACGATCCCGCCGCGGCTCTCAGATATGCATCCAATGCATTTAGCATTGCATCTTCCAAAAGTGGGAATCCCAGCTTCCCAGCGCTGATAAAAAATATTTTGAGCAGTATAGCAGCTGTATTCTAAAGAGCAGCGTGCTAACTGTTTAAGAATTCTGTTTGCTGGATATTTCCTTAACATCTTTTCTATTTTCGCCGGCAATCCCTCAGTATTATAATGCACAGGGTGCCACTTACGGTGTTCATCGCTCTTTACAGCTGCAACATAGATTCTGTCACCTTTCAGGCCTACAGCTGCATATCCAAGCATGGGAAGATTACCTTCACTATGACTGCTTACACAAGCTGGCAATAAAGTACGGGTAAAACCTTGAGGAAGCAGAGCACCCACTGCGTAAACCCTCTGCCCCTCCTCAACCGGATCTATTTCAAAATAAGCCAGCCTCTCATGTTCGTTCAATCCTACAGGAATATGCTGAGGTATCATCACCAGAGAAGATCCCTTGGGAAGTGGTATCATTTCATCCTCCCGGGGCACTACCCATTCCTGTCCGCTGCGCCCAAGCATCCTTATATTAGGATGGTCCAAAACTTCTCCCTTATAATTGGCATATAAAGTAAAAAACATTTTTTTTACCTCAAATTAATCTTTTCTCTATTTAATAGACTATCGTAATCTTTGGCATAAAAAAAGCCCCTTTTGGGGCTTTTAGATTTTATTTCAGATATCCTAAGGGGTTTTGGGTTTTCCCCCCTTCTCTTATCTCGAAGTGGAGATGAGGGCCGGTAGCATTTCCGCTGGCACCTACTGCTGCGATAACCTGACCCTTAACCACTTTCTGGTTATTTTTAACACAGATACTGCTTGCATGGGCATATACTGTCTGCTTTCCGTCCGCATGCTCAATAATAACCGTATAGCCATAGACCGGCTTAAAACCTGCAAATATGACCTTCCCACTTTCTGCAGCCCGGATGGAGTCCCCGACATCACCAGCTATGTCCAGTCCGTGGTGAAAACCTGAATTTCTCCACCCGTAATAAGATGTTATAATTCCTACCAGAGGCCAGATAAACCTACTGCTGCTCATTAAAACACCTCGGGAAGGATTTTCTCCTATAACAGTTCGATAAGTGCTGTCAGGTATATTAAGCTTATCCCCTATCCTGAGCCTTTTCGGATTCTTATCGGGATTCGCCCTTTTTAAATCGCTCACACTTATGTCATATCTTATAGCAACATCCCACATAGTTTCCCCTTTGCGAATAACATGGATACGGGGCCTCTCGTAGGGAATTTGCAATGTCTGCCCCACTGTTAGGATACTATTTATATTCAGGTTATTAATCAGCATAACAGTTTCTAATTCTACGTTATAAGCCCGCGATATACCCCACAGGGTGTCGCCTCGCTTCACCTGATACAGCCTCATGCGGCTATCTGTAGGCACACTTTCAGTTCTGCAAGCGGGAATAAAAATTCCTTCATTCAGAAACGCAAGAACTGGATGCGCTATAATCGCCCAGATTATTGCACATAATACAAGTGAACCGATCCACTTCTTATGCATCTTTGCTTTCACCTCTCTCTGCAGGCAATAAAAATAAGAGCCCACTTGCTCTTATTTTTACCAATCTTGAGAGGTTTATTCATTTATGCCCAATATTAATAGATCTTTTTAGCATAATCGGTTTTGCCAAATACTACTGGCGCTGCTCGTAAAAGATCCTTATTGGATTTCGTTTTTTTCATCGTATCTATCATTATCTGCATAGTCTCAACCTGATTGTAATCACTAAACGCATTGCGCAGGTTCCAGGTTAACTCCAGTTCCTCTTCAGTAAAAAGAAGCTCTTCCCTCCTGGTCCCAGAACGTTTCAAATCAATTGCCGGAAATATCCTTCTCTCAGAAAGCTTACGGTCCAACACTAATTCCATATTACCTCGTCCCTTAAACTCTTCAAATATTACCTCGTCCATTCTAGACCCCGTTTCTATCAAAGCAGTAGCGACTATCGTAAGGCTGCCTCCTTCTTCAATATTCCGAGCAGCACCGAAAAAGCGTTTGGGCTTATCAAGGGATGCAGGATCGATACCGCCCGATAAAGTCCTGCCGCTAGGAGGTATTATGAGATTATGAGCCCGGGCCAAACGGGTAACACTATCCATCAGAATTACGACGTCTTTCTTGTGTTCTACCAGCCGTTTGGCTCTTTCCAAAACCATATCAGTTACTTTAACATGGTTTTCCGGCGGCTCGTCGAAAGTAGAAGCTACTACTTCTGCTTCTGTGGAACGCTGCATATCAGTAACCTCTTCTGGCCTCTCATCAACCAGCAGTATTATTATTTCTATCTCTGGGTGATTACGTGTTATTCCCTGAGCTATTTTTTGCAGAAGGATAGTTTTACCCGCCTTAGGCGGTGCTACAATAAGCCCACGCTGTCCTTTCCCAATAGGTGCAACCAGGTCAATAATCCGGGTAGCCAGTTCCCTGGGCTCTGTTTCTAGAGTTATCCTTTCAGTTGGGTATAAAGGAGTAAGAGCATCAAAATGCACTCTTTTAACAGAATCTTCCGGCAGGAAGCCATTGACACTCTCCACTTTTAAGAGAGCAAAAAATCGCTCATTATCTTTCGGCGATCTTACCTGCCCCCCCACTCGGTCACCTGTTCGCAATTCAAATTTCCTTATTTGGGATGGTGACACATAGATATCTTCTTGACTCGGAAGATAGGCAAAAGGCCTCAAAAACCCGTACCCATCAGGCATAATTTCCAGTACACCCTGTGCTTGAAGCAGTTCATCTGAATGTGTTAACGCCTTGGTTATTTCGAAAACCAATTCTTTCTTGCGCAATTTGGAATAGCCCGTGAGATTAATTTCCCTAGCGATTTGATACAGCTCAAGCATAGTTTTGTTTTCCAACTCCGAAATGTTCAATTTTTATAACCTCCTAATAAGCAACTTCTTTTATGAAAACTCGTACATATCCTGTTACAGCGCACTACTTTTTTAAAAAAATAAGACATCTTAAATGAACGTACTAAATGCGGGCAATTTTATGAACAGAAACTAAAACCAGAAACAGATTTCTTGGTGGGAAAATAAAAAAACAGCAGGTAAATTCACCTTTCACATAAAACAAAACTCGTCATCCAATTTAAATTCTTTATTTAAGTTTAAAAACAAAGCCGTAATTATGCAAAAATATTTTATTTTTTCTTCTACGGCACAAATTTGCTGCTCCATTAATATTATTCTATCCTATTCTCGTTTTATTTTAATCTTTTTTCTCAGTAAATAAATAAATTTTAATTAATTCCAGTATTATCTCAATCCATTTTTAACTTTATGAGATTATTCTTAAATAATGGCTTTTTATCCAGATGATGAATAGCTTCAATATGCCTTATGGTCCCGGAAGTGCTCCTCATAACTAAGGTTTGTGTAATGGCACGCCGTTGATAATATCTCACCCCTTTAAGCAGGAAAGAATCTGTAATACCAGTAGCAGCAAATATTATATCGTCAGACTTTGCCAGTTCGTCTATGGTAAACACTTTCTCTACATTGGCTATCCCCATCTCATGACACCTGCGTATTTCATCTTCAGCTTCTGGTCCCTCCGGATAAAGCCTGGCTTGGAAATCCCCTCCCAGACATTTCAAAGCAGCCGCTGTGATAACCCCTTCAGGTGCTCCTCCTATTCCCAGCAGCATATCTACTCCAGAGTCCTGGTAAGCAGCGGCAACACCCGGCGACACATCTCCGTCCGTGATTAGCTTTATGCGGGCGCCAACCCTCCTGATTTCCTCTATAATTTGCTGGTGACGAGGACGATCCAGTATCACTACTGTCACTTCACTCATCAATTTATTTAAAGCCTTTGCTACTTCCCGCAGATTTTCCTTTACTGGAGCCTCCAAATAAACTCTTCCCCTGCATTCAGGTCCTACGGCAATCTTATCCATATACATGTCGGGGGCATGAAGGAGTGACCCCCTAGGAGCAACAGCTAGTACAGAAATAGCTCCGGTAAGGCCTTTAGCCACAATATTGGTCCCCTCAAGAGGGTCAACTGCTATGTCTACCTGAGGGGGGACCCCCGTCCCGACTTTCTCTCCTATGTACAACATAGGAGCTTCATCCATTTCTCCTTCGCCTATTACTACTACTCCATCGACTGATACCGTATCAAACATAACCCTCATAGCAGTAACTGCTGCATCATCAGCAGCCTGTTTATCACCTTTACCCACCCAACGAGCAGCAGCTAAAGCAGCAGCTTCGGTTACCCTCGCGAACTCAAGAGCCAGTTCCCTCTCCACGCTTAAACCCTCCTATCCTCTAAAACGCCTGCCTCCAATCATGCAAAAATTTTTCTATCCCGACATCAGTAAGAGGATGTTTTATCATCTGTTTAATAATACTGTACGGTATTGTAGCAATATGCGACCCTATTTTAGCAGCTGCAACAGCATGCATAGGATGCCTAATACTTGCAGCAATAACCTCAGAATCAATCATATATTGGTCAAAGATTTCTATAATATCGCTCAAAACCGCCAACCCATCATTACCTATATCATCGATTCTCCCTATAAACGGACTCACATAGGCGGCACCGGCTCTAGCAGCTAATAACGCTTGATTGGCTGAAAAAACCAGAGTCGCATTGGAAGAAATGCCCTTCTGTTTGAGAATATTGATAGCCTGCAGACCAGGTTCAGTAACTGGAATTTTTATTACCACATTCGGATGGATTTCTGCCAACCTCTCGGCTTCAATAACCATTCCCTCAACTTCGGCACTTATTACCTCAGCGCTAACAGGACCATCAACTATTTCACAAATTTCTTTAACAACCTTGAAGTAATCTCTTTTTTCGCGGGCAACTAAAGTAGGATTGGTAGTTACTCCTGCAAGAAAACCCATATCATTTATTTCTCTTATTTCTTTTATATTAGCAGAGTCAATAAAAATACGCAAAAATTTTTACCCCCTTAGAATATATTAAATACGTAATTCTACTGCTGAAAGTTATAATCTGCTGGTTTAAATGTATAAATATTCGTCGCTTCGCCTTCGCGGGGTGTTGCTTCCATGCTCCGTCAACAGGCTCCTATATATTTATACATTTAAACAGGTTAACTTGAGGTTTTTGCAGTGAAATCATACGTAATTTAAAATCATATCTTTTGTTTAATTTTTACGCTTTCCCTGAACTTCCAAACAGCCTTATTTTGCTGCGAATAATATCGACCGCAGCCTGTCGGGCTGGTCCCAATATCTTCCTGGGATCAATTTCAGAAGGGTTGGCTTCCAGTTCCCTGCGCATCGCCCATACAAAAGCTTCTCTTATGTTAGTATCGATGTTCACTTTGCGCACACCCAGGCTGATAGCTTTCTTTATGGCCTCATCAGGAACACCCGAAGAGCCATGCAGAACAATGGGTATTTTTATAAGGGACTTTATTTTAGCCAAGCGCTCAAAATCCAGCTTGGGTTCGCCTTTATACTGGCCATGTGCTGTCCCTATAGCAATTGCCAAGCTTTTAACCCCCGTACTTTCCACAAAATATTTCGCTTCTTCTGGATCTGTATACATGGCTTCCTTTTCACTTACCGAAACATCATCTTCTGTACCTCCTATTTTCCCAATTTCCGCCTCTACTGATACATCTATAGGTCTAGCAATATCTAGTACTTTCTTAGTCACAGCAATATTTTCTTCCAAGGACAACGCAGAGCCGTCATACATTACCGAAGTAAAGCCGCTGCGAATACATCTCACAACCTGGTTAAAATCTGTACCGTGATCCAGGTGCAGTGCAATAGGCACATCGACTGATTGAGCAGCAAGCTTCACCATTGCAGTTATAAATTCCAATCCCGCGTATTTTATTGCCCCTTGGCTGGCCTGCATAATTACAGGAGAGTTTTCCTGTTCTGCTGCCTCCATTATTGCCTGAACAATTTCCATGTTATTGGCATTAAACGCTCCTACAGCATATCCTTCCTTTTCCGCTTTCCACAGCAGCTCATCCACTGTAACCAGTGCCATTAATATCACCTCTTAATTCAATATTAGTATGTTTCAGGAAATATCTTCCATGATAGCCTGATTCACCAGTTCTCTAAGGTACATAATATCAAACGGTTTGGTTATACATTTCTTCACTCCTACATCCAAGGCTTTCTTTTTAACATCCATTTCTCCATAAGCAGTCATCATAAGGATATATGAATCCCCATGTCTCTCCAAAATCTTCTGGGAAGCTTCTAATCCGTTCATATTGGGCATTTTCATATCCATAAGTATTATTTTAGGTAAAAACGCGTCAACTTTTTCAACCGCTTCCTTGCCGTCAGATGCTACATAAACCGTCCATCCATCTCTTTTAAAAAGCTCTTCCAATAAACGCCTGACCCCTTTTTGGTCATCTACTATTAAAATTTCCCTCTTCATAAAGCCTACCTCCTAAAAGCCCCCACCTTTTATTTCTACAGCTGTATAAAATATCCTGCATTTCCGGCAGTTTTAACAGTCAATTTCTGGCAATGTTTTTTCTCCCCCTAAATACAGCCTTTTCAAATCTTTTGCAGCCAAAGTCTTTCTTACAGGAACCTCAACTTCATCTCCTATTTTCACTTCCACTCCCGGAGGAAATTCAACAAGAGCCATTTGCATAAACACTTTGCCTCTCACGGGATAGTTTTTCCCGTTGACTTTAACCGAGGGATTAAAGCGAAAAATATTACAATAACTCAGGATTTTTTTTATAATAATCTTCAACAAGTCGATCAAACCAGCAGGTTTATTAGCCACTTCGAGAACCAATCCATCATTATAACCCACAGGAACAACCGCCACTTGAGCTTTGTTTTTTAACCGGTAAGTCCTGTAATAACCTAAATAGCAGCCTCTTTCCAGAGTTCTCAGGGATATAATCCTGCTCTTGAATTTAAAAGGATCTATAAGATTTAAAGGCTGAGAAAAACTTCCTACAGGATACTGCCCTGTTAGAAGAGTGCCGATTCTAACTGCATCCAAGTGCATATGGGGATATTTCAAAAATATTGCACTGTTTGCACAGTGCCTTACCGGAATCTTTATTCCCTCTTTTTCCAATTCATTTATTGCTTTCATAAAGCGGTCAAATTGCTTATTAGTATAAGAAGAATTAGTAGATGCCGCTTCTGCCATATGAGTATATATCCCTTCTATACACACATCAGGATTTTCTTGCAATAACCTGCATACAGGTATAATTTCTTCCTGTTTCAAGCCAAACCTGCCTAAACCGGTATCAACTTTCAGGTGAACATTAACCGGAATATGCAACTGCCTGCTGACCTTTTCTATTAATTTATTGTCATATGGGGAAGTAATACTTAGAGTAATACGTCTCTCAATTGCTTCCTTCAGCTGTTCTTCATCTATAACCGGGCTGAAAAGCATAATATTTTCACTTATTCCTGCATTTCGCAACTCAAGAGCCTCATTTAAAAAAGTAACTGCAAAGAAGTCAACTCCGTTCTTAGATAAAAAACGGGCTACCTCTCCAGCCCCGTGCCCATAGGCATTAGCCTTAAGCACAGCAATAAGCTTTACATCATCACTGATTATCTTCTTTATTTCTTCCAGATTATTCTGAATTGCATCGAGATTAATCTCTATCCACTTATCCCCTAATGACCCCTGCACCAATTTTCCTCCTACCCTCTGCTAATCCTGCGCAAGGACCGGCTTGTTTTGAGATATAACGGCAAGGCTTTGGTCCATAGCCAGTAGAAAAAGGGGGAATAAACCTGATCCCATTCACCCACAAATTCAACAAGTTCACCCCGGAACCCCTTCTTAAACCTATATAAACCATAAAGAGGATTTTTTTCATCTAAATCGCCCGATACCCCGCGGAAATCATAAATCGAACATCCGTTATCGCGGGCCCACCTAATCATCTCCCACTGAAGAAGATGGTTAGGCATCACACTGCGGTACTTATTACTAGATGCCCCGTAAAGATACCATGCCTTGTCTCCTAAAATTAAGGCCAGTGCGGCTGCTATAACCTGTTCTTCATATTCTGCAAGAAAAAACCGAGCATAACCGTTTTTCACCATTAAATTCCATATCTGTTCAAAATACTCGTAATCCCTGATTAAAAATCTATCCCTTTCCGCTGTTTCCTTAAGAATAGCATAAAATATTTTTAGGTCTTCTCTATCCTCTGCTTGTCTAATTTTTACCCCTTTTCTTTCGGCCAGCCTTATATTATAACGGGTCTTAGCCTGCATGTTTTTAAGCAGCTCTTCTTCTGAAGGAATTATATCAAGTCTAAAAACAAACTTAGGCTGTACCCCCTCAAAATTCAACCCGGTTTCGTTTTTCCTAAAACCGACTTTTTTTAGCGTATCTTGGAAAAACCTATTGCTGTTGGCAACATCGGGATCAATTTTCAAAAATATAGCCCCGTAATCCTTCGCTACTCTCTGCGCTCCCTCAAATAACAGCCTTGACAGTTTTTCGTCCTCTATATCTACCACCGGACCGCGCGGAGAATAAAATATACACTTGTTAATTACGGGAACGGGAATTCTCCTCTTTAATATGAGCAGTGCACCTCTTATTTCCCCGTTTTCTTCCAGTATCAGCGGCAGCGGGTCCCAACCCGTACTCTTCTTAACCTGCCCCCATTCCCACAACTGCAAAAAATGCCCTTTGGGATGAGAAGATATGAAACTATTATAGCGGTCTTTTTCTTTGTTATCGATAATCCTGGTCGTATACATAAGTCTCTCCCTTGCTAACTTTCTTCCTGCTGGTCTGACTATTATTACCCCTTGGAGCAGCTCCGATTCAAAAAAATAAACTTTCTCAATTTATCTTCTTTCCCTGTACTCCAAAGCATTCCTTATCAACCCCAAAAAAAGCGGGTGGGGCCGGTTAGGCCGCGATTTAAATTCCGGATGAAATTGACAAGCCACAAACCAGGGATGGTCACTTATCTCTACAATCTCGACCAATTTTCCATCAGGCGAAACCCCGCTAACCTTCAGCCCATTCATCTCCAATTGGCTTCGATATTCATTATTTATCTCATACCGATGACGATGCCTCTCATCTATACTGTCCGATCCGTAGGCCCGATGAGCCACAGTCCCTTTTATTAAACAGCAGCGGTAAGCTCCCAGCCGCATAGTTCCGCCTTTATTATCCACTTTTTCCTGCTCAGGCATTAGATGTACTACTGGATAAGGGGTATCCGGATTGAATTCTGAACTGTTAGCACCTTTTAAGCTGCAGACATTGCGCGCAAATTCAATAACTGCGCACTGCATCCCCAGGCATATCCCCAAAAAAGGAATTCGATTTTCTCTTGCGTATTTTGCGGTAGCAATTTTCCCCTCTATGCCTCTTTCTCCAAATCCCCCCGGCACCAAAATCGAATCCACATCCTTAAGCAGCTCTTCCGCCCCTTTTTTTTCAATCTCCTCGGAATAAATCCACCTTATTTCAATTTCGCTGTTATACTGAAAACCAGCATGATTGAGCGACTCAACTATGCTCAGGTAAGCATCTGGAAGCTCGACATATTTGCCTACCAGCCCTACAGTAACCTTTTTATTAAGCTTATGAATCTTTCGCACCAGTTCTTCCCATTCTTTTAGATCAGCTTCACCGCATTTTATTCCCAGTCTCTTGATCACTTCTTTGTCAAGTCCTTCTTCAGCTAACAGCAGAGGGATTTCATAGATTGAATCAGCATCTTTTAATTGAATTACCGCCTCACGGTCTACATCGCAAAACAGCGCCATTTTAGCCCTAAGGTCTTCAGAAAGATCCTTCTCTGTCCGGCAAACCAGAATATCCGGCTGTATCCCTATACTTCTCAATTCTTTAACACTGTGCTGCGTAGGCTTAGTCTTTAACTCCCCCGCTGCTTTTATGTAAGGTACCAGTGTAACATGTATATACACGACCCTGTCCTTTCCCAGGTCAAATTTAAGCTGGCGAATAGCCTCTAAAAAAGGCAGCGACTCTATATCACCAACTGTCCCTCCTATCTCAGTTATTACAACATCCGGTTCGGCCTCCTTCTCTATCAGCCTAACCTGAGCCTTTATCTCATTGGTGATATGTGGAATTACCTGTACAGTTTGACCAAGATAATCGCCTCTTCTTTCCTTGTCAATAACCGCTTGATATATTCTGCCTGTAGTACAATTAGCATATTGGCTCAGATTTTCGTCTATAAACCTCTCGTAGTGCCCCACATCCAAATCAGTCTCCGCTCCGTCTTCGGTAACATAAACCTCACCATGCTGGTAAGGACTCATCGTACCCGGATCAACATTTATATACGGATCAAACTTTTGCAGCGCTACTCTCAAACCCCTGCTTTTTAATAATCTTCCTAATGACGCGGCAGTAATGCCTTTGCCCAGTGAAGAAACCACTCCCCCGGTTATAAATATATACCTTGTCACCTCTGTAGCCCCTCTCTTTCCCTTTCCCTTGCTTAGTATATTAGACGTGAGACGTGAAACGTTAGACATCAGCAATAAATTACAGAAACCGAACGCAATACATCAAATACTAGAACCCCCACCGCAGCCTCTATTCTCCTATATCCCGCGTCTACCGTATTACGCTTTCCGTCTGACGTTTTATTGCATATAATCCAAAACAATCACCTCAGGCTGATCCTTTAGCTTCTCTTCATTTACTTCTAAATAAGGCATTTTAACTACCTTGTCAAATTTAGCGATGAAAGGCTCTACTGGAGCCAGATTGAAAGAAAGATGCGGTGTGCCGAAATGCATAGGTATTATTATTTTAGGATCAAGCTGTTTCGCAATTTTAAAGGCTTCCTCTGCATCAATTGTAAAGATCCCTCCAACAGGAAGCAACAGTATATCGACATTGCCTATTTCATTTACTTGTTCTTGCTCCAGGAGGTGCCCTAGATCTCCCAGATGAACAACATCAATTCCTTCAGCAGATATCTTGTAGATTGTATTTGGGCCCCTTTCCTTCCCCCTAGTCTTATCATGAAAAGACGGCACCCCTTTTATCTTGATCTCACCTAAATCAAAAAAACCTTTTCCTTTTATCACCTGCGGGCTGCCTGCCAGTACATGTACTGCATTGTGGTCCCAGTGCTCATGGCTTACTGTCGCTATATCAACCTCTTGCTCGAAAACAGCGTACCCCGACTGCTCATCAAAAGGATCGGTAATTAACTTTTTATTTCCTATCTTAAGCAAAAAAGATGCATGCCCCAACCATCTAATATTCATAAATTATCCCTCCTCGCGAATTCGGTTGCTATCGTAATACCAGTAGCCCTCCCCCTGGTACACCAACCTGTTATCCAGATTTAAACGGGTATAAATAGACGTTAAATTGGCAGAATCTGGGTTTTTACCCATCTTTTCTGCTATTTTGCTAATCAAATCAAAATAATACATGGGTTCTTTTTTTTCCCGCAACACCTCAACTGCCCAATCCGCCTCACTTTTCTTCCCTTTCCACATTAATTCCTACCTCCTACTACATCTGCTCTGGAGCGGCAACACCTAACACATCCAGAGCATTTTTTATAGTAATACGAACAATTTCTACCAGCAGAAGACGCGCATCCTGCAGTCCCCCATTCTTATGCAGGACACGGCAATGGTTATAAAAACTATGAAATAATGCTGCTAATTCAAGAACATAGCGGGCAATCCTGTGAGGAGCCAGAGTTCTGGCTGCGATACAAATTTCTTCGGGAAAATCAGCCACTTTCCTCAGCAAGCCCAACTCCTCCTCTTCCTTCAACAACCCAGGGTCTATCTCATTTACAGGAGGCATTCCTATACCTGCTGCCGCGGCCTGTCTAAATATGCTGCAGATGCGGGCATGCGCATATTGTACATAGTAGACCGGATTTTCCATGCTTTGTCTTTTAGCCAGTTCGAGATCGAAGTCAAGGTGGCTGTCCGGACTGCGCATAGCAAAAAAGAAGCGGGCCGCGTCCTTTCCGACCTCTTCTATCAGCTCGTCGAGGGTAACAGTTGTCCCGGTTCGCTTGGACATCCTAACGGCCTCTCCGCCCCGATAAAGCCTTACCAGCTGCATTAATAAAATATCCAGCTTTTCTGGATTATAACCAAGAGCCTGTACTGCTCCCTTCATCCGCGCCACATGTCCATGGTGGTCTGCTCCCCAGACATTAATAACCCAATCAAATCCCCTATCAAATTTATCTTTATGATAGGCAATATCCGCCGCAAAATACGTTGGCATTCCATTGGCCCTTATAACAACCTCGTCCTTTTCGTCTCCTAATAAGGTAGACTTAAACCACCATGCTCCCTCCTTTTCATAAATATAACCTTTTTCCCGTAAAAAGCTGATTACTTGATCAACTTTACCTGAATCATGCAGACTCTTTTCACTAAACCAGACATCATAGACAATGCCGAAATTTTCAAGAGTGTTTTTTATGTAGTTTAATTTTTCTTTTAATGCATATTCAACCATGATTTCGCGCCTCTCCTCAGCAGGTAAACGAAGCAGGTCTTTGTCGTATTTTAAAACGATGTTTTTTACAGTATTTATGACATCCTTGCCGGCATACCCGTTTTCAGGGAAAGGCACGTCATGCCCTGTAAGCTGTAAATAACGAGCCTCAAGGGAATCAGCAAACAATTCGATCTGATTCCCGGCATCATTAATATAAAACTCCCGCTCCACATCGTACCCAGCCCGCTGCAGTATATTCGCCAGCGTGTCTCCAATGGCTCCTCCCCTTGCATTTCCCATATGCAAGTCACCTGTAGGGTTAGCGCTTACAAACTCTACCTGTACCCTTAAATTACGCTTCTCATTGTATCCATATTTTTCACCCATATTGCAAACAAGCACCGGAACCTCATAAAGCCAATCATTACTGAGAAAAAAATTAATAAAACCTGGGCCTGCAACCTCAATTCGGTTTATATGATTCATTTTTTGAGTATCTGCAATAATTCGGACTAATATCTCAGCTATTTTCCGCGGAGCCATACGAGCTTCTCTAGCCATCAGCATGGCAACATTACAGGCAAAATCCCCATGTTCTTTCTCGCGCGGTACCTCAATCGCAAAACAGGGCAGAGATTCAAATTTAATCATATCCCTGTTTTTGGCAGCTTCGAGCCCGTCTATTATTACCTCTCGCAGGAAGTCTTTCATTTTTTCTATTGGATTCATATTTTTCCTCCTTAACATAATTTTACCTTATATATTTTTTTATATAACGGCAAAACTTTAATTAACACACATCATCATAGGGAGGTTACCCTCATATGCAGCTGCAACCGGGCGAAAAATTGATAATGGCTTATTTCCCTTCTGATACCCAGGCCAACCAGGCCGTAGAAATATTGAAACAAAAAGGGTATACAGATATCCAAGTTGACCAAATAACCCGTTTCCCCAAAAGCGGTATGTACAACCGCACCAATTACAGCCTTTCCTCAAAGGTTCTGGATACCACTGCCTGCGACAGATCTCTCGGTTCCCTTATGGCAGCCGATCCCTCGGTAAGCGGCATGGGAACAGGTTATGATCTGCCTGGTGGAACCCCCTTTTTGGTTTCCCTGGTAACCGATGAGAGCAAAGTACAAGAAGCTGTTCAGATTCTCAAAGACTACGGAGCAACGGTATAAGAACTAAACCACTTGGAAAAATAATCGCGCATATCCCTATTTGCTTCTTTTCTTATAACAGCAAGCAAACCCTGGGTATTGGCAATCTTGAACCTGTAATCAGCTAAATACCTGCGCAGCACTTTGTGTACTTTTTCCTCCCCCAGTTCCTCTTCCAGCCCAAACCAGAAGGCTTCACCGCCATAATAAGCAGTACGGTAGTACTCATGTGCAGAATACATATCAGTCAATTTCTGGGCTAAATCGACCGAAGTTCCTAGTTTATCATAACTAAAAGGAGAAATACCTTTATAATGTTCCAGGTACTTATAGGCAGACCAATTCGCCAGCCCCTCATCAAGCCATGGTTCCCTCAATTGGTCATTGCCGACTATACCGTACCACCACTGGTGTGCTATTTCATGAGCCAGAATAAACTCACTGTGTTCTTTATTATACCCGGGGTTCAAAAACCCTTCTCTTAAAAAAATCAACCCCGAATACTCCATACCGTGAAAGCCTTCCATCGGTACGAAAACCACCTTGAAATCAGGATAAGGATAGGAACCCCACACGCAAGAATAATACCTGATTATTTCTACAGTTTCGCGCAAGATATCCTCTGCACAGTCAATACTCCTACTAGGAGCGTAGCACATTACAGCAGTCTTGTTTTGTTTTGCCGTAAGCCCCCTGTAATTATGCATCACAACCAGAGAAAAATCACGAGCATTTTCTGCCTTAACAATATATGTTTCCCTGCCATTATCTTCTGCAAAAACTTCTGTGACAATACCTGTCGATACTATATCATAAGCTTCCGGTATATTTAACCTTACGATATAGTCAGCACAATGAATGCAAAATGGCTCTCCAAACGCTGAATTACAGGAATTATGCCAGCCTTCATCGCTAAAAACGTTTAAAAAGGGATAAAAATTCCCCAACATATACACCGCATCTTTTGTCCCATACCTGTACGCTAACTTAGGTACCTTGGCTCGCCATTCCATTTCAACAACAATATTTTCCCCAGGCATAATATCCCGGAGCAGGACTGCCTCTACAGACACCCCATTTTGAAAAAATTCAACTTCCTCCCCGTTAATTTTAAATTTTTCAAATTCCAGCCAGCCCTCATCAAAACCTGCATAGTAGGCTGTCCTGGGAGCAGGAGTTTCTTCTAAATCGCGAAAGGCATTAGGATAGGCGGTAAAATATAGGCTATGCAGAGGCTGCCCTGAAGAGTTTACCGTATTTAAAACAGTGTTCCCGTAGAGAATACGAGCATTTATGTCCAGATACAGGCCCATCTGGTAAACAGTTTTTCCCGGTGCTGGGAACAAATAAACACCGGTTTCCTTGCTGGGTGAAACGGCTGAAACTGTCTCCCCTATTCCTTTTCCTGCATAAATATAATAGGCGGCACAAACGGCCCCTATTATAACTATCCACAGGTAAAATCTGCGTTTATACAAGGTTATCCACACCTGGCAGAAGTTTTTCCTCTAGCTAAAGAATATTATATCTTCCCGGTAATTCCTCTGTAAATCCCTTTGCAAAAAGTTAAGAAATCTCACCAACATCGAGGATGCCTCAGCCCTTGTCACCTCTTTGTTGGGGTTTACCCTGTTGCCAGCATCTCCTTGGATCAGCCCGATCTCACGGGCTACATATATGCTGTCCCGCGCCCAGGACGGTATTTGGCAGTCATCGGTAAAGGAAGTGCAATATCCTGGGGTAGGAGCCCTGTTTTCCATTCCTAAAGCCCGGATCAGCATGGTAATTGCCTGAGCCCGGGTAAGAGGTTCATCAGGCATAAATCGCCCCTGTGCTACCCCGCTTATAATACCCTTATTGAGAGCTTCTCTTACATATAAATAGTCCGGATCCTGAATAGAGACATCAACAAAAGGTGATATCCTTACATCTGCACTTCCGTTCTGGGTACTTTTCCCGTTTTTATCAGCAGAAACCCTGATATCGGAAGCGTTTATCACTGCCTTTGTAAACTCCATTCTGGTAATAGGCACATCAGGAACAAAAAACAGAGAATTCCCCGCAAAAACATCCAGAGAATACAGCTTATTTATATCTTCTTCCGCCCAGTGTCCCCCAATATCGCGAAATTTTGGTACTACCAGCCTTTCCACCTGCGGCAGCAAACGCCTGTTAATCTCAACCTCACCGCGTATGCGCTTAGAATCTTCTGCAACGCCTTCTTCTATTTGGGGCAGGTTATACTCATACCGCGAAAACATCTCCCTTGCTGTTATCCTCATGTACCCTCCGGTAAAACTCGAAAGATCTGCAGCATTTTGAGAATACTGCAGACTCTTGTTCATGCTGTCCGAAACCTCTGCTTTCACTATACCCTGCCATGAAACCGTTCGGGGATTTTCCTCATCTTCATCCGCGGGTACCTGCCGGTCAACATCTATAAAATAATCCAGCAACTGAGTTTCGGTACTGCCCCAGAAATTCTCATAGCCTATGGTATTACCGCTTATTTCTACTACTGCCTTTCCTTCATCCTTGTTAATATCGTAATATTTTCGAGCCTTTAGGGTTCCAGAATAAAAATCGGAAGCAGGCCGGTTATCTATAACATCTGATTTAGAAAATTGGTAATCAGACAGGCTGTAGAGGTCATCTCCAATATATATTTTCTCCCTGCAGCTGTTGAGCTCAGTCCGGCTAATCGTCTGCCCTTTGTCGTCCCGCTTGGTATAAATTATCTCATAGGTAACGCGCCGGTCTAACAGGCCGTCGATGTTCTTATCTTCGGGACTCAGCTTAAAGCGGTAAGTTAACAGCTTTCCCTCTCCCCGATTCCTCTCCGATATTTCGAAAGTCCCGACAAATTTGACAGGCTCTCCCGACAGAAAAACAATTTCTTCATATTCGTATTCATCATTGATGCCGCCGGTAAAATCCAGCGGGGCTGCAGAAGCAGCAGGATTGCCGAATAAAATAACTGATGCTGATATTAATACTGATGTCATGATAAATAGCAATAAACGTTTCACAGCTCATCTACCTCTATACAAATGTGATTCCACTGCAAAAACCCTAAGTTAGCCTGTTTAAATGTTTATTTCACTATCACAATCAAAGCACTGTAGTCGTCTCTTATCATATAGAACCTGTCCTCTGTTTTCAGATCCTCAGGCATTATTACTCGGTTATTTTTAATAATCATAGCGTTTTCCAAACTTAATTTCAGATCATCATATCTGGGCAGCCACTGCTCCTTATAGCTACTCCAATCGCAGCTATCCCTTGCAGACGCAACCCACCCGACCAGGAAATCATTCTCAATACTGTCGAAAATTCCGGTGCTGGCTCTTTGCTGGCCTAAAGAATCTATATCTTCTTTTTGCAAATTCATAGAAACTATATAATTGCCGTTTGCATAAACATAAGCATAATAATCTTCTAAGTCTTTGTACCTTGCCCACCTGCTGCCTCCGTCTACAGCGTAATCCCCGGCATAAAACTCCCTGCAATCTATAAACCTGCCTTCCTCCAGGTCGTAAATACTGGTATCACTTCCATAAAAAAGCTCTTTCTCTTCACTGGATGAATCCCACTCATTATTATCCAGCACGAAACAGTCGTCAAGCCTGATCCTGTCTTGTAAAATCTGATCTAGCCTGCCCGCATAGATACCATACTCTCCGACACTGGAATTATTTACATCCTGGTTAAAAACATAAACAATATTTGCCATCCGGCTGCTCCCCCAAATGTCAGCCACAATATAGGCATCATCACCGGAACCAAGACTGTATTCGTCCTGCAGGCGGCCATTTTTTATGACAATAGTTCCGGAATTAAAAGCCAGATTCACGCGGTTTTTGGTCTCAAGCTCCCGGCTGAACCAGTTTATTTCGTCAATCTCGTCTGTAAAAGCAACTTCATAGTAGGTTTTTACAGCCATTTTCTCCGCAACTTGAATGCCCAGCAATTCCCGGGTGACCAGATAAACAGTATTGCCCTGGTAGTATCGCAGCTGGTGCTGGGGCACCTTTTGCCCGCTTACAGACAAGGAAAGCTCATAAATATAAGGAATTTGCAGAAGCGGTTGGATTTCCTGCCATTTTCCGTTTCTGAAAACCTGTACATTTTGAAGGGCAATCGTTTTACCGACAGTATCGACTCCGCTTAACTGGCCCCTATACAATTCCCTGACTAGAATGGAATCCCCCTCAATTTTAAGCTGGCTTACCTCATGGGAGCCTGCTTCATCAAAGTACAGCTTGACCCTGTCCCCTTCATATAAAATATCCAGGGAAGCATTACTGCCTTCCTTCATTATAATTGTTGCAGGCGAAAAATAATAAATTCCTTCCTGCCCATCAGTCAGCTGCAGTAATACCTGCTGTTCATCAAAATCCTTTACTACCCCGGTTACCACCCTGCTGGCAGGGGAGATATACCCTGGTACAGCAGTTGAATAAGATTCCATACAAACTATTTCCCCATTCTGGATTTCGCTAAAAATCTCCATTCCAACCCTGAAATCTTCAAGCATTACCGGTATATCATCTATAGTAAAAACTGCATCAGGGCTGACCCCAAATTCATAAGAATTGCCGCCATAAGTTTTAATTAAAATCTTGGCTTCACTATTTTCCGCCCTGTCTACCTTCATAAGGTAACCTTCGATATGTCCCAGATCCAGTATATCATTCTCCACAGCTGCTGCCTTTCCAGACAGCAAAAAGATAAATCCGATCAATAATAATACCAGTTTTTTTAACACCTTTTTCCCCTGCCTTCCCCAAAACTCTGCCGCTTTCTCCTGCTGTTATATGAATTATTGATTTCACTGCTGAAAGTTATAATCTGCTGGTTTAAATGTATAAATATTCGTCACCAGACTTCCGCATGGGCAACACCATCCGCTTGTCTCGCGACGAAAGGGGTACCGGGCTAATTCGCATCCATGCTCAATATCCCTCTCGCCCCCTTTCGCTGCTTCGCCTTCGCGGGGTGTTGCTTCCATGCTCCGTCAACAGGCTCCTACATATTTATACATTTAAACAAGCTAACTTAGGGTTTTTGCAGTGGAATCATTATTTATAATGAACTCCTGCTTCCTATAACAGCGTAACATCCCATTCTATTAATTGAGGTGAGAGTCATATTCTCGCTGTAAACACTACCTGCAGTTTCCCACTCGTCATCGTATTCATCGTACCTGTACAGCGCTACTTCGTCCAATTTTCTCATATAAGCCTTGGTCCGGTCGTAATCTAGGGAAATATACATAGGAATAATTAGATAATTTATGGGGACAATCGTTTTGCCTGCGAAAAAATCCGCTCTGAGCTCATATACCGGAGATAGGTTGTGCCCTCTATCCACCGTTGGACTGGTACCGCAACATGTAATTTGAAATCTAATTCCCGCATCACCCTGGTTACGGCTGGCATATACATTGGGAAATCTGAACACTTCAGGGGCAAATCGCAAATAAAAATCGTCACTTTGTACCCTGATAAACCTTACACTTCCCGAAGCTATTGTGTAAGCCGGGATGTTAACTATAACTTTCTGGGCGCCGACAAGCGAACCGCTGCTGAGATCAATTACTGCCACACGATTTTCTTCTTCCCTGCCTATATTCACATAAACAGTATCCTCCATCCTCTGTATCACTGTATTCTCGCCTATTTCACCGTCTTCATCAGGCGGCCCTGCCCTGCTCCCGGTCCTCACCGTATTGCTTTCTTCCGAAGGCGGAGAAGAGCCGAATTCACCCACTGCTTTTACAACGAATTTATAGCTGCTTTTAGAATCTATATCATCGTAGATATAAGAAGTAAGTTCGGTAGACCCAATAAATTCCAGGTCGTCGTCTTCAACCAAATATACGTCATAACCAGTTGCTCCCTCGACCCCTTCCCAGTGTATCTTAATGTACAGGTCCCTGTCACTGTATTCATCATCAACAACTTCTGCCATAACCTTCGCAGGTGCTTCAGTCCCAGGCAGATCATAAATCAAGTCGTCATAAATCTCACTCGCCCCGCCGTCAGGATTAATAACAATTATGCCTCCCGTGTTCAGTTTGCCAGGCGGAGTAGTAACCAAAAGGGTTTCCGAATCGACAAATTCCACCTCTTCCCCATCTGTACCGGACTCTAGGATAAAAGCAGCAAGTTCTGCGCTTGTCCAATTTCCAACTTCTCTAGCAGTTATCTTATATATCGATTCTTCCTGACCGTCATCTTCAGCCGGAGATACAACCGGGTTAAATACGACTCTGGCACCCTCCATAAACCCGGAACCGTTTATCTTTATCTGCTGAGAGCCTTTAACAGAAATGATATCCATATCGTCTCCTTCCTCGGGATTAAGAACACCTGCAATCTCGGGATTACTTATGTAAGTAAAGGTGACTTCTTGAGAAGATACTTCTCCATCAGGATTTTCCACCCTGATTTCCACACTCCCGGGAGCCCCAGGAGGAGAAACTACATTCAATGTCTTATAATCTACAACTTCAACTTCATCAGCCTTAACTTCACCGAAAAAAACCTGCAGTTCGTTTCCTGCATACCCTTCAATCGTCTCCCGGAAATCCTGGCCCTGAATTTCAACCACCGTCCCGCCGCACGCCGGACCTGTATCCGGTTCTATGCCGGTAATCTCAGGAGTACTTTCTCCCTTTGTAAACTGAATATAGATGCTTTTCTCCCCCGCAGGCATCTCGTCTGAAGCAGCTATACCGCCATCTTCATTAATAACAACCACCCGGTGCAATTCGCCGACTTCGCTTTCATCGACTTCAGGCATGGTAAAACTGAGTTTTGTTGGCAAAATATAGCTGATATCTCCCGGTTCTATGGTAAAAAGGTCAGAAACCTGTATTACGGCATTTTCCCTAAAATCCTCACCTAATATGTCCACAACACTCCTGCCCTTATAATTCATACGCAGCATCCTTATATCTTCACCGTCAACTGTCGCTTCCTGAGGCAAGATCCCATCTCTGCTTATACTGGTTATCACAGGACTGCTGCTCGGGTTTTTATACTCAAATTTTCCTGCTGCTACGGCGCCATCAGGATTAACAACGCTCAGCAAGACCTCCCCGACCGTGTAATAAGAAGCGCTCCTGGCAGTGATGAGGCCTGAACTTCCCATTTCCGCTTGGGGAGAATATCCTCTCTCTACCAGCAGCCTCCGGCCTTCAACCCATATTTTCACCAGCTCGTATACCGGACAGCTTTCACCCTCCTCATTTTCCAGCTGACCCATGTCAACGAATTTAACCGTGCCGTCAAAACCGGTAAATTCGCACTCATACATTTCTCCTCCCTTTTCCAGAGTGAAGTCAATATCCCCAGCAACCGCATCATAACGCAAGGTAAGACCGCCTTCTACCTCCAGACGGGACACCTGCCCCCCTATTATTATTCCGGAATCTTCATCACCGGTATTGGAAATACTTCCAAAGCGGACCAGTGGCATTTCTTCATCAAGGACCTCTCCCCCAGGCTGCAACAGCTCGATTTCGGTTGCAGCAAACCCGCTTCCGTATATTTCAATATTTTCATTGCCCTGTTTCTTTCCTACAGAAGGCATAACCGCAGTTATCTTGGGGCTAGAAACTTTATAAATAAATTCTTTTTTATTGGAAACACCACAGTCGTTATTAATGACGTATACATAAATTTTCCCTTCAGTTCCGGCCGGAACCTCAACCCCTAAATACCCGCTGCCAAAGTCCCGAATTTCCGCCAGGTTGTTACCGAAATATACTTTTGGCAATATATTTTTGTCTGCCTCCGACATGCCATCTGTGCTGCCGATGCTAGACAGATCCGTATAAACTCCATCCCCGTTTATATCTGTAAAAATTTCTCCTTCATCATATCTGAAATTGACAATAACATTATCCTCAAAAGGTTCGTAAAAACGGAAATCCCTTCCTATTATCTGTACATAAAGCCCCCCGGCAGCATTGCCTTCAGTTTTCGACAGGCGGTCAATTACAGGCTGACTGGTAGGAACAACGTAGGTAAATGCATCTTTTAGCCCTGCACTGCCCCCATCACTGGGATTTAAAATTATTACAGGAACTGCTTTCCGGTCAACTCCCAAATCTTCCTGCAGGTCTCCGGAATAAGGAGGGACTTTAGCATCAATAGCCTTTCCATCAAGGCTGACAAAGATATCTTCCGCCTCTACTTCTGTACCATTTATGAAAACCCGGCTTTTTATTACCCCGTTATCTTCAAAATTCTCTCCGTTTATGCGTATGAAATACCCGCCGCTTGTAGAACCTTCATCTGGTTCTATAGAACTTATTACCGGAATTTTTTGGGGCCGCCGGTAGAATTTGAATCCATCCTCTACTGTAAACTTATTTGTATCAGGGTTTACAACTGTTACGTCGTACAGACCCTGCACCCCAAGATCAGGAATTGTCACATAAATCCTTTTGCCTTTATCCGTAACCTTCACTCTGTTTCCTACAATTTCCCCTTCATCTGTCTGGTATGGTGTAAGAACCTTTAATTCTATTCCGCTGCCAAGAACAATCTTGTCAAAATCCCCCTGGCTGTCGCTGTCTGCTTCCACTTCTACGGCTGTCTCCTCTCCGCCTTGATCTACAGCTTTCAGCCCAGATCCCTCTGCTTCTATGACATATTCCCCGAACCCGTCGCTCAAGATTATTTCCCCGGCATCATTTTTCTTTAAAACGTAAAACTTGCTTGTATTTTCATCCTTTAGCAAAACGCTGCAGTAATAATCAGCTAACACTGCTACGCCCTCTTCTACGTGCAGGATCTTATCGTCCTCTGCCGCGCAGAAATTCTGCAAACCTATTTCATTTGTTCCGGGCTTGTAGTAATAATCATTTATGTCCTGCTGGTCAAAAAACACCCTGGTGCCTATCAACCTGTACATGCTTATACCCTCATCACTTGCCGTAGGATCGGGGGGCAGGAACACGTCTCCTTCTATTATGGCAATGGAGTTTATGGTTCCTTCCGACGGAACAATGCTGGTGATTTCAGGTTGAGTAATCGCTTTTACATAAGTAAAATCCGCTGCATCCATGCCGCCGCCGGGGTTCATAACAATCAGCTTCGTCTCCCCTTCCCGGCCGGAAGGCGCATCAAAGGTTATCAACTGGGAAGACGGATCTCTCTTAGAAGAAACCAGAGCCCCATCAATAAACACCTGGACATCTTCCTGGAAATTATAACCTTCTATCTCTATTCCATCCTCACCGCCTGTAGGCACGATACCAGGGCTGACTCTGGTAATAACAGGGGTACTGTCTTCCGC
>JACIYB010000030.1 GCA_014360155.1 Syntrophomonadaceae bacterium
TCTAAAGTCTGCTCGGCTAGGTCTTTTGAAGAAAATAGCAAATTTATGTAATTCCATTGCGGATTTTAGCAAAATAATAGCATAAAAAAACAGGATTTTTTTAATGCATATAGTATATATAATTGAGAGTGTTTAGCCCAAAAAGTATAGCATAATTGGGTGGTGAATATGATCCAACTTAGTGAGAGGCAGGTAAAGATTTTGGAGATAGTCAGAGAACGTGGGCCAATCACAGGTGAAAGTATTGCTGAGATATTAAACATTACTAGAGCTGCGTTGCGCCCTGACCTAGCAGTATTGACGATGTCTGGTTTTTTGGAGGCTAAACCGAGGGTGGGTTACACATTTAAAACTGCGGAAGTGGAAAACCAGATAAAAAAAATCCTTAACCAGTATCGAGTAAGAGATATACAGTCCATGCCGGTGGTTGTGAAAGAAAACTGCAGCATATATGATGCGATTGTTACTCTTTTTATTGAAGATACTGGGACTATTTTTGTTGTAGATAAAGATAACTTTCTTACAGGTATAGTTTCGAGAAAAGACTTTTTGAAGACTACCATAGGGCAGGTAGATATTCATAAGGTTCCTATCAGCGTTATAATGACCCGTATGCCTAACGTTATTACTGTTGCAATGGACGATACTGTTGTTGAAGCAGTTAAGAAGATAGTCGAGCACGAGGTTGACAGCCTCCCAGTAGTTAAGTGCTTTATAGATGAAGAAGGAGAAGAGCAGCTTAAGGTGGTAGGAAAGATAAGTAAAACCAATATAGCTAGGTTGTTTTTGGACTTAGCGTCTGGTGGGGTTGAGGGGGTTTAAAGATTGGTGAATAACTTGCCAGGAGTATATATTGTATCTGATTCTATAGGGGAGACTGCCGAGATGGTAGTCCGTGCTGCTGCTAGTCAATTTAATTCAGGTAAAATGGAATTAAGACGTGTTCCCAATATATCAGATACGGATATATTGGATGAGGTAGTTAGGCAGGCAGCGACAAACGGTTTTATTATTGCATATACACTAGTGATTAGCAGCTTAGCTGAACATTTAGAGGAGGAAGCCTATAAGGCGGGTGTGGTTTGCATTGATATTCTGGGCCCTATGTTGGAAGCGTTCAAGAAAATGAGCGGCATTGAACCGCGGAGAGAACCGGGATTGCTGAGGAAACTCGATGAAATGTATTACCGCCGGGTGGAAGCAGTTGAATTTGCGGTACGTTATGATGATGGGAAAGATCCAAGAGGTATATGCCTGGCAGACATAGTTTTAATAGGGGTTTCTCGCACATCAAAAACTCCTCTGGCTATGTATCTTGCCCATAAGCGCATAAAGGTAGCCAACGTGCCCTTAGTCCCAGAGGTCAATCCGCCTGAGGAATTGTTTCAAGCTGAAAAAGGCAAAGTTATAGGCCTTACTGTACAGCCTGAGCAGTTAAATCAGATACGAACGGAAAGATTAAAAACCCTGGGCTTGAAGGGTAAGGCCAACTATGCAGATTACGATCGTATTTTAGAAGAGCTCGAATTTGCCCATAAAATATTTAAAAGGCTTGGTTGTCCTGTAATAGATGTTACCAATCGAGCTGTTGAAGAAACGGCTAGTAAAATATTAGAAATATATTATAGGAGGTTAAGCAATGTCTAAAAAGAAATATATTTACCTGTTTGAAGAAGGGAATTCTGATATGCGTTTACTTCTGGGGGGCAAAGGAGCGAATTTAGCGGAGATGACTCGTATTGGGCTTCCGGTCCCTCCTGGCTTTACGATAACTACAGAAGCATGTATTGAATATCTCAATTTTGACAGAACATTTCCCGAAGGAATGTTAGAAAACGTTTTCGAGGCACTCGCGATTTTAGAGAAAAAAACTGGCAGAAAATTTGGGGACAGGGAAAACCCCCTGCTCGTTTCGGTAAGATCAGGGGCGGCAATCTCTATGCCGGGTATGATGGATACTATACTCAACCTGGGGCTAAACGACGAAACTGTTCTTGGTCTCGCGGACCAGACAGGTGACAGGCGGTTTGCATATGATTGTTACCGCCGGTTTATGCAGATGTTTGGAAATGTTGTTTTGGGGATAGAGCACCAGAAGTTTGATGAGGCAGTAGAGAGGTGCAAACGCAGATTAAAACTCATATTTGATTATGAAATTCCTGCCGATGAGCTCGAGAGGCTTATTAAGGAATATAAGGGCCTGGTAGAGCACGAAACAGGTTTTGATTTCCCTCAGGATGTAAAAAAGCAATTGGCTATGGCTATCCAGGCGGTTTTTGATTCTTGGAATAACCAAAGGGCTAAAGTATACAGGCGAATAAACAAAATTGACGATAAACTAGGAACAGCGGTGAATGTTCAAGCTATGGCTTTCGGGAATATGGGTCCGGATTCTGGAACGGGTGTCGCATTTACCCGTAACCCTTCAACAGGTGAAAAAGAGCTTTACGGAGAATTCCTAGTCAATGCTCAAGGAGAGGACGTTGTTGCCGGAATCAGAACCCCTATGCCGATTGACAAATTGAAAGAAGAGCTGCCAGAAGTGTATAATCAGTTTATTTTTACCTGCGAAAAATTAGAAAGTCATTACCGAGATATGCAGGATATCGAATTCACGGTAGAAAAAGGCAAGCTTTATATGTTACAGACTAGGAATGGAAAGCGCACTGCCAAAGCATCGGTTAAGGTAGCGGTAGACATGGTTAATGAAGGGCTTATATCAATTGAGGAAGCCCTGCTGCGGGTAGATGCGGAACAGATTAATCAGCTTTTGCATCGACAGATAGACGGTAGTGTGGAGCTCAAAGCGATTGCCACCGGGCTTCCCGCTTCACCAGGAGCAGCATGCGGGAAGGCGGTGTTTGATGCTGATCTGGCCGAAAAATTGGGAGAGAGCGGGGAAAAGGTGGTTTTAGTAAGGAGCGAAACGACCCCCGATGATATACATGGTATTGTCCATGCTCAGGGTGTTTTAACTTCCCGCGGTGGAATGACTTCCCACGCAGCGGTGGTAGCGAGAGGAATGGGGAAACCCTGTGTATGCGGATGTGAGGCTATAAAAATAGATGCTGGCAAAAGGCAGTTTACAGTTGCAGGGGTAGTAGTTAAGGAAGGTGATATTATTACCATAGATGGTGCTTCGGGTAATGTTATTCTAGGGGAAGTACCTATGGTAGAACCTACTCTTTCCGCTGAATTTGAAACCCTGCTGAAGTGGGCCGATGAGGTCAAGACTTTGGCAGTAAGAGCTAATGCCGATACTCCGCAAGATGCTGCTAAAGCCGTGGAATTTGGAGCTGAAGGGATTGGGCTCTGTCGTACTGAGCACATGTTTATGGCTGCAGACCGTTTGCCGGCTGTTCAGGAAATGATAATGGCTGAAAAATTGGCTGACCGGGAAAAGGCCTTGGGGAAACTGCTTCCCTTGCAGAGAGAGGATTTCTACGGGATTTTAAAGGCTATGTCCCCTAATCCCGTAACAATACGGTTGCTTGATCCGCCTTTGCACGAATTCTTGCCCGATCATGAAGCTTTGCTGCTTGAAATAGCGGAAATGAAACATAATAAAGCTGATGAAAAATTGTTAGTCGAAAAAGAAGAACTGCTTAAAACTATACATAAGCTGTCTGAAGCCAATCCTATGCTAGGCCATCGGGGTTGCCGCCTGGGGCTGAGCTATCCCGAAATATATCGCATGCAGGCTCGGGCTATCTTTGAAGCTATGGTAAGACTTAAGGAGGAAGGGATTAAGACCTTTGCCGAAATAGAAATACCTCTGGTCATGGATGCGGCTGAATTGGCTTTATTGAAAGCAGAGATTTTTGATGTATATGAAGAGATAAAAAAGGAAAAACTTGTGGAACTGGAATTTGCTATAGGCACTATGATAGAATTGCCTCGGGCCTGTTTACTTGCTGACGAGATTGCAGCTGAGGCTGAATTTTTCTCCTTTGGGACCAATGATTTAACCCAAACTACGCTAGGTTTTAGCCGTGACGATGCGGAAGGCAAGTTTATACCGGTTTATCTCAACAAAAAGATCTTGAAAGACAATCCTTTTGCGGTGCTTGACCGCAAGGGAGTAGGAAGTCTTATGCAGATGGCAGTAGAAAAAGCGAGGTCTGTCAAGGAAGACATACTTCTGGGAATCTGTGGTGAACACGGTGGGGAACCAAGTTCAATAGAGTTTTGTCATATTCTGGGATTAAATTATGTAAGCTGTTCCCCTTATCGAATTCCGGTTGCCAGACTAGCTGCAGCTCAGGCTGCATTGAAAAACAAACGATAATTATTATACTGGATTTATGGCGTTTATCATAAAGCTTGTTTGACTATAAGATTAATAAAAACAGCAAAGAGAGGCTATCCTTTAAGTCTGTTCAGACTTTTGGAACAGCCTCTTTCTTTTATTATAACTGGGTGCTTTTTCCCTGGGTACTGCCGCCGTGCGGCATTAACCGTGTTGGAAATACTGGGAGCGTTCTCCCGGATGCCCCTGGTTTTCAAACCGCAGTCGGGGTTGACTTGCAAATCGTGTACCTTCCCCGGGTTACAAAAATAACTGGATGGCCTGCTGAGCCAGGTTGGACAGCGGAGCCGGGTAGCAGCCCAGGAAAATGGCAGCCAGGGCGCAAACCCACAGGGCAAGTCGGAAGGCTCCGCTGCCTTTTACCGGTTCCTGTTTACCGGCTTTTTCAATATACATTACCCGGGAAACATTCAAGTAATAATAAACCGACACCATGCTCATAATCAAGCCAATTAAAGCCAGCCACAGATAGCCCTGCTGAATAGCGCCCGCGAAAAGGTAAAACTTGCCCACGAAGCCTGCTAAAGGTGGAATTCCTGCCAGGGACAAGAGGCATATGGTCATGATCGCCGCCAGCGCCGGGGAGCGCTTGCTCAAGCCCCTGAATGCTTCGATGGCAGTGCTGCCGCTGTCCACTTCTACGGCTGTGGCGATAATAAAAGCGCCGGTGTTGCAGAATACGTACAGCAGGGCATAAAAGAGCACACCCTTGAGGCCGTATGCATTGGCGGCAGCCAGGCCTGCCAGTATGTAACCGGCCTGGGCGATGCTGGAATAGGCCAGCAGGCGTTTGATGTCCTCCTGGACCAGGGCAATCAGGTTACCGACAATAATTGTCAGGGCAGCCAGGATAGCCAGGATAAGATTCCAGCTCAGAGTCAGCCCTGGTGCAGCATCAACCGCTACCATGAACACCCGCACCATAGCGGCAAAGGCAGCCGCCTTGGAGGCTACTGACAGGTAGTTGGTTACCGGTGTGGGAGCACCCTGGTATATATCGGGGGTCCACATGTGAAACGGTATAACCGATATTTTAAAAGCAAAACCGGCGGCCAGCAATACTATCCCCGCTACAACAGCCGGCTCGGTCATCAGCCGGGCCGCGGTGGCGCCGATCACTGTCGTGCCGGTATAGGCCATCACCAAGCTGATGCCAAACAGCAATATAGCTGAAGATGCAGCTCCCAGGACCAGGTATTTCAACCCAGCTTCAGTCGACAGCCCGTCGCGAAGCAGAAAGGCCGTAAGTATATAAAAGCTGACCGTCATTAATTCCAGACCCACGTACAGGGTAATGAAGTCTCCTGCTGACGCCATGATGACCATGCCCAGGGTAGCGAAAACCATCAAGCTGTAAAATTCACTTTTTTTGTTTTCAAAACGTTCCAGGTATCTGCCCGCTCCCAGGCTCACCAGAAGGGTGGCAGTTAAAAAGAGCATTTTAAAATAGGCGGCAAAATTGTCCACCAGGTAGATGCCCTGAAACAGACTGGCCTCCTCCCCGAAATGAGCAATGGTATAAACCAGAATTAATAGCAGGCCGGCCAGTGACATAGACCCGGTAATGGATTTGGCCCTGCCCGGCAGCAGCCCGGTCACCAGTGCCAGAAACCCCAGGGTAGCCAGCAGGATTTCCGTACCCAGCAGTGATATTTCCACCTATAACACCCCCCCGACATACAAGGTGCCTATTTGGGCGATAATCTCTCCCACTCCGCTATTAATCAAATCCATGATAGTAAAGGGGAAAATCCCTCCTAGCAGTATGGCTGTCCCCAGGACCATGAGAGGCACCATTTCCGGTCCTTTCAGGTCCTGCAGGTGATCCCATTCCGGTTTGCGAGGCCCAAACAACACGTACCCCAAGGCGCGCAAAATGTATACCGCAGTGAGGACAATTCCCGTGACGGCTATTATGGTGAAGACCTTATAGGTGCTGAAAGCACCAACGAATATGGTAAATTCCCCGATGAAGTTTACCATCCCCGGCAGTCCCAACGAGGCCAGACCGGCGATCATAAACCCGGCGGCCAGCCTGGGCATCTGATGAGCCAGCCCGCCGAAATCATCCACGTTCCTGGTATGAGATTTTTCATACAGATTGCCGATCATGGCAAAGAACAGGGCTGCCATAACCCCGTGGGCGAACATCATCATTATCGCACCGTTAATGCTGATGAGATTCAGTGCAGCGATACCGATCAGCACATACCCCATATGGCTGACGCTGGAGTAACCCACGATATATTTGAGATCTTTCTGGCTCAAACAAATATAAGCCGCATAAACCACATTCCCCAAGGCCAGTACCGCAATAACCGGGGCTATAATACGGGCTCCGCCAGGAAGAACGAGCAGCCCGATACGAATAAGACCGTAGCCGCCAATCTTTTTCAGCACCCCGGCATGAATCATGCTGACGGCTGTAGGCGCTCCGGCATATCCATCTGGCGACCAGGCGTGAAAGGGAAACATCGACAACAGGGTGCCGAAGCCAAAGGCCATGAAAGCGAATACCATAATTTCAAAGGTGAGCGGGTAGTCTAGGCTGGCCAGGTGAACCAGGTCCATACTCGGGACCCCGGTGATGGCCCGTGCTTTTACGAACAGGGCGATCAAACCGGTCAGCAAAAACGCGCTTCCTATCAATAAATAAATAGTGAGCTTCATACCGGCATATTCTTTGGTTACTCTTTTCGAACTTCCGAACATTATTACCAGCAGGTAGATGGGAATGACCACCACTTCATAGAACAGGAAGAAAATGAACAGGTCTGTGGCGATAAAGGTACCCATAACTCCTGTAATCAGGAGCAGCAGCAGGCTGAAGAATTCCCTTACCCGCTCCTCAATTTTCCAGGAGGCAAACACTGCACTGAATCCGATCAAGTTGGTCAGAAGCACAAGAGGAATGCTGATCCCGTCGACTCCCAGCGCGTAATTCACCCCCAGGTCCTGCACCCAGGGAATCATTTCTGTGAACTGCATGCTGCCCTGCTGGCGATCATAAGCGATGAAGACCAGCAAGGAAAGCACCAGGCTGGCCAATGTGCTGACAGCAGCGATGTTTTTTATGGCTCCAGTTTTTTTCGCTGGCAGGGCCATGATCAGAATGGCTCCTATGACCGGAACGAAAAGCGTTGTCGATAATACCGGAAATTCCATTCTCGTCCTCCTCTACGCCAGCGCGGTGAATACACCGCACAAAGCCGTAATTAATACAATAACAACCCCGGCAAACATATAGATGGCATAGGTCTGCACCTGCCCATCCTCCGTGTAGCGAAGCGTTTCTCCGCTTTTGCCGGTGAACCAGGCTGTCAGGTTGACAAAACCATTAATTACGTGGATGTCAAACCAGAACAAAACGCGGGCGGCGCCGTCCACTAGGCGGACTCCTAACCAGCCGTATATCTCATCTATGTAATACTTGTTATACAGCACTTTGTAAGCCATGCTGAATTTTTCTTTAATAACCTCTGCCTTGATGACCTCTCTCTGGTAAATCAGCCAGGCCAGCAGGATTCCGCTCAAAGCCGCCAGGGTGGAGAAAACTATTATAGCCGTATTAGGATGAGGCTGGATGGCCCCGGGAGCATTGATGAAATGCCCAAAGACGTGGTGCATCAGCGGCGAATTGACCAGGCCTGCCAGCACGGCGGCCACAGCCAGGACAAGCAGCGGTATGGTCATCACCGCCGGGCTCTCATGGGCTTTGTCGCGTCCTGCTGTATTTTTGCCAAAGAAAGCCACAAAAACCAAACGGAACATATAAAAAGCAGTTAGGAAAGCTACCAATACCCCAAGGATATACAAACCGGTGTGTCCGCTGGCGTAGGCCCCCAGCAGAATTTCGTCCTTGCTCCAGAATCCGGACAGCGGTGGAATCCCGGCCAGGGCCAGAGCCCCAATAATAAACGTCCAGGTGGTAACCGGCATCTTTGGGGCAATGTTGCCCATTTTCCATATATCCTGTTCTTCATGCATGCCGATAATCACACTGCCTGCGCCCAGGAAGAGCAGGCTCTTGAAGAAAGCATGGGTCATCAAGTGAAAGACGCCGGCCGTCATGGCCCCCACCCCCAGTGCCATCATCATATAGCCGAGCTGGCTGAGGGTGGAATAGGCCAGGATTCGTTTGATATCATTCTGAGCGATAGCGATGGAAGCAGCAAACAGTGCCGTTAACCCCCCGACTATGGCGATGAGTGTCATAGCCTGGGGTATGGCATTGAAAATAAAGAAGGCCCGGGCTACCAGGTAGACACCGGCTGCTACCATGGTAGCGGCATGAATCAGGGCGCTGACCGGGGTGGGGCCTTCCATGGCATCAGGCAGCCATACATGAAGGGGGAACTGGGCTGATTTCCCCACCGGCCCAAAGAAAAGCAGGACAGCAATGGGCAGCAGCACCGCCGCATTGGTATAACCGGGAATGGCAGCGGACAGTTCCTGGAAATTTAAGGTTCCAAACACAATTTGCAGGAACAATATTCCCAGCAGAAAACCAAAATCACCTACCCGGTTGGTTACAAAGGCCTTGATGGCAGCATCCCGGGCGGAATACTTACCGAACCAGAATCCTATCAAGAAGTAGGAACATACCCCTACCAGCTCCCAGAAGACAAAAATCTGCCCGAAATTATTGGCCAGAACCAGCCCCAGCATGGAGGCGGCAAACAGGCTCTGGTAGCCGAAATAGCTGGCAATGCCAGGGTCTCCTTTCATGTATCCCAGAGAGTAAACCTGTACCAGGAAGGCTACTCCCGTTACCACTACCAGCATCACCGCTGCCAGCGGGTCGACCAGCATTCCCATGTTAACCTGCAAACCGGGCATACTCAACCAGCGCACCGAAGCTTCATAGATCTCTCCGGGGGATAGGGAAAACACTAGCACCGCCACCAGGGCGGACAGCAGCATGGAGATCCCGATGGACAGGATGGAAATCATAGCCGAAACCGAGGGCCAGCGATGCATTGCCAGTCCGATCAAGGCGAACGCGAGCAAGGGCAGCAGCGGTATCAACCAGGCATTATGCAAAGAAAATTCCAGCATATGCATCACCTCACCACTTTAACAAGTCGAAATTATTCAAATCCACCGACTTGCGGTGCCGATAGATGGATATAATCAAAGCCAGTCCCACCGACACTTCCGCAGCCGCGACAACAATGACGAATATGGAAAACAGTTGGCCTGCCGCCTGGCCGGAAGTGACGAACCTGTTGATGGCAACAAAATTAACGTTAACGGCGTTGAGCATCAACTCCACCGACATCAAGACGGCAATGGCATTGCGCCTGGAAAGCATCCCGAAAATGCCAATGCCAAACAGCACCGTGCTGAAAATCAAGTAATGACTTAACCCGATCATTGCTTTTCAACCCCTTTTGCCAGGATGACAGCTCCCACTACCGCTACCAGCAGCAGGACCGCGGCGGCTTCAAAAGCGATCACATAATCGCCCAGCATCAGCTCGGCCAGCATTCCTACAGCATCAAAGGGAGCTCCGGCACCGGTTGCTAGGGGCCAAGCGGTAAAATAAATTGCCAGTACCAGCGTGATAACCAGTAACGCCGTGATATAAACACCAGCTATCCTGCGGCCCAGGGATGGGATGGGCAGGTTGGTCTGGTTGATCTCTTTATCCATTACCAGCATAATGGCAAAGATGATCAACACAGATATCGCCCCGGCGTAAACCAGTATCTGGACCAAGCCGATGAAACCGGCATTAAGCTGGAAATATACTGCCGCCACACCCAGGAAAGTCAGCACCAGGCACAGGGCATTGTGGACGATATTCCTGAGGAAAACTACGCCTAGGGCAGCGCCTGTCGTTACTATAGCGATCATGACGAAAACGGCATCCTGAAGTTGAAGATTTGCAGCTGCAGTGCTCATGCCTCCGCACCTCCTTCCCCCGGATCTTCTTCTTTCGCAGCGGTCCGGGCTTTCTTTTCTTTGTTTACAAAGGCTATTGCTACTCTGCGAGCCTTTTCCTGGTCTTCCAGCATTAGAGGGGCGATTTTTTCCGCCTTGTCCGGGTCTTTTTCCAGGAGAGCAGCCATAATATCCAGCTGCTCTTGTTCCTCGAGGATCTTCCGCAGAACCTTGTGGGGATTCTTGAACAGTGCAGCCGTCATAGCAGTCAGCTGTCTCTCCTTTTTGGCTTCAGCCGCCGTTGCGGCTTCTGCGTCGGAATCAGCCGGCTCTTTTCCCCCGCGGGCTTCATCCGCCGTTCCTTCAGGACGCGTGTAGACAATTTTTATCTCCTCCCGGTTAAACCTGGACAGCTCAAAATCATGGTTAAAATAGAGGCAGGATCTCGGGCAGACCTCTACGCAGTAGTTGCAGAATATACAGTACTGCAGGTCTATGGTATAACTCATCAACTTATTTTTTTTAGTATTTTCATCCTTAACTATCTCCATGCTGAGCACGTTATTGGGACAGCTGCGCACACACAGCCCGCAGGCAATGCACTTTTCAAATTCGAACACCAGGCAGCCCCGGAACCTCTCATAAAGAACCGGTCTTTCTTCCGGATATTGAACCGTAATATTCTTTTCGAAAAAATGTTTTAATGTGATTCCCAGTCCTTCCAGAAGTCCTTTTCCATACACAGGCTAGCACCATCCCATCCACTTGCAAAAATAGATGCCCGCTCCGGTAAAGAGTATATTCCCCAGGCTTACCGGAATCAAAAACTTCCAGCTAAAAGACATCAACTGGTCCATGCGAATACGCGGGAAAGTCCATTTTACCCAGAAAAACACCATCATCACCAGGTAGGTCTTAATGATAATCCATATCCAGGAAGGCAGCCAGGGTCCCTGCCAGCCGCCCAGGAAAACTGTTGACATTAGGGCTGATACGGCCACCAGATTGGTATACTCGGCCAGAAAAAAAAGAGCCCAGCGCATGCCGGTATATTCGGTATACGCACCGCCGGTCAGTTCCTGTTCCGCTTCCGGCATGTCGAAAGGTCCGCGGTTCAATTCAGCGGTGGCGGCGATAAAATAGACCAAAAAAGCCACTGGCTGCAGGATGATAAACCACACCCCGCTCTGCGCTTCGACAATCTCGGAAAGCCGCAGGGAACCGGTAATCATCACAATTCCCAGCAGAGAAAAAGCCAGCGGGATTTCATAAGTGATCATCTGCGCCACGGCGCGCAAGGCCCCCATAAGGGACCACTTGTTATTCGAACCCCAACCGGCCATGAAAAGGCAGATGGTGCTCAAAGACCCGATGGAGATGAAATAGAACAGGCCTACATTCAGGTCTACCACTTGCATCCCATCTCCCATGGGTATAACCGCATAGAGCATAACGGCTACAATAATAAACAAGGCCGGCGCCGTTTTGAAGATCAATTTGTCCGCTGCGGAAGGAACAATATCTTCCTTGGTGAGGAGCTTGAGGGCATCGGCGACCGTCTGGAAGCATCCCAGCGGACCTACCCGGTTGGGACCCAGCCGTTCCTGAAAAAAGCTGCTCACCC
Source organism: Syntrophomonadaceae bacterium (assembly GCA_014360155.1). Classification (GTDB taxonomy): domain Bacteria; phylum Bacillota; class Syntrophomonadia; order Syntrophomonadales; family Syntrophomonadaceae; genus JACIYB01. The sequence continues at coordinate 11,820 of JACIYB010000030.1, forward strand.
TGCGTTCCAGCCATATGAGAATAGTAATGTTCAAGGTCACGATGGCCACGATGCAGGTCCATTGCACTGCCAGCAGGAGCGCGTCCGCCCACCCGGCCGATAACCCCAGGCTCATCAGCCAGGCGGTAAAAGCCTGCGATAGATTGATAAATAAGCTCTCCATATTTTCACTCCTCAGCCTGATTACTGAAAGTCCTGCGCCAGTATGCGAAAAAATTCCCTGCTACCGGTCTGATTCGCCAAGAATAGGGTCCAAGGTGGCGATATTGGTGATAATATCCTGGAAGGTGCCTTCCCGGCATATTGACGGCAAGACCATTAGATTGATAAATGAGGGTGCCCGAATATGCAGTCTATAGGGTTTGTCGCTGCCGTCTCCCACGATATAATAGCCCAGCTCTCCTTTGGATGATTCGATATGGTGGTAAACTTCCCGGTCTTTTTCCGCTTTTAGCAGGCGCGGGACCTTGCCTTTAACCTCTCCTTCAGGCATATCCTGCAAAGCCTGGGCAATAATTTTAGCGCTCTCTTCAATTTCCCTGATCCTCACCACCCAGCGATCCCAGGAATCCCCATTAGAACCGGTAGGGATATCAAAATCAAAGCGGTCATATATGCCGTAGGGATCAGCCTTGCGCAGATCATAAGCTATACCGCTGGCCCTCAAATTGGGGCCCGTAACCCCGTAAGCAATGGCTTCTTCAGCGCTGAGTATCCCCACACCTTTAAGCCGCGCTGCCAGTATCTCGTTGCCGGTCAGCAGTCCATTATACTCTTCCACCATGGCGGGAACATCCGCTACCAGGCTTTGAACTGCCGGGATAAAGCCTTCTGGTATATCCTGGGCTACCCCGCCGATGCGGATATAAGCTGATAAAAGCCGCTGTCCCCCGGTCATTTCGAAAATATCCATAATCCTTTCCCGGTCCCGCATACCATACATCAGCCCTGTGGTAGCGCCCAGGTCAATAGCCCCGGCTGATATGGCGATTTGGTGGGAGGCTATCCTCGACAGCTCCGCCATGATAATTCTTATATATTGCGCTCTTTCCGGAACTTCAATATCAAGCAATTTTTCCACTGCCTGGCAATAGCCTAGCACCGGCAAATTTGTGGCCAGGTAATCAAGCCGGGCGGCATAGGGCACAAACTGCTGGTAAGTCTTGCTTTCCGCTATCTTTTCCACGCTGCGATGCACGTAACCGAGATGAACGATAAGGTCTTTGACAACTTCCCCGTCCATGATCGCTTCTATGTGCAATCCTCCGTGGGTGCTAGGGTGCTGGGGACCCACATTGATTATATATTGATCAGTCTGCAGCATTATTTTTCGCCCCCCATCCGGAAATCTTTGCGCAGGGGATGACCTTCAAAATTATCCGGCAGCAGCACCCTTATCAGGTTAGGATGATGGTTAAACTCGATGCCCATCAAGTCATAGACTTCCCGTTCCTGCCAATCTGCCGTGGGCCACACGGAAAACACCGAGTCAACCCGGGCTGCTGCCCGGCTAACCCGTGTTTTAACTGTCAGGGTTTTGCAATCAGGAATGCTGCTCAGGTGGTAAACCAGCTGAAATTCTTCCCTGTAATCGACAGCGGTCAAATTAGCCAAGTGGTTGAAACCGTATTGTTCTCGCAGGGCTTTCATGAGTTGTACAAGATGAGACGGCTGTACCTGCAGTACATTGGCAAACGAATCCGAACTTACCCGTACAGCCTCTCCATACTGCTCCTGCAATTCTTTCCCTAGTTTGTCCAGATCGATCGTATTCAACAGGCTTCCTCCTCAGGCTCAGGTATGAAATCTATTAATACTGTCCTTCTTCAACTTTTCTTTTCAACTCCAACAAACCGTGAAATAAGGCTTCAGGACGCACCGGGCAGCCCGGGACATATACATCCACTTTGAGAATCGAATCGGTGCCAGGCAAAACGCTGTAGCCATCCCGAAAAGGCCCCCCGCTGATGGCACAATTGCCCATGGCCAGCACCCATTTGGGCTCGGGCATCTGTGCCCATACTCTTTCTACCACCGGCTTCATTTTGACAGTGATAGGCCCGGCAATCGTAAGCAGATCTGCCTGTCGGGGCACAGCCCGTATCACTTCATAGCCGTAGCGGGCCATGTCGAAACGGGCCGCACCGGCTGCCATCAACTCAATCGGACAGCAATTACAGCCGTAGTTCAAGGCCCAAAAGGAACGTGCTCTCCCCCAATTCCATATTTTTTCAAACGCAGTCACCAGGACATTGTTTTTTGACAGCAGTTCAACGTCTTTGTCTAATGCCATTCCAAAGCCCCTTCCTTCCAGGCATACCAGAGTGCCACTACTAGGATAGCGATAAACACAATCATTTCCGCAAAGGCAAAAAAGCCCAGCTTCTGGAATTTAACCGCCCAGGGATAGAGAAATACTGTCTCCACATCGAAAGCCAGGAACACCAGGGCAAACAAAAAATAATTAACCCGGAAGCGAATCCAGGTTTTACCCCGGGTATCGACTCCGCATTCGTAAGTAGTATATTTTTCGTCATCTGGTGCCGCCTTCGGCTTGGGGCGGAAAATCCATGATAAGGCCATAGCTGCAATAGGGAAAGACACTGTCAATAAAAAGAAAACACCGATGGTCGCGTAATCCGTCAGCATCTCGTATTCCCTCCTAAACGATTATAAATAATTCTAATACATTTCATAACATTTTTTTAGTATTTATTATGGTATTTGTGTTAATTTTTCGTTAATAAAATCCCGTACTCACATATTTTCCCACATCCAGGCCGCAAATATGCCCAAACATAATTTTGTATGCTTAATTATGATTATCACAAAAGAATCATGCTTATGGAGGAACCGGCCTGGGGTTGTCGGTGGTCAAGGCTATTCAGGAAATGGACCGCAATGGCTTTGGGGCGGTAAATATGGATAATGGGGTGGAGTTCTGGTTTGAGTTGGACCGCATTACGGATGGCTGATTGACATAAATTAAAACCAGAGAAATATTATGCGTTAAAGGGGGGCTGTCCCAAAAGTCTGAAAAGACTTGAGGGACAGCCTCAGATGTTTTTTATTTCCCACAAAGTACCATGTATGAAATAACTACACCAATTATTATATTGACAGGCTAATCTGACTTTTAAAGCCGTATTTTGTAAGCAGATAGCAGTTTTGGCAATTTAATAGGGTTTGTCCAAAAAACACAATCGATTCTAAAATAAGAAAAAAGGAGGTGATAATTTGATAATAAAGAAAACGACCACGAGTACAATTGTCAGCCTGGTGTTGATTGTTGTGTTTGGATTAGCAGGCGTTTTTGCATTTTCCCAGCAAGCTTTGGCCAGTTATGGAGATAGTTTGCTCTATTGGGGAAGCAGAGGGGAATATGTTAAAAACTTGCAAAGGGATTTAACTTCTCTAGGGTATGATACATATGGCATTGATGGGATATTCGGAGCCAATACATACAATGCGGTTGTAAATTTTCAAAAAGCAAAAGGTATAACTGTTGACGGTCTGGTTGGACCTGTGACGAAAAGCCTGCTGGAAGAAAGTATAAACAACCTTTACTATGTAGTATCGCCAGGAGATACTTTGAATGAAATATCTCGGAAATACGGGATAACAGTTAGTGCAATAATGAAAGCGAACAACTTAAATTCGTATATGATTTATCCAGGCGACAGATTATTTATACCTCGTAATGGAACTACGGCGACTCCATCAAGGAGTGGCAGCGGTTACTACGGAGAACTGGTCGATTGGTGGACTGTAGCCAGCAAGGTTTTCTATGTAGGGAAAATAGCAACAGTTACCGATGTTGATACAGGAATCAGTTACCAGGTGATTCGTAAAGGGGGCACGAACCACGCTGACTGCCAGCCTCTAACCGCATCGGATACTGCCAAGATGAAACAGGCCTACGGCGGTTCCTGGAGTTGGACTCGGCATGCTATAATAGTCGAAGTAGATGGACGGAGACTGGCAGCTTCTCAGAATGGGATGCCGCATGGCGGGCAGTCCATTTATGACAATGATTTCCCGGGCCACTTCTGTATTCATTTTTTAAACAGCAGGACCCATGGAACTGATAGAGTTGACGAGAATCACCAGGCTATGGTAAAAAAAGCAGCAGGGCTGTAAAAATCGGGCTGGTTTCGATCAAAACGATAAACTGCTCCTGAATCAAGGGGGAGTTTATCGTTTATTTATTTTATTGATGGATGAGATTAACCTGAGATTTCCGCAGTCTAACAGCTTAATTTCTGGGTCAATAATATGGCTCGTATATTTTGCAGAACATGAGTTCTAAAAAAACAGGATAAAAATAGAGGATTTTTACATTTAGGTGTAGTATTCAATTATAATAGACGGGCGATTATTAGAGGGGGTTGCTGTTTGTGGCTGAGACGTTTATTGTAGCGTTGAATGGAAGTCCAAATAAAGACGGTAATACAGCTTTTTTATTGCAACAGGCTTTAGATGAATGTATTAAAATGGGAGCAGCTGTCAGACTGCTGCATTGTTGGGAGATATTAAAGGACCAGAAAATTCCCTTCTGTGTAGCTTGTTCGTCGCCGTGTCTGGGTAAATGCTCTGAAGGGAGCAGGCTTTCTGAGGCATTCGATTTAATATCCAGAGCTGACGGATTGATAGTGGGCAGTCCAGTCTATTTTGGCACTGTTTCTGCCCAATTGAAAGCATTTTGGGATAAAAGCCGTTTTCTGAGGACAGAAAAAAAGCTTTTAAATGTAGTTGGGGGCGCAATAACAGTAGGCGCTTCGCGGTTTGGCGGTCAGGAAACAACATTGAGGGCAATTCATGATATGCTCATGGCTCAGGGAATGATAATTGTGGGAGACGGTTACCATGATGATGACTGTGGACATATAGGGGCAGCAGCCCAGCGCCCCTCGCGGGAAGATAAAAACGCAATTGAGCGCTGCCGTATACTGGCTAAAAGGATATTTCAGGTTGCTGAGGCTACTAGGAGATTGAGGAAGCGATGAGAAAGAGGCATACTTATTGTTAATATTTTTTGCAGCCTCGATCCTTTAGCGTTAGCTAGGGATTTTTTTTAAAAACAAGACATTGCTAGGGATTTAAAGCAGGAGTTGTTTTGTATGGCTACAATACGAGAAGAAATTGAACAGAGAGAAATGCACCTGCTCAGTGAGTACGCGACTCTGGCAGCAAAGTCACGGGGAAGAGAAATAAACGAGGATCCCGATCCGATACGCACATGTTTTATGGTAGATCGGGATAGGGTTGTGCATTCAAAATCCTTCAGAAGGTTAAAGCATAAAACTCAGGTATTTATAGCGCCTCCTGGTGATCATTACAGGACGAGGTTAACCCATACCCTGGAAGTAAATCAAATAGCTAAGACAATAGGAGCGGGGTTGAACCTGAATGTTGATTTAATAGAGGCTATGGCTCTCGCTCATGATGTGGGGCATACTCCTTTTGCCCATGCGGGGGAACAGATTTTAAATGAGCTGGTTGCTGGGGGCTTTCGGCATAATGAAAACAGTATCAGGGTTTTGACCAGGGTGGAACAGCATAAGGGCAGAAGCGGGCTTAATTTGAGCAAGGAAGTACTGGATGGGGTACTGCACCATAGCGGCTACGGTGCAAGTGAAGACCAGGCTTATACTCTGGAAGGGCAGGTTATTCGTCTGAGCGATAAGATTGCCTATGTACAGCACGATATCGATGATTCTATTAGAGCAGGGCTGCTTTCTTTAAAACAGGTTCCCAGGGATTACCTGGATATATTAGGATATACTCACAGCAAGAGAATAGCTACGCTGGTTACAGACGTAATTAATAATACCAGAAAATTACTGCAGGAAAGCGATAATCCAAGAGTAGAACCCAGTTATGAAGTCGAATGGGCTCTCAGAGGACTTCGCAAATATATGTTTGAGAACATTTATGAGGGGTCCGTATGCCAGGCTGAGCGTACCAGGGCTATGTTTGTGATTGAGCATCTATTTAATTATTATATAAAAAATCCTGACAAAATGACTCCTCTTTATCACAAAATAGCTGACGAAGAGGGATTGGAAAGAGCTGTTGTGGATTACATATCTGGTATGAGTGATGCTTATTGTATTTCTGTGTTTCAAGACATATATATACCTCAGTCTCTCGTTCCCAATGCTCAGAAGACATCGGCAGCTTATTGTACAGAGATAGGATAAGATGCATAAGGAATCCATATTGAAATTATAAAATTTATAGAAGGAATTTTTCTGTGGGCATAGAATAGTAGGTGGGGAAAATGTCGAGATATTATGATGAAAAAGTAATTTATGGCATACAATCACGATTAAATATAGTTGATGTAATATCGGAAACTGTAAATTTAAGCCGCAGGGGCAGTCATTACTGGGGGATATGTCCTTTTCACGAGGAAAAAACCCCGTCACTTTGCGTTACTCCTGAAAAGAATATGTTTTACTGTTTTGGGTGCCATGCTGGAGGAGATATGTTCTCTTTTGTAATGAAACGCGATGGAGTGAGTTTCAGGGAAGCTGTTGAGGCCCTGGCTTCTAAAGCGGGAATAGAGATTGATTATACAGCACGAAATAATCAGCATGATATAAAAGAGAAGGTGGTTGAAGTAAATAAAGCGGCAGCAGAATTTTACCACAGGTTTTTGCTGAACAGTGCAGAGGCTAAAAAATATTTGGACAAACGTGGAATAAAACCCGAAACCTGGAAAGCGTTTCAACTGGGTTATGCTCCGGGCAACTGGGACAGTCTTAAGGATTATCTTTTTAAAAAGGGTTTTTCTGGCGAATATGTAAGACTGTCGGGGTTGATAAAACGCAGTAAAGAAAAAAGCGGGTTTTATGATATGTTCAGGAACAGAATAATGTTTCCTATTTATTACTATAATGGGGATGTTGTAGGTTTTGGAGGCAGAGTATTAGACGGCAGTCTGCCTAAATACATTAATACGCCTGAAACCAGAATATTTTCCAAACGTCACGTTCTTTACGGTCTTTTTCAAGCTCGGGATACGATTCGACAGAACAATGAGGTCATTATCGTCGAAGGATACATGGACTGTATTAAATTGCATCAAGCAGGTATTAAAAATACAGTAGCATCACTAGGAACTGCTTTTACCCGGGAACAGGCCCAGCTATTACGTAGATATACTGAAAACGTTGTAATCATCTACGATGGAGATGAAGCTGGACAGCGTGAAGCACTCAGAGCAGGCGAGACTTTAGCTGCAGAAGGATTTAAGACATATGTGCTAGTTTTACCTGATGGGAAGGACCCGGATGATTATATAGAATTTTACGAAAAAGAGGAATTTTTGCGATATATAAAGAATAATAGAATTAGCTATATCGAATTTAAAATTAACAGGTATATAAATAGCCAGAAAGACTTAGACCTTTATGGAAAAATTCAAATATTGAATTTAATAAAAAATGATATTGCGAAGTTAGGCAGTGAATTGGAAAAGGATTATTATATCAAAATATTGGCACAGAAACTGATGCTTGAGGAGAATATTATCCATCGGGAATTTACGCAGAAAGACGGCGTAAAAAGGAATAAAACCAAAACAACAAGGGATAATATAAAATACGGTAATTATAGCTTAGAAGAGAAAATATTGGCAGCTATGTTCAGCGATATAAAAACTTTTAATCGTGTAAAAAGTATTCTCGGTTTAGATTTTTTTTCTAGGCTTGAATACCGGGATTTAGCAAAAATGTATGATGAAATGGAAGGTCCTGAAGATGCTAGATTGAAGACTTTAGGATATATAGCTTCCAGAGAAGGCATGGGTTCTTTTTTTACCAGGATAATGTTTTTATGCGAAAAAGGTTTGCAGGTAAACGAAATTGAGCTTCAGGGGTTTATTCGCAGGGCTAAATTACTAGAATGGGAATCTCGCTGGAGAAAGATTTACAGCAAATTGAACATGCTTTATGCGGAAGGAGATTTCAACAATTTACTAGGGTTTATCCTTAATTTAGATAGATTTTTGAACGACACCCGGGAAGGGGGGATAATAAAATGAAACTGGACAAAAAATTGGCAGAATCGATAAGTGCTTTGGCTGAGAAAGGAAAGAAAAAAAAGTTTTTGACCTACGAGGAGATCATCGAGGACTTGCAGATCTTTAATCTGGAAGTTGATCAGATAGATGATATTTATGAGCATCTGCAATCTCTGGGCATAATTGTTAAATCTGAAAATGAACTTAACGGCGAGGAACAGGATGAACAGGGGAGCATTGAAACTGAGGAAGTAGTTATTCCCGAAGGGGTTGAAATAGATGATCCGGTGCGGATGTATCTAAAAGAAATCGGGAGAGTTCGTTTGCTCACAGCGGACGAGGAAATAGAACTGGCCAAAAGGATAGAAGCCGGGGAAGAAGAAGCGAAAAGGCAACTGGTTGAGGCTAATCTTAGGTTGGTGGTCAGTATTGCCAAACGTTATGTGGGAAGGGGAATGCTTTTTCTTGATCTTATCCAAGAGGGGAATTTAGGATTAATGAAAGCCGTGGAAAAATTCGATTACCGGAAAGGCTATAAATTCAGTACTTATGCTACCTGGTGGATAAGACAAGCGATAACTAGAGCTATAGCTGACCAGGCACGGACTATAAGGATTCCTGTGCATATGGTAGAGACGATCAACAAATTATCGCGGGTACAAAGAAACCTTTTACAGATTTTAGGGAGAGAGCCTAGTCCAGCTGAAGTGGCGGATGAGATGGACATTCCCGTCAACAGGGTGATTAAAATAATGAAGGTAGC
>JACIYB010000031.1 GCA_014360155.1 Syntrophomonadaceae bacterium
ATCTTACCTTTGCCTTCGTCTCCCCATTGGGTACCTACCAGTACTAATGCTGACATTATCCCGCCCCCCTGGCACATTCTATTATGGGGGAAATTCTTAGATTTTAAGCAAGATAATAGTACCAAAAGCCGTGGAGAGTGTCAAGCGTGGACAACAGGCAGGTTAAAGCAATTTGTTGTATACAAATCAGTTGTTTTACTACTACTGCGTGGTGCGGGCTTCTTCCGGTCTGCTTTTTTATTTATAGAAAAAATAAGTATGATAAGCAGGAAATTAGCAGACAAAGATCGAATAATAAGAAGGTCTTTTTTGTTATTTGTTGGACTGATTTTATTGACCAAAAACAAAAAATTAAACAGGAGAATGCTATGTTGGATTATTTGCGGCAGATAAAGCAGTGTTCATGGGCGGCACCAGTTTTGTGCGCTGTGTTTATTTTTTTGTTAATGTGGATTATCCCCAGCAACACCCCGGCGTATGTTTTACTTATAGATGGGGAGGAGAAATTTGTAGTTAAAAATCCTGAAGAAGTAAATCAGGTATTGAAAGAGATCGAAATAGAGAGGGAGGAAAAGCATCAGCAGGATTTAAAAATCTATAACCAGCTTGATTTTAAGCGGGTTTTTGTGAGCAGTAAGTCTGTCATTACGGCGGAGAGGCTAAAGCAGGAATTGGAGAAGAATATTACGTTTAGCGTGAAGGCAGCAGCCATTTTAGTAGACGGTAAAACGGTAGCCTGTGTTCAAGATAGGGGCCAAGCGGAAGAGTTGCTGGAAAAATTGAAGAAAGAATACAGCCAGGTAGATGAGGGGGAAAAGCTTTTAGCTGTTTCGTTCGCCGAAGATGTTCGGGTGAAAGAAGATCTGGTTTTGGCTGAAGATGTGTTGTCAAACAAGGAGGCTTATGATTTAATAACGACGGGAACTAAAGCGCCGGAGAAGTATACAGTTAAAGAAGGAGACTGCCTTTGGCTAATAGCCAGGAAAAACGATATGTATGTGGAAGACATAGTGCAGGCCAATAAACTTGAGACAGAGAACCTTTCTCCGGGGCAGGAGTTGATACTGGTCAAAAGTAAACCATATATAAATGTTATCGCTGAGGTGGAAGGGGAGAAAGTCGAGAAAATTCCATATGAGACCAGAGTAGTCGTTGATGAAAATTCTTATACTAATATAAAAGTAAAGCAGGCAGGGCAAGATGGGGAAAGACAGATAGTGTACGTTGCGACCAAGTGCAATGGAGTTGTTACAGATAGGGAGATAAAGGAAGAGAAAATCTTAAAAGAAGCTGTAGACAGGATTCTGGTAAAAGGAAGCAAAGTAGTCCAGGTGGCTTCCCGTGGAGCAGCAGGGTCTCTCGATTGGCCGGTGTATGGGACCATTACCCAGTATTTTAAAGGCAGCAGCCATAAAGGCCTCGATATCGGGGCTGGATACGGGACGCCTATCAAAGCTGCAGATTCTGGCTATGTAACCTACGCTGGTTGGCTGGGAGGATACGGCAATATTATTGCAGTTGACCACGGGAATGGAATTGTTACCCGTTATGCTCACTGTTCAAGCCTTACGGCATCAGTAGGACAGAAGGTGGCGAGGGGAGAAGTGATAGCAAAACTGGGGAATACTGGCAGAAGCACTGGTCCGCACCTTCATTTTGAGGTAATAGTTTACGGATCGTTCAAAAACCCGCTGGATTATTTGCGCTAAATTAGATTGAAGAGACCCTGGCCGCTGAGGTTCAGGGTTTTATTTATTTTCAAAAATTGTAATGAAAGGGGTCTTGGCTGTGTATGATGTAATAATCGTAGGCGGAGGGCCGGCAGGGCTGACAGCTGCAATTTATACAGGCAGAGCAAAATTGAAGACTTTGGTTTTAGAATCGACCTCTATCGGCGGAAATGCTGGAATCGCTGATTTAATTGAGAATTATCCCGGATTTCCTTTTGGAATAAGCGGAAATGACTTGATAGAAAATTTCCGCCGGCAAGCTGAACGTTTTGGTGCCGAGTTTATCATGGAAGAAGCGGTTGGGATTGAAGAGACGCCCGAAGGCAAAAAGGTTGTTACCAATCAGAACGAATACCGTGCTCGTGCAGTTATCATAGCTGTAGGAGCCAGACGTCGAGAGTTGGATATTGAAGGGGAGAAGGAGTTACTCGGCAGAGGGGTTTCCTATTGTGCAACTTGTGATGGAATGTTTTTCCGGGGGAGCCCCGTTGCAGTTGTAGGTGGAGGGGATTCTGCTGTAAAAGAGGCTCTTTTTCTCGCTGATATAGCTTCTAAAGTCTACCTTGTCCACCGGCGGGAAGAGTTTAGAGCCAGTCCCCGCTCAGTTGACAAGATGTTGGCAAAAGAAAACATAGAGCTAAGATTAAATAAGGTTATCAAGAAAATTGTAGGCGATTCGGTTTTGAGAAGAATTGTGCTGCAGGATGTAAAAACAGGGGAAGAAGAGGTCTTGGAGGTCGAAGGACTATTTGTAAGTATTGGGCTTGTTGCGGCAGGGGATTTTTTAGAAACTTTGGTGGACACGGAAGAAGGCTATATAATTACAGATGAGAATATGTGTACTTCCAGAGAGGGAATATTTGCTGCTGGGGATATTAGAGCCAAAAAAGCGCGGCAGGTGGCGACAGCTGTTGGAGACGGCGCATTGGCAGGGATAACCGCAACTGAATATTTAAAGGAGTAACACCAGTATTTGTTTTCCCCTCGAGAAGGCTGTCCATAGTATAATGGGATTCAGAGGGGAGAAGTCCTATGTTGGGGTTAAAATGGGTTTGTTCAGCAAAGAATGCTGGTTTAATTGGAATTCTTACTGTTCTGGCTGTCCTGGTTTTGGTGAAAAACAGCCATGCATTAATGCGGATAATGGTGGGACAGGAGATCGAGCTGAAAACAGCCGGCTATGAAGAAGTGCAGACAGAGCACTTTAGGATACGCTACACTTCATCTGACAGCAGCTATATAGGGCTAATAGCTGCAACGGCGGAAGAAGCTTATGCAGCAGTATGCAATATGTTTAAACAAGAAATTGCTAGAAAAACTGTTATAATAGTATATCCGGACAGCCCAAGCCTGGCCAGCAGTTTTGGCTGGGATAAAGACCAGAAGGCCATGGGGGTCTATTGGGGAGGAACAATTCGCATTTTATCCCCGCGAGAATGGCTGGCGGGGACAGATATAAAAGAGCAATTTGCCAGAGAGGGTCCTATGGTGCATGAGTTTGCTCATCTCATGGTCGATGAAATTACGAGGGGAAATTATAGCCGCTGGCTTACAGAAGGAATTGCCCAATATGTGGAGAAAAAGATAACAGGCTTTGAATTTTCGTACCCGTTTGTAGACGGCAGAGAACTGGAATATTATCCTTTCGCAGTAATGGGAAGGGATTTTGATAATCTCAATCAGCAGGTAGTTTATTGGGAATCTTTGAAAGCAGTGGAATATTTGACGGCTGAATACGGTGAAGAAGCCCTCTTTCTTCTGCTTGAAAACCTGGGAAAAGGTTACAGTATAGCTCAAGCTCTGGGAAAAGCTTTAGGTGTAAGTTATGAAGATTTTGAACAGGGATTCTACAAGGAATTAAAACAAAACTACGGATAAGAGGTGTGTGTCTTGGAGGACCAGCTTATTATAGAAGGAGGCAGTCCTTTATACGGGCAAGTCCAAATCAGTGGGGCAAAAAATGCGGGTTTGGTAATTATGGTAGCCAGTATCCTGGCTGACGGGGTAACCGTATTGGATAATATCCCCCGGATTCGCGATGTCAATGTAATACTGCAGATTCTCAATGATATAGGTGTCGAAACTAGTTGGGGCGAGGATGGGAGTTTATCGATTTGTCCTCCATCTGGCCGTTTAAAGTCCCGCACTTCGTATGAACTGGCCAAAAAATTGCGGGCTTCTAATTTATTCTTGGGAGCACTGTTGGGGCGGCAGAAAGAAGCAGTGATTTCATTGCCAGGAGGCTGCAATATCGGCTCTAGGCCCATGGATTTGCATATCAAGGGTTTTCAGGCGCTTGGAGTTGAGATAGAAATTGAACATGGATATATCTACGCCCAGGCCAAAAAACCCACGGGTGCATGTATATACCTTGATTTCCCCAGTGTGGGTGCTACAGAAAATATAATGATGATGGCAGCTAAAACCCCCGGGCTGACTGTTATAGAGAATGCGGCTAAAGAACCGGAAATAGTTGATCTGGCAAATTTCCTGAATTCAATGGGGGCTAAAATTCGCGGAACGGGAACCGATGTGATTAAGATCGAAGGAGTCCCGGAGCTTAAAGGATGCCATTACTCCATAATTCCTGATAGAATTGAAGCGGGAACCTATATGGTAGCAGCGGCAATTTCCGGAGGAGAAATTTTTGTAGAAAATGTTATCCCCACTCATCTTCATCCGATTATAGCTAAATTGCAAGAAACTGGTGCTTATGTAGAAGAGGCAGCCCAGGGTGTTCGCGTCAAGGCAGGAGAAAAAATTCTGCCTGTAGATATAAAAACACTGCCTTACCCTGGGTTTCCTACTGATATGCAGGCACAGATGATGGCCCTGCTCTCCTTGGGGGAAGGGTCCAGCGTAATAGTGGAGAATGTATTTGAGAACCGCTTCCAAGTTGTGGATGAATTAAAACGTATGGGAGCGCGGATAAAGGTAGAAGGTCATACTGCTGTAGTAGAGGGTGTAAAAACCTTATATGGAACTAGGGTGAAGGCTACTGATTTGCGTGCTGGTGCGGCGCTTATATTATCTGCACTTGCGGCTAGAGGAGAAACAGTGATAGAAAATGCCGGCTATATTTTCCGAGGATATGAAAATATTGATGACAAACTTTCTAAGCTGGGGGCAAAAGTAAAGAAGCAGTAAGGTTTTAAAACTTAACCGGGATAAGAAGAGTAGAGGCTTCTATAGAAGCCTCTACTCTTCTTGACTTAATGGGAATAGCCAGCCGTTTTTGCCTGCGGATTAATGGAATATATTGACCAGTATAATATTGATATATAGACCTCAAAATATCCCTAAGCAAAAAAATTTGCTTAGGCTACGTAGTAGCAGTTCTCCACACCGGCAGTTTTTCGATGTGCTGTTTCAGCAGGGATCCAGTATCAATATTATTAAATGCAGATTATTAGGGGGAGTAATGTGAAAAGAGAGACTCTAAGAGGAGCGGTATATTTTTTGTTCTTTTTCTGGATAGGGTTAGGCTTTTTTATCCTTTCAAACGGTTGGCTTACAGCTTCCAATGAGCAGATGGCAGTAAACGAAGAGAAAAAAGAGGCCGGCAGCAGATCAATAAGCGAAATTGCAGCTTTGGTGAGTCCTTCGATAGTCGGAATAACAAACCTAAGCAGAACAGGGGACTTTTTTAGCCAGAGGCAGATAGAACAGACGGGGTCGGGAGTAATTATCGATAAAGAAGGGCATATAGTGACTAACAACCATGTTATAGCAGGTGCCGAAAGGCTGGTAGTCACCTTGGCGGACGGCAATGAGGAAGAGGCGAAACTGGTTGGAGCTGACCCGCGTACGGATTTGGCGGTTATAAAGATAAAAGTTGACAACCGGGTGACCCCTGCAGTATTGGGCGACTCCAGTAAGCTGGCAGTGGGGCAGGAAGTGATTGCTATCGGAAATCCCCTGGGTTTGCGTTTTGCCCGGTCGGTTACTGCTGGTATAGTAAGCGGCCTCAACCGGCTGCTGACGACAGAAGAAGGCTTTACCTACCGCTTAATACAGACAGACGCCGCCATTAATCCAGGGAATAGCGGCGGTGCCCTGGTTAATATGAGTGGAGAAGTTGTGGGGATAAATACTGTTAAAATAGCAGCAGAGGGCTTTGAAGGCATGGGCTTTTCTATTCCTTCCAACCAGGTGAAAAATGTTGTCAATGATATAAAAAAATACGGCCGTGTCCTGCGGCCCCTGATGGGCATCAGAATACTTGGAGAAATAGGAAAGGATGAGGCTAGGTATTACGACTTGCCGGTCGAGCATGGAGTGGTGATCGAGCCTGTACTTGGAGGACCGGCACAAAGGGCGGGCATAAAAAAGTACGACATAGTGACCAAGATAGACGGCAAGGATATCGAAACCGGGATTGAGCTGCAGGAAGAAATTTTCAGCAAGAAAATAGGGCAAGCAGTAAAAGTCGAAATAGTTAGAATACCTGCAGACAGAAAAAGTGGTCCGGAGAAGAAAACCCTGAACGTGACTTTAAGCGATTGAGCCAGCAGCACAGACCTAAGGGGGCTTGGAGGTTTTCCTGGAAGACGGCGCGCTGGGTTTACTTTTGTTGATCTTTAGATTAGACTATAGGGAAAATCGGTTAAATAAGGGAAAAGCTCTATGAAATACAGGATAATATCTGTGGGGAAAATCAATGAGCGTTTTTTCGCTGAAGGGATAAACGAATACCTTAAGCGATTGGCTCCTTATGCCAGTATTCAACTTGTAGAAGGGCTCGAAGAAAGAGTTAGGCCGCGCGCAGGGGAGAGAGAAATTGCGAAGTTTTTGGATAAGGAAGGAGACAAGGTACTGAAATTCCTGGGGAAAAACGACCTTCTCATTGTTTTTGACGGCCGGGGCAAAAGCCTGAGCTCAGAAGGGCTGGCAGAATATATGGCAAACTGGAACGTATCGGGCTGTAATTGTGTTAACCTGGTAATAGGCAGTTCCCATGGTTTGGCAAATAAGGTAAAAGAAAAAGCCGATAATATAATCTCTCTTTCCCGCATGACCTTTCCTCACCAGATGGCAGTGCTCATATTGGCAGAACAGGTTTACCGGGCTTTTAAAATTCTGAGAGGCGAACCGTATCACCGTTGAATTCAGTAGCAATCGGATCATAATCTAGGGGCCGGCGACGCATGGATAAAATATGTTTAAAGAGGATTTTGCAAATAAGTGTATAGATTGTTTTACATGGATTAATAAATTAATTTTCAAAAGTGTCCCCGCTGAATTCCGATAACAGACTGCGAAAGTTGAGTTGTAAACTTTGGTGAATAATTATGATATAATGAATTTAGGGTGAGATTGATGAATACAGCTAAGGGCATTTTATTAAAATTAATTGATGAAATTCCAGAAAATCAAATTCGGGAAGTTATTGATTTTATCTTATTTTTAAAAAATAAACAAAACAACCAAGTATTCAAAGATTTATTATCTGCCAGTGAGAGCAGTATAGATTTTTGGGACAATGACATTGATGATGGGATATGGAACAATGTATAGGCAGGGAGATATATTATTAATTCCTATTCCTTTCAGTGATTTGACCTCCAATAAAAAACGACCTGTTCTTGTTTTATCCAATGATGATTATAACAGCAGAACAGAGGATATAATAGTTGCGGCTATTACTTCAAACCTATCAGTAAAAGATTATATTGTTATGCTGACGAATAGCGACCTTGACAAAGGGACTTTAAAGGTGGATTCCTGTGTAAGGGCGGACAAGATTTATACCTTATCCCAAAGTATTGTAATAAGCAAGTTTGGTGCTGTGAAGAAGAACATTATCGATGCGGTCAAGGAAAAACTTTATGAGTTGATCTAAGCTTGATTTAAACAAAATAGGCGCTGCAATTGCTGGCTAAAGAAGGGTTTTTAGGCCCTTCTTCTTTTTGTACACCCGAAAGCCTGAAACTGGTAAAATTATGGGTAGGTTATGTATGTTTCTTTAAGGAGGGCGCTGATATGGCGGTGCGGTTTATTATCGGCAGGGCAGGCAAAGGCAAGTCCCATTTGATATTTAAAGAAATAGCAGATGACCTGAAAAATGATAATGGCTATAAACTGATCCTGCTGGTGCCGGAACAGTTTACCCTCCAGGCCGAAAGGGATTTAATTGCCAAAATGAAGCTGCCGGGTATTATGCGGGCAGAGGTGTTGAGTTTCACCCGTTTGGCCCGGCGGGTTTTTGAGGAAGCTGGAGGAGCGACCAAGACCCTCATAAATGAACAGGGCAAGCATATGGTTTTGAGGAAGGTAATGAATGAATGTGTGGGAGAGTTGGGGGTATATAGAAGAGCTTCAAAACAGCCGGGGTTTGTTGCCAAGTTTGGGGAACTTCTATCAGAGATGAAACGGGAAGGGGTTTTGCCGGAAGACCTCAGAAAAGTGCTCCCGGAAATGGGGGAATATGAGGTCAGCAGGCAGAAATTGAATGATATTTCCCTTATTTATGAGCGTTTCAACCAGTATCTGAAAGACAGGTACATTGACACCGAAGATTATATAAATCTTCTTATCGGGAAGGTTGAAGATGCGAATTTTTTACGAGGCGCCCGGATCTGGGTGGACGGTTTTGCTTCTTTTTCTTCCCAGAATCTCAGGTTGATTGAAAAGTTAATGCTGATGGCTCAGGAAATAACTTTTAGCTTGACCATAGACCCGGAAGGAAACAAGCGGGACAGGGACCTGTTCAGTTTGCCAAGGGCTACTTTTGCCAAAATAGATGGTTTGGCTCGCAGGCACAGCCTGAAAACGGAGGTAATTCCTCTAAAACAGGGAAAAGCTGCCAAAAAGAAGGAATTGCTGCACCTGGAGTCCGAGCTTTATGCCTATCCCCCCAAACAGATGGATGCTGATATATCTGGCATAGACCTTTTTGCAGCTGCCAATCCTGTTTCTGAGATTGAGAATATGGCAGCCCAGGTTGTTTCCCTGGTCAGGGACAAAGGGTATCGCTGGAGGGATATAGCAGTTGTCTGCAATGATATGGAAAACTATGGCGGTTTGATAAAGAGGTCTTTTGTTGAGCATGATATTCCCTTTTTTATTGACCAAAAGAGAGATATAGTTAATAATCCCATTATATGTCTGATTCTTTCCGCTTTGGAAATTGTGCAGAAGGGATACAAGTACGAAGATGTTTTCAGTTTTTTAAAAACTGGTTTGAGCGATATTAGTCCTGATGAGTGTGAGCTTCTGGAGAATTATGTTCTGAGGTACGGAATCGAAGGGAATAGGTGGAAAAAAGACTTCAGCCTGGGAGAGAAGGAATTGTCGGAAGATTTAAACCTCTGCAGGGAGAAGTTTGTGAAGCCTCTAGAGAATTTAACTCGCAAGGTAAAGGGCAAAAAAACGTTTGCTGAAATTACAAGGGCACTGCACGAATATCTGAAAACAATGGAGATTCCGGACAAACTGGCAGAACAGATTGAGATGTTCAGGAATCAGGGGCTCTATGAGCTGGTTAATGAGAATACCCAGATATGGAACATAGTGATGGAAGTCTTTGACCAGATGGGGGGAATACTCGGGGAACAGCAGGTAAGTATAGGTGAATATAAAAAAATCCTGCAGGCAGGGTTCATGTCTTATGAAATAGGGATCATTCCTACGACTGTAGACCAGGTTCTGGTAGGCAATATACAGAGGTCCAGAAGCCATGATATAAGGGCACTTTTTGTAGTAGGCGCAAATGATGGAGTTTTGCCTTCTAGGATGAACGAAATCGGGCTTTTGACTGGAGAAGAGAAGGAGTTTCTCCGGGCAAAAGGGCTGGAACTGGGACTTGATCTGGAGATGAAGTCAGCAGAAGAGAAATTTTTGATCTACAACACCCTGACAAAACCTTCTGATTACCTGTGGCTGAGCTTTTCCCTTGCCGACAGGGAAGGAAGGGCAATGTACCCTTCTCTGCTCGTGGACCGTTTTAAGAAGCTTTTTAAAAGGCTGGCAGTGAGAAGCGACTTGACAGAGAGCCGCCAGGCCCAGCTGCGGCTCATATCAACACCGAAAAGCACTTTTAAATACCTGGTTAAAAACCTGCGCTTATACCTTGATGAAAAGCCGATAAGCGATATCTGGTGGGACGTATATGGATGGTATTGCGAGCAGCAGGACTGGTCTGACGCTGTAAGCTCTATTATAGAGGGATTTTTTCACCAGAACCAGCCTGGCGACAAGGGATATATCAAGAGGGAACAGGCGGAAAAGCTATATGGACTGCCGTTATATGCCGGCGTTTCCAGGCTAGAGCAGTTTGCTGCTTGTCCGTTTGCTCATTTTGTCCGCTACGGGTTAAAACCCCAGGAAAGGAAGGAGTTTGCGGTGAAAGCTCCTGATGTCGGCGAGTTTCTGCACAATTGTCTGTTTTCGTTTGCTGCAGAGTTGGCTGAAAGACGCATTGAATGGAGGCAGCTGCAGAAAGAAGAATGTGAAGCTATAATGGACAAGGTTGTGCAGGAAGCTGTTCCGGTTTATGGAGACGGGGTTATGGTAAGCAGTTACAGGTACAAGCACCTGGCAGAGAGATTGAAAAGAATCAGCACCAAGGCTGCTTGGATGGTTGTACAGCACGTAAAAAAGGGGGAATTCAACCCCCGGTACTATGAAGTTAGTTTTGGGCGGAAAGGGGAATTTCCGCCTATAGAAGTGGAACTGGCAGATGGCGAGAAAATGTATTTGGAAGGGAGAATAGACCGGGTCGATTTTTTGGCAGGCGAAGAAGCGGACTATATAAGGATTATAGATTATAAATCCGGCAGCCAGGAATTCAATTTATCAGATGTTTATTACGGGCTGGCCATGCAGCTTTTAGTTTATTTGCAGGCGGTTCTTAAAAGCAGGAACCCGGGAAAGAGAGAGTTAAAACCGGCAGGATTGTTCTATTTTAAAATAGATGACCCTTTGATAGAGACAGACCAGGAGGTTGTTGAAGTCATTGAGAGGGAAATGCGCAAGCAATTCAAAATGAAAGGCTTAGTCCTTAAAGATGTGGAGATAGTCCGCCGGATGGACTGCGACCTGGAGAGGTATTCTGAAGTGATACCCATAGCTATGAACAAAGACGGGAGTTTTCATAAAAAGTCATCTGTGCTGGAAGAACCCGAAATTGAAGCACTTATCTGTCATGTGGAAAATCTGCTTCAGGGAATTGGCGGTGAGATTATGAAGGGGAAGATAAAAATTGAACCGGTAAACACAGGAAAGTTCAAATACTGCGGTTATTGTTCCTATAGGCCGGTATGCCAGTTTGATAAACTTTTTGGCGATAATGATTACAAGAATATCCGGCAGTTGCAGAAGGAAGAGGTAATTGCCAGAATCAGGGGGGGAACTGCAGATGTTGGCCTGGACTAGAGAACAGGAAGAAGCGGTTTATGCCAGAAACAGCAACCTGCTGGTTTCGGCTTCAGCGGGATCAGGTAAAACTGCTGTGCTGACAGAGCGCATAATGCAGTTGATAGTCCAGGATAAGGTTGACCTAGATAAGATGCTGGTCGTTACCTTTACCAATGCAGCAGCAGGAGAAATGAGGGAAAGGATAAGTGCGGCTCTTTTGGCGGAATTGGAAAAAGGAAACAGCAGTGAAGAAAGAGAGGAACATCTTAGAAAGCAGATTAACCTGTTAAGCCGCGCTTCTATAAGTACCATCCATTCTTTCTGCATGGAGGTAGCCAGGAGATATTTTCATGTTATAGACCTTGAACCCGATTTCAGGGTGGCTGATGCTGGCGAAGCGGACCTGATCAAAATGGAAGCAGCAGAAGAACTCCTAGAAGAAGAATACGAAAAATCTTCCCGCCTTTTCCTGGGGCTGGTTGATATGTTCGGGGGCAGTAAATACGACACCCCTCTGCAGGATATGATCCTGCATGTTTATGAATTTATCCAGAGGCAGCCTTATCCCCTGCAGTGGTTGAAAGAGAAGGCGCAGGATTTTGCTGTGAATGCGGACGAATTTGAAAAGAGCCCCTGGGCCGAAGCTGTCCTTAGGCAAGTTAAAATGCAGCTCCGTGCAGGCAGGGAGCTGTTTGAGGAAGCCCTTTCACTGAGTAGAAGAACAGAAGGGCTCCAGGGCTACCGGAATGTTTTGGTCAATGACCTCCTGCTCGTGGGCAATACGCTTCAGGCGGCTGAGAAAGGGATAAGTTCTTTATATTGTGAGACTGATAAAGTGAAATTTAAAAATTTACCCAAAGCTGGGAAAGATGCTGACACGAGACTGAAGGAACAGGTCAAGGATTTTAGGGATAAAGGGAAGGAGGCTGTCAGAAAGGCCCTGGAAGTGATGCAGGCTAGAAGCTCGGCCGGTTACTGCGCAGATTTGAACGAGCTTTACCCTTATATGGAATATTTGTACCAGCTGGTTGCTGATTTTTCTCATAAGTACAGGGAAAAAAAGAGAGAAAAAGGCCTGGTCGATTTTGATGACCTGGAGCACCTTGCCTTGGAAATTTTGGCTGATGAAGACATAGCCCGGGAGTACCGGCGCCAGTATGAATATATTTTTGTTGATGAATACCAGGACAGCAACCTGGTGCAGGAGACTGTGCTGAACTTTATAAAAAGGGAAGACAACCTGTTTCTGGTAGGAGATGTAAAACAGAGTATTTATCGCTTCAGGTTGGCTGACCCTACTTTATTTATTGAGAAGTATGAAAGTTTCGAGCCGGGGGAAGGGGCCCGCAACCGGCGGATTGATTTGAGGGTTAATTTCCGCAGCCGGGAGGGAATTATCGATGCAGTAAATTATGTTTTTTCCTGTATTATGTCCCGGGATTTTGGTGAGATTGACTATGATGAAAGGGCGCGCTTAGTTCCGGCTCCGGAAAGAAAAAACAAAGACCTGCAGGACCGGGAGGAAACGGTTGAGTTATGCTTGATCGACAAGAACGGAGAAGCAGGGGAAAAAGAGGAAGCAGTCGAGGAGATAGGGGATATTGAAATGGAGGCCCGCTTCGTTGCCCGGCGGATAAAAGAATTAATAGGACAGCGGTTTTATGATTCGGAACTGAAATGTTACCGGGATATTGAATACAGGGATATAGTTGTCCTGTTAAGGGTTACCAAAGAATGGGCCGCTATTTTTGCAGACTGTTTTGTTTCCGAGGGAATTCCTGTTTACGCTGATGCTGCTGCAGGCTATTTTGAAACCCTGGAAATCGAGGTTTTTATGAACCTCTTGAGGTTGATAGACAATAAGAGGCAGGATATCCCGCTTTTGAGCGTGATGAGGTCTCCTATCTGCAATTTCAGCATAGATGATTTAATTGAAATAAGGATAAATTCTGAAGCCGCGGATTATTTTGCGGCAGTGGGAGAGTATATACGGGATTTTACCAACGATTTGAGCAGGAGGCTTAGAGATTTTATCCAGCGCCTGGAGGTATGGAAAGATGAATCGAGGTTCATGCGGATGGACGATTTCATATGGAAGCTGTTGACAGATACCGGTTATTACTACTATGTGGGCGCTATGCCTGGAGGTCAGCAGCGTCAGGCCAATCTCAGGCTCTTGTACGAAAGGGCGGGGCAGTTTCAGCGCACCTCTATGAAAGGGCTGTTTAATTTTATAAAATTTGTGGACAAAATAAAGTCCGGCAGCAGGGATGTGGAGACCGCCCGAATTTTGGGCGAAAATGATAATGTGGTCCGGGTGATGAGCGTGCATAAAAGTAAAGGCTTGGAGTTTCCGGTAGTTATCCTCGCAGGTATGGGGAAACAGTTTAATTTGTCTGAAACCAGTCCGGCTTTACTGCTGCACAACAGCCTGGGCATGGGGCCTAGATATGTAAATCCGGAATTGAGAATATACAGGGACACTATTGCCAGGACTGCCATAGAAAATCAGGCCCGGGTGGAAAGTCTGGCTGAAGAGATGAGGATACTGTATGTAGCCCTTACCAGGGCTAAGGAAAAGCTGGTTTTGGTAGGTTCGGTAAAAAAACTGGCTGCAGCTGCTGAAAAATGGAGCCGGCCGCTTAAAGCTTATAATCTGGTTAGGGGAAAGAATTTCTTGGATTGGCTCGGGCCGGTCTTAATAAGGCATCCTGATGGAGAAAAGCTGAGAGAAGTGGCGGGTGTTGACTGGAAACAGGAGCAATTGCTGCCTGACAGTTCTAAATGGGATATAAAAATACTGCCGCGTTTTTCTATAACCCAGGGAAGCCTGGAGCAGAGGAAAACAGCCGGGGAAACCCGGGATTTTCTGAAGAATTTCAAACCCTGCAACCGGTCCGGGTTGCAAGATCTTATAAACGCAAGGCTGAATTGGAAATATAGTTATAGGGAAGCAGGCAGAATTCCTTCCAAACTGTCTGTTACCCAAATAACGAAACTGAAAGTCAAGGATTTGGAAAGTATAAAAATAACTGCCTCAGATCTGGTTACTGCTCCTAAGTTCATAAGCGAGGAATTGCCCCTGGAAAGGACAGGGGGACTAACTGGGGCCGAAAAAGGGAATATTGTCCATTCGGTGATGCGGCACCTTGATTT
Organism: Syntrophomonadaceae bacterium; assembly: GCA_014360155.1. GTDB lineage: Bacteria > Bacillota > Syntrophomonadia > Syntrophomonadales > Syntrophomonadaceae > JACIYB01. The sequence continues at coordinate 14,244 of JACIYB010000031.1, forward strand.
CCGGCAGGTAAAGAATGAAGATGAGATTGGGAGCCAGGTTGCGGAGATGGCCTGCAAAGGAATTATTAGAGAAGAGGAAATGGCAGCAGTAGAATACTCTAAAATAGCGGCTTTTTTCCGTTCAAAACTGGGGAAAAGGGTGTTGAAAGCCGAGAAACTTTACCGAGAGGTCCCTTTTAATTTTCTCTGCAAAGCCTCCAGGCTCATTGAGGGGATTAAAAAGGGCAGTGAAGATGAGGCTCTGCTGGTACAGGGAGTTATTGACCTGTATTTTTTAGAAGACGAGGAACTGGTTTTGGTGGACTACAAGACTGATTTCATTTCCCGGGAAAACAGGGATATGGTTATTGATAAGTACCGGGTGCAGCTGGAGCTGTATAAAGAAGCCCTGGAAAGCATTCAGGGGAAAAAGGTGAAGGAGAGCTATCTTTTCCTGTTTGATTCAGGGGAGGAAATTTTGCTGTAAAGGCCGGTGCTTTTACAGTAAAAATATAAAAAATGGTACAATTAAAGAGGGAAGAAACGAAAATTACCTGTTAAGGGAGATAATTATGAGCCAAAACAAAAAAGAGAAGATAATAGGTTTTTTTAACAAATTAGACCGCAGTTTTTTTATAGATAACGAATTTAAAGGATTAGCCCATTGTGACCGACCGCTCCCAATAGGGCATGGACAGACCATTTCCCAGCCCAGCTTGGTTTTGTACATGACGATAGAGCTGGATTTGGACCCCGAGCACAAGGTGCTGGAAATAGGGACGGGGTCAGGGTACCAGACTGCTTTTCTGGCCGAATTTGCCGGCGAAGTCTTTACTGTGGAATTAGTTGAGGAACTGTCCAGAAAAGCTCAAGAAAAACTGGCCCAATTAGGCTATAATAATATTAGATTCAAAATAGCAGACGGGAGCGAAGGATGGGAAGAGTTTGCTCCCTATGACCGTATTATTGTTACTGCCGGTGCAGGCAAAATGCCTGAAGCTCTGTTAAAACAATTAAAACCTGGAGGAAGGATGTTAGTCCCGGTAGGAAGCAGGGGCGGGCAGGAACTGCTGTTAATCGTAAAAGACAAAAGAGGAAACATAAAAAAAGAATCCCTAGGCCTGGTTGCCTTTGTTGAATTCAAAGGGGATTACGGCTGGGATTATGAATATTAAAAGCGAGTTTGTAAGCGAGTTTGTAATGGTTTGTGTGCTGCGCTGGGGCTAATGCCCCGTTTTGTTTGAAAGGAGAGAACCTGTATGCTGAATAAAGATGTTCTTTCCCAAAAATTTAAGGATTTTCTTGCCAATTTGAGTATAGATAACCAGGAAGTTATTGCGAATAAATTAAGAAAAATCGTCAGGAATATTAACCAGGATTACTGGAATACAAAATCTGATACCAGAAATGTCCATTATATTGGATCATACGGCAGGGGTACAGCTATTAAAGGAATTAACAACATAAACGTGATGATCGTTTTGCCGCCTAAGGTTTTTCAACATTTTGATGCTTACCAGGGAAATGGGCAGATGGCTTTGATGCAAGAGCTTAGAGACTATATCGGCGATATTTATTCCGGGACCTACATTCATTCCCAGGAGCGGTTGTTGGTACCCTTGAATGGCATAACTTTTGAAATCATTCCTGCTTTCCTGAACGACAAAAAAAACTACGTCTATCCAGAACTGGAAGGCGGCGGCAGATGGAAAGTTTTCAACCCTATCCGGGAGATGCAGACAGTTGACGAGTATAATTACAAATATAACGGTAAAGTGAAACACCTGGCTCGGATGATGAGAGCATGGAGAAATACCTATGATGCCCCTATCTCAGGGATGTTGCTAGATACTCTGGTATTGAGTTTTATAGACGAGTGGGAGTACAACCATACATCATATGCATATTACGGGAATATGACCCGGGATTTCCTGGAATATATGGCCGGCCTGAGGAAGGACCGTCTTCACTGGTATGCAAAAGGCAGCAACCGTAAAATAACCTCGTTGGAAGATTTTGGCTTCAAAGCCAATATAGCTTATGAACAGGCAGAAAAAGCATTGGATTACGAAAACCAAGGAGATTCCCATAATGCCAATACTTATTGGAAGCAGATTTATGGGAAATTTTTTCCTGCTGATTATTGAGCTGCAGCATATTCTGCCAGCAGTTTCTCAAATATAGCTTGTACGGGCAGGATGTCCTTAATTTTATGTACGTTTTTGCCTGCAAATACGATCCCCTCGTCTACCCTGCCTTCCCGGGCGTTGATAAGTGCTTCCATTATACAATAATCGCGGGAACAATCCTTCAAACATGCTGTACAGCTGTCTGGTTCAGGGGAATTTCCTTGACTTATTAATCTGACAAAAGGGTTTTTCAGGGCTCTTCCCGGCAGTCCAACAGGGCTCTTTATTATTACGGTGTCGCCTTCTTGGGCTTGTAAATACATCTGTTTGAATTTGTCTGACACCGAGCATTCTTTGCTTAGTACAAACCTGGTAGCCATCTGCACGCCGCGTGCTCCCAGTTTAACCATATCTGCCATGTCCCGGCCGTTTACTATTCCTCCGGCTGCGATAACAGGGATTTTAACCGCTTTGACTATTTCGGGGACTATTTCCTTTACGGAGTGGTCAGTTCCAAGATGCCCGCCGGCTTCGACACCCTCGGCTACTACAGCAGCGGCTCCTGATCTTTCGGCTAAACGGGCTGCTTTAACTGATGAGACTATGGAAACAATAGGGATATCAGACTCTTTTCCCCAGCGGAAAAGGTCCCGGGAAAATCCTGCACCGCTGAAAATTACATCAATTTTTTCTTTTATAGCTGTCTGAACTAATTCTGCAAATTGGCGGGCTGCATACATAATATTTACCCCGATTATACCTTTATTTGCCAAAACACGCGCTTTGCGAATTTCTTCTTTTAATTCCTCCAGGGACATCCCGGTAGCGCCAATAACCCCTATCCCGCCAGCTTTGGCTACTGCACCGGCGAGCGCAGAAGTAGACACACGTACAGCCATGCCGCCCTGGATAATCGGAAACTTGGGTATTAACCTGCTGATGCGCAATTCTGGTAACTGCAACTGTCTTTCCCCCAAACTGTTTATTTTTCACATTTTATAAAAAAATAGATAAGATATTCTATCCCAAAGACAGGAATATTTCAATATTTTAGCATGAAAATAAACTTCTCGGGGCTGAAGGCTTAAGGTTAGCGCCTCTATCATTACCTAACAGTCATGCCCTCCCGGGATGAAGGCTTAAGCCTTCATCCCTTAGCTTAGTTTTGCCGGTAGCTGTCTCCCCGGGGTTACAGTCTTATAGTCAAACACCAGTTTATAATTCCTTGTTTTGGAGGAAGATAGAGATAAAAATTTCGCTTAGCTGTTCTAAAGCGTCTTTAAAGGTGAGGTTATTTTTCAGAATAAAGTCAGGATTTAAAACAGACTGAATGGAGGCGGTTATGACTGCGGTCGAGATACGCGGATCGATCCTGTTAATCAAAGAGTCGTCACTGTGTTGGATCAATGCTTTAATGAGCAGGTTAATTCGCTCCATCCTGAATTGATCGATTTTGTGCCATAAATGGGGGTAATATTGTCTCAGATCGTTTAGCCCCCGGGGGTTTGTTATAAACTGTCCTTGGGTAATTAAATGGCCGATTATCTGTTTTACAATTTTTTCCGGGCTTTGTTCCGATGTTATAACATTGTCGGTGTAATCGGCTGCATCTGCCATAAACTTGTCCAAAGCCGCTTCAATTACCTGTTCCTTGCTGGAGAAATAGCGGTATACGGTTCTTTTGCTTACTCCAGCGTGCTGGGATAGTTCATCCATGGTAAATTTTCGAAAGCCATACAGGGACATAAGGTCTAGACACGCGCTTGTTATCCGGGTTTTAATCTGCAAGTTCCGCTCACCACCTTAGGCGATCTTCTTCTTGAATTTGACTATACTTATGCTGAGGAAAACCAGTGAGAAAACAAAGAGAGCAGTTACCTGCCCGACTAGGTACTGGAATCCTATGCCCTTGAGCACTATGCCCCTTATAATATCGAGGTAGTATGTGAGCGGTATTATATCACTTATATAATAAATGATCCTGGGCATGGCATCGCGAGGGAATATGAACCCAGAGAGCATTATACTGGGAAGCATTACGAAAAAGGACATCTGAAACGCCTGCATCTGGTTCTGGGCGACATTTGAGATGGCGAGGCCCAGGCCGAGCGAAGCAGTGATAAAAAAGAGTGTCAGGAGATAGAGCTGTAAAAGGCTGCCGCGTATAGGGACGTGAAAAACAATTACTCCTACCAGCAGAGCAATGGTTATCTGGATGTAGCCGAGAAGTATATAAGGGATTATCTTGCCGATCATCAGTTCGTAAGATTTTATGGGGGTAACCATCAATTGTTCCAATGTGCCTCTTTCTCTTTCGCGCACGATGGCAACTGCAGTAAGGATAACCATAGTCAGGGTAACGATGATTCCCAGCAAGGCAGGGACCATGTAGTAAGCAGTTATTCCATCTGGATTGTACCAGGGACGCACCCGGACATCATAGGGTGCTCCTTTTAGCGGCAGCTTTTCAAAAATAACTTCCTGGGACTTGATGAGCCCGATGGACTGAGCGACTGCTATGGCTTGGTTTGCCACCATATTGTCGCTCGCGTCAACTATTACCTGTATTGTTGCGGGGGTCCCGCGTTTAATGTTCCTGGCAAAGTCCGGAGGATATATTATTCCGGCCTTGGCTTTGCCGCTGTCTATCATCCTGCTGACTTCGTCGTAGCTGAACACTGCGTAATGTATGTCGAAATAGCCTGATGCAGAAAAGGCTGACGTGAAGTCGCGGCTTTCCTGGGAAAGCGATTGGTCAAACACTACGGTCGGGATGTGTTTCACTTCGGTTTGAATTGCATAGCCGAATAGAAGCAGTTGTACGAGAGGGATGATCAAAATTAGCAGCAAGGTCATTTTATCCCGTCTTATATGGATGAATTCCTTTTTAATCACAGATATTATCCTGTTCACTGATTTTCTCCCCTTTGTTTCCTAACTAATGCAATAAAGACGTCTTCCAGGGAAGGCGTGATTGCCAGGGACTCTGCCCCGGTAAAAGTTTTAAGGGTGTTCACGGCAGAAGGATCTGTCAGCAGAACATGCAGAAACGCTCCGTGGATAGTGCATTCTTTTACATAAGGGAGGTCCTGGATTTTGGGAATCTGCTTCATGGGGTCTGGAAGATCCATCTGCACCAGGGTTCCTTCCAGTATATTTTTTTTCAGGTCGTCAGGGCTGGCTGCGGACAGCAGCTGGCCTTCATGAAAGAAAGCTATTTTGTCGCAGCGTTCTGCTTCGTCCATGAAATGGGTGGTAACTATTACCGTAGTACCTGCAGCTGCCATTTCCTGGATCAGGTTAAAGAATGAACGCCGGCTGGTAGGACTTACCCCGCTTGTAGGTTCGTCCAGAAACAGCAGTGAAGGGCGGGATACGATGGCGCACCCCAAGGCTAACCGCTGCCTGAATCCCTGGCTTAAAGTAGATACCAGTTCATTTTTTTCCCTCGAGAGGCCGATTTTTTCAAGAACTTCTTCCCGGCGGGACTTTTTTTCCA
>JACIYB010000032.1 GCA_014360155.1 Syntrophomonadaceae bacterium
TTAGGCTGTTTAAATGTATAAATATGTAGGAGCCTGTTGACGGAGCATGGAAGCAACACCCCGCGAAGGTGAAGCAACGAAAGGGGGCGAGAGGGCTATTGATCCGGCACTCAATGAAACAAAGCAAAATAGACGAAGGCTCCAATCCTTAATTCTGGGCAATTATCTAACAGAATTATTGAGTGCCGGAGAATTAGCCCGGTACCCCTTTCGTTGTGAGACAAGCGGATGGTGTTGCCCATGCGGAAGTCTGGCGACGAATATTTATTCATTTAAACCAACAGATTATAACTTTCAGCAGTGAAATCAATATTTAATACGAAAACAACTTCTTAAGCCTTCATCCCCCACTCAAACTCCAGCAACTGCGGACTTAAGGGGATAAAGGCTTAAGGTTAGCGCAGGGGGATAAAGGCGGTTAGAAAGCGGTTAAAGGATTACTCTTTGTGTTAAGACTATCTGTATCGCACTCTTTTGGCTATAGGGAAAAGGATAAGACCGGACCCAAGCGTTCTTAAGCCTTTATCCCCTAAGTTATTTTCATTGGTGGTTGTGTCCTCAGGGCATGAGGGGTTGTGTAGCAGCAGATTAGATAATTGTTTTTAAAACTGTTGGTGGGGTAACATATTAAGTGCAACTTTTAAATAAAATATATATGGTGGTGAAGATTTGAAAAACAACAAGCTAATTAGGGGCATAAATTATTTTTTTTCTTTCATCGGGGTCGTGTTTGTCACATGCACGATATTCCTTTTCTTTACTAATATGACAGGAATTATTACCCTATTCAGTGTAATAGGACTGGTAGAAACCCAGTCTCTTTATAATATTGACACTGCTGCGATGATTAAAGGGGCTACTGCAGGAATTGTTGATTCCTTAAATGACCCTTATTCTAAGTACCTGGATAAGGAAACGTGGGAAGAATTTAAGATAAGGCTGGAAGCAAAATTCGGGGGGATTGGTGTATATGTGCTCAGGGACGACCAGGGAAGGCTTAAAATTGTATCTCCGATTCCCGGGACTCCGGCATATAAAGCAGGGCTTAAACACGGAGACATTATTATTCGCATAAATGGTGAGAATGCTACCGGTATGAGCCAGGATGAGGCTGTGCACTTGATGCGCGGAGATCCTGGAACCCAGCTTCAGCTCGGCATATACCGCGAATCAGAGGGCAGGGAATATGATTTTAAAATAATACGCGAAATAATTAACGTTCCTTCAGTGGAAGATAAGATTATAGATAACGGTTATAGGATTGGTTATATAAGGCTGAATCAATTTCATTCACGTTCTGCGCGGGAAATGAGCGACAGCTTGAATAAAATGCTGGAACAGAGCAAGATCGAAGGGCTGGTATTGGATTTGCGCGACAACGGGGGAGGGGATTTTGAGGCTGCAGTATCTATTGCTGGCATCTTCCTCGATGATAAGGAAATAGTAAGTGTTGTTGATGCTCAGGGAAATAAAACTGTCCACCGGGCTTCTCCCGGCAAGCTTGATATTCCTATGGTGGTTCTGGTAAACCAGAACAGTGCGAGCGCTTCTGAAATTTTGGCAGGGGCTTTGCAGGATAATAAAAGAGCGCAGCTGGTAGGCGAAAAAACCTATGGCAAGGGGCTGGTACAAACAATTTATTCTTTATATGACGGAGGAGCTTTGAAGTTGACTACCCAGAAATATTTTACTCCTGATGGGACGGATATAAATGAGATAGGCATAACTCCCGATTATGTGGTGAAAAATGACCCAAACACCCAAAAAGATATGCAGTTGGAAAAAGCTTTGCAAATTTTGCGGGAACTGCTGTCCTAGAGAAATAGCTGCAAACGGCATATTAATACATAATTTAAGATTGGTTTAAAGGTATAAATATCCGTCGCTTCACCTTCGCGGGGTATTGCTTCCATGCTCCGTCAACAGGCTCCTACATATTTGTACATTTAGACAGCCTAACTTAGGGTTTTTGCAGTGGAATCAAGATTGATCTTGCGGTTTTGGTTGCCCAGAGGGGGAATTTAAATGGATCTGTTTTTGCCCGTTCTATCGATGATGGGGCGAATTTTTCTGGATACATTCACATCGCCCCTATTTATCTGCATTTTTTTATTTCTATTTGCGATTGTAAGCTGGCAGTATAAAAGAATGGAACAGGTTTCCCAAAGGCTTGTAAACAGCGGGAGAAGCGTGTACCTTTTCTCTGCCCTGGTTTCAACCCTTCTGGGTTTGTTGGGGGGCTTTCTGGGAAGCATCCTGCTGATTTTTATAGGGATAGATTTGGCTGATATCGGTATAGCACAGTTGTGGATAACAGCTATATTGCTGATGTTTATAAACCCCCGCTTTCTGTGTTTTGCCTATGCCGGAGGGATTCTGTCTCTTTCCAGTCTGTTTCTGGGGTACCCTGATGTAAATATACCTCAGCTGATGGGCCTGATAGCAATACTGCATATGGTGGAAAGCATCTTGATCCTCCTAAACGGGCAGTTTAAACCGGTGCCTGTATATGTAAAAAGGCAGGGAACTGTGAGAGGAGGATTCAATCTGCAAAAATTTTGGCCTATACCCCTGATAGCTCTGATCAGTACAGGTATTGCCGAACCGGGTACTGGGATTGCCATGCCCGACTGGTGGCCTCTATTGAAAGAGTATCCAGGCTTCGTGGATGGCAGGTGTTATACGATGATTCCGATCCTGGCAGTCCTGGGTTATGGTGAGGTAAGCACCACCGATATCCCTCACGACAGGGCAAGGAGGTCAGCGCTGCGCCTTTTTCTATTCAGCTTAAGCCTCTTGTTTTTGTCAGTCATTTCTACTCGGTGGGATGTGTTTTTGCTGGCGGCTGCCTTGTTCAGTCCCCTCGGGCATGAGTTCATAATATGGCTGGGAATGCAGGATGAAAACAGAAGAAAACCGATATATGTGGAACCTCTTCGTGGGCTGATGGTGCTTGACGTAATACCTAAAAGTCCAGCCGAGCGGGCAGGAATTAAATCGCGGGATATTATTTTAAGCATAAATGGAGAGGTGGTCGATGGTCCTTATTCTTTAGTCTTTCAGAAATTCACGGACTGCGGCTGGGGCTATCTTAACCTGGGAATAATCCGGGAAGGAAACAGGATTGGCTGCGGCCTTTATCTTGACAAGGGTGAAAAACTAGGGATTATACCGGTTCCAGGGCAGTTTACCCATAGGTACCTTACATTTAGGGAGGACAGTATTTTTGAAGCTGTGCGGCATATATGGAGGAAAATAACTAATTTTCTTTAGTTTGTGGATTCCCGCGCTCCTTTATTTTTTCATCCCCAGGAACAGGCACTTCTGGTTTGTGTTTAACTGCTCCGTCTGCTCGTTTCCTACTTCCTGTGCATTGTATATCAAGTGTTAACGTTTTGCTGAAGCAATGAATATATTAAAAAAAGAAAAAAGTGGCCATAGGGAAAGGTGGTTCAGAGTGATTACTACAGGGAGAATACGCTATGTATTTACCAGCAGCAATACAAGTCGCGGGTTTCAGACTTTTATTCCTGAGCTGCTGGAGGGTCTTAAGAAAGTGTATGTGTTAAAAGGACCGGCGGGCTCTGGAAAGTCGACTTTTATGAGGCTTTTGGGGGAGTCTTTGTTCTCTAAAGGCTATGAGGTTGAGTTTTGGATGTCAGCTCTGGATCCGGTTAATTTCGAGGGGGTATATATTCCGCAGCTGGAGGTGGCGCTAGTCAATGGAAGCCTGCCCCAGCCTATTGATCCTAAATATCCGGGTGTAGTCGGTGAGATTATTTATTTCGGCGAATATTGGGATAAAAAAACGGTAAGCGCTAGAGGCCGTGAAATCGTGGACTTGGTTCACAAAATTGAGGAAAAAAGCAGTAAAGCCTATAATATTTTAAGGAATGTCTGTGAAATAAAAGAGAACATTAAGAAGGTGACTTCGGAGTATTTGAATATCGGAAAAATTCAGAATCTTATCGAAGATCTAACAGGCAAAATTATAGAAGGGCAGTCTGGGGAGAAGCACTATTTTGCTGATGCGGTTACCCCTGACGGGGCGATAAATTATATAGAAGAGATAAGCCGTGATTGCAGGAAGAGGTACATCTTTAAGGGGCCGCCCGGCAGCGGGAAATCGACCGTAATAAATGAAATTGCGCGAAGAGCCAGAGAAAAGGGCTATTTTTTGGAGTATTATCACTGCGGCTTGGATTCGGAGAGTATATCTATGGTAATTATCCGCAACCTGCAGATGGCTTTAATAGACGCAGGGAATATTGAATTGGCAATTAACCCGTGGGATATTATAATTGATTTGACTACATGTCTCGATGATTATGATGAGGATTTAATAAAGACCAAGACGAGCAGTTCATGCCGTATTTATGAATCTCTGATGCTGGAAGCCCAGGAAGAACTGAAAAACATACATCAAGATCTCAAGGAACTGAAAAAAATATATTCGGGAGCTATGGATTTCGAATTTTTGGACCAAAAAAGGGAAGAGATAATAGGGGAAATTATTGCTTTAGATAAATAATTAAAGATTCCACTGCAAAAACCCCGAGTTAGCTTGTTTAAATGTATAAATATGTAGGAGCCTGTTGACGGAGCATGGAAGCAACACCCCGCGAAGGCGAAGCAGCGAAAGGGGGCGAGTCCCAAGGAGGGGGCGAGAGGGATATTGAGCACGGATGGGAATTAGCCCGGTACCCATTTCGTCGCGAGACAAGCGGATAGTGTTGCCCATGCGGAAGTCTGGTGACGAATATTTATACATTTAAACCAGCAGATTATAACTTTCAGCAGTGAAATCATTAAACAGGAACATGAGAAAGTTCATATGGGAATCCCGCTTCAAAGAAGGCATTGTGCTGTTTATCGTTAAAATAGAGAGGGCAAGCGCAGGGTAAACAGGGCTTAAAATATAGTAGAGAAGAGGAGATATGGGATGTCCCGGTTTAAATTATGTTCACAATTCAAAACTACCGGAGACCAGCCCCAGGCGGTGGAGAAGCTGGTTGCAGGATTAAACGCCGGTTACCGGGAGCAGACTCTCCTGGGAGTGACAGGTTCTGGGAAAACATTTACGATGGCCCGGATTATTGAGGAAGTGCAGCGCCCGACCCTGGTGATGGCGCCGAATAAGACTCTGGCCGGGCAGCTGTATTCGGAGTTTAGACAGTTTTTCCCCGATAATGCGGTGGAATATTTTATAAGCTATTATGATTATTACCAGCCTGAAGCTTATGTTCCCCAGACCGATACGTATATAGAAAAGGATTCGTCTATTAATGACGAAATAGATAAGCTGCGCCATTCAGCTACTTCTTCTCTGCTGGAGAGGCGGGATGTAATAATAGTAGCCAGTGTGTCTTGTATCTACGGTTTGGGCTCGCCGGAAGATTACAGCCGGATGTCTATATCACTGCGCCCGCAAATGGAAATAGGGCGTGACCAGTTTATACGGCGGCTGGTAGAGAACCATTATGAGAGGAATGAGGTTGATTTTTCCCGGGGATATTTCCGGGTAAGAGGTGATACTGTAGAGGTATTTCCTGCATCTACGGGGGAAAACGCCATAAGAGTCGAATTCTTCGGTGACGAAATAGACCGGATTGTCGAATTTAATCCCCTTACGGGTGAAGTTCTAGGGCGCAGGCTTCATGCCGTGATATTTCCTGCTTCACACTTTGTAACTACTCGCGACCGCATGCTGGCTGCAGCTGATGAAATTGAACAGGAACTGGCTTTGCAGGTAGAGAGTTTCAAAAAAGAAGGGAAATTGTTGGAAGCACAGCGTATTGAGCAGAGAACCAGATACGATTTGGAAATGATAAAAGAAGTCGGTTACTGCAAGGGAATTGAGAACTATTCACGCTATATAACCGGACGGGCTTCTGGAGAGCCTCCCTACACGCTTATAGACTTTTTCCCCCAAGATTTTCTGCTTTTTATGGACGAGTCACATATTTCTGTGCCTCAGGTCAGGGGAATGTATGAAGGTGACAGGTCGCGCAAGCAGAATCTCGTGGAGTACGGGTTCAGGCTGCCATCGGCTTTGGACAACCGTCCTCTCAAGTTTGATGAATTTGACGGTAAAATAAAACAGGTGATATATGTAAGTGCGACTCCCGGTGACTATGAACTTGAGCGGAGCGCACAGGTAGTTGAACAGATAATTCGGCCGACCGGGCTGGTTGACCCGGAAGTAGAGGTCAAGCCTACCGCAAACCAGATTGATGACCTTATTGGAGAAATAGGGGAGACAACTGCGAAAGGCTGTCGGGTGCTGGTGACGACTTTGACGAAGAGGATGGCTGAAGACCTGTGTGATTACCTGGCCGATGCAGGTATAAAGGTGCGCTATATGCATTCGGACATAGATGCCCTGGAAAGGCTGAAGCTTCTCCGCGACCTGCGAATGGGGGTTTTTGATGTGCTGGTAGGGATAAATCTCCTGCGGGAAGGGTTGGATTTGCCGGAAGTAGCCCTGGTTGCTATACTGGATGCAGATAAAGAAGGATTTTTGCGCTCAGGGCGGTCGCTTATACAGACTATAGGCAGAGCAGCCCGTAATGTGGAGGGGAAAGTTATCATGTATGCTGATAAGGTTACTGCTGCAATGAAGGCAGCTATTGATGAGACTAACCGACGCCGGAGGAAGCAGATAGAATATAATAAAGCGCATAACATAACTCCTGAAACTATAAAAAAAGCGGTACATGCTTTGGTGGAGGCTACAATTGCGGAAGAACCAGGTGAATATGACATTTCAAATTACAGGGAGATGCCGAAGGAAGAGAGGGAGAGGCTGGCTGCTGAAATAGAAGCTGAGATGCGGAGGGCAGCAGAAGCCCTTGAATTTGAAAGGGCAGCCCGGCTCAGGGATATGGCAAAAGAACTCAAGCAGCCCGTAAAGCGCAGTAAACGCAGGAAAAAGAGCGGTTGACATGGTCAGCATATATGCACGAAGAGGGAGCTGCAATTTTATCTGAAAGCTGGATTGCGTTGTTTGGCGGAGAGTAGCTTATGAAGGATTTTATATATGTAAAAGGTGCAAGGGAACACAATTTAAAAAATTTGGATGTTAAAATACCTCGGAATAGGCTGGTGGTTTTTACGGGTGTATCAGGGTCAGGCAAATCCAGCCTGGCTTTTGATACCATTTACAGCGAGGGACAGCGGCGCTATGTAGAATCGCTTTCTACTTACGCCCGCCAGTTTTTAGGCCAGATGGACAAACCCGATGTGGATTATATCGAAGGTTTATCGCCTTCTATATCTATTGATCAAAAATCGACTTCCAACAACCCCCGTTCGACAGTAGGTACTGTTACCGAGATATATGATTATCTGCGCCTGCTGTTCGCCCGGGTGGGGAGACCTCACTGTCCCAACTGCCGGAGGCCTATCAAGAAGCAGACAGTTGACCAGGCTGTTGATACGCTTTTAAAGCTGGAGGAAAAGACTAAGATAAAAATACTGGCTCCGGTAGTAAGAGGGCAGAAAGGGGAGCACAAGAAGGTGTTGAACAGCCTTTTTAGAGACGGATTCATCAGGGTAGTGGTCGATGGCTATGAGTATACAGTTGACGAAGAAATTGTCCTCGATAAAAACAAGAAACATGATATTAGTGCTGTAGTTGACAGGTTGGTGATTAAAGAGGGGATTCGCAGCAGACTGGCTGAATCCCTGGAACTGGCCTTTGAGCTGAGTGAAGGTATAGTTGACGTGCGTCTAATAAAAGACGGCAGCGGCGAGGAGAGCATTCTCTTCAGCCAGGATTTTGCCTGCCCGGAATGCGGTTTCAGCCTGCCCGAATTGAGCCCGCGGATGTTTTCTTTTAACAGTCCTTTCGGGGCCTGCCCGGGGTGCGATGGATTGGGAGAAAAGAAGGAAATAGATCCGGCTTTGGTGTTGGACATGAATAGGAGCCTTAGCGAAGGCGCAGTAATTCCTTGGTCCAATAACCTGTATACTTATTACAACCAAATTCTGGCCGCTTTTGCCGGAAAGAAAGGAATACCGATGGACTGCCCTGTAAGAGAATTAAGCTCGGAACAAATAGATCTAATTCTTTTTGGTGATAATGGAGAGCGTTTTCTGGTTAAATACGTCAATTCCTACGGCGAGACAGACAGTTTTCGTTCCAGTTTTGAAGGGGTAGTCAATAACTTAAGCCGCCGGTATCGTGAAACCAGATCAGAGGCTTCCAGAGAAGATATAGAGAGATATATGACCGCGCGAGTCTGTCCGGTTTGCGGAGGCAAAAGGTTGAAAAAAGAAAACCTCTGGGTGTTGATAGGAGATAAATCTATTACTGATGTTACTGCTTTGTCAGTAAGGGAGGCTATGGATTTTTTCAGCAGCCTGGACTTGAGTGAAAGGGAGAGTTATATTGCCCGCCAAGTGGTTAAAGAAATAAAAAAAAGGCTGACGTTTTTAATGGATGTTGGGCTTGACTACCTGACCCTTGACCGTCCTGCGGGAACTTTATCCGGTGGAGAGGCTCAGCGTATTCGCCTTGCTACCCAAGTTGGTTCGAGTTTGGTCGGGGTTCTCTATGTGCTTGATGAACCCAGTATAGGGCTGCACCCGAGGGATAATGACCGCCTTTTGGCAACCCTTAAGAGGCTGCGTGATTTGGGTAATACTGTGGTAGTTGTTGAACATGACGAGACTACCATCAGAAATGCGGATTATATTGTGGATATAGGCCCTCGGGCTGGCGTTTACGGGGGGGAAGTGGTTGCTGAAGGAACCTTGGAAGATATAATAAAGGCAGAAAATTCTATAACCGGGCAGTACTTATCTGCTAGACTCGATATTGAAATCCCTTCTCAAAGGAGGAGAGGCAGCGGCAAATCCCTTATAGTCAGAGGGGCAGAGCAGCACAACTTGAAAAATATTGATGTAGAGATACCTTTGGGTAAGCTTGTCCTGATAACCGGTGTTTCGGGTTCCGGCAAGAGCACCCTGGTGGAAGAGATTATCTACCCGGCAGTTATGAAGCACCTGCATGGGGGGAAGCATTTTCCTGGAAAGCATAAAGCCATAGAAGGAATAGAAGCAATAGATAAAGTAGTAAATATTGACCAATCTCCTATAGGGAGGACTCCGCGTTCCAATCCTGCTACTTATACCGGGTCTTTTGACGGAATAAGACAATTGTTTGCAGGTATGACGGAAGCGCGGGTAAGGGGGTACAAACCGGGGCGTTTTAGCTTTAATGTACGCGGTGGCCGTTGCGAAGCGTGTTCGGGTGATGGTGTTATAAGAATTGAAATGCATTTCCTGCCCGATGTATATATTCCCTGTGAAGTCTGTAAAGGTAAGCGTTATAATCGTGAAACCCTGGAGGTTAAATACAAGGGGAAAACGATAGCGGATGTTCTGGATATGACGGTAGACGAAGCAGTTGGTTTTTTCGAAAATATACCCCGTATATACCGCAAATTGAAGGTTCTCCAGGAAGTAGGGCTGGGCTATATCCGGCTTGGGCAGCCGGCTCCTACTCTTTCCGGGGGAGAAGCGCAGAGGGTTAAGCTGGCCACAGAGCTTTCCCGGCGCTCTACCGGCAGAACCCTGTATATATTGGATGAACCTACCACCGGGCTGCACAAGGAAGATATTAAACATTTGCTTAAGGTGCTAAACAAATTGGTAGATAATGGTAATACCGTTTTAGTTATCGAGCACAACCTGGATGTGGTTAAATCAGCAGATTATATTATAGATCTGGGGCCGGAAGGCGGAGAAAAAGGAGGCAGAATAGTGGCTTCAGGTACCCCGGAAGAGGTAGCTCAAAATGCGGTATCGTACACGGGTAAATACCTTAGGAAAATGCTCAATTTATAATTGATTCCACTGCAAAAATCCTAAGTTAGCCTGTTTAAATGTATAAATATGTAGGAGCCTGTTGACGGAGCATGGAAGCAACACCCCGCGAAGGTGAAGCGACGAATATTTATACATTTAAACCAGCAGATTATAACTTTCAGCAGTGAAATCATAATTCTTTTTTTATTTATTGGTGACAGTCTTGTGAGAGTGAAGCAGCCGGAGGTTTCGGAGAATATGCAGGAACGCTTGAAAAATGTGCCTCTAAAACCAGGTGTTTACCTGTTTGAAGATGAAGACGGCAAGGTGCTTTATGTGGGTAAAGCCGGTATTTTGCGCAACCGCATGCGCTCCTATTTCCAATCAGATGATAAGCTTCATCCTAAAGTGCGCGCAATGATGAGAAAGGTGAAAAACTTTGATTTTGTTGTAACAGATACAGAAGTGGAGGCCCTCATTCTAGAGAATAACCTGGTTAAGGCTTATCAGCCCAGATATAATATTAATCTGCGCGATGATAAAACTTATCCTTATCTCAAAGTCACCATAGGGGAAGAATTTCCTGGCATCTATATAACCCGAGAGAAAAAAGATGGAGTTTCCAGGTATTTTGGGCCCTATACCGATGTCACCTCTTTGAGGGAAACATTGAGGCTGCTTACCGGCATCTTCCCTCTGCGCACCTGTAAAAATTTGCAGCCCAGATCCCGCCCTTGCCTAAACCATGATATAGAAAAGTGTGCTGCCCCTTGTACTGGGAGAGTAGACAAAGAGGAATACCGGGGGCTTGTGGAGGCTTTTCTCAGTTTTATGGAGGGAAAGTACCAAGGCGTGCTGCGGGAAAAAGAAGCTGAAATGAGGAAAGCGGCTGAAAATCTGGAGTTTGAAAAAGCTGCACGTTTAAGAGACCAGATCAGTGGAATAAAGAAGCTTGCCGAGAAACAGAAGGTGAATCTCGAATCCCCTTATAATATGGATCTTATAGGTATGGTAACAGGACAAAAAGAAAGCCTGGCTCTTGTTTTTCGTATCCGTTCCGGGAAAATAATCTCTAAAGATACTTTTTGGCTTAAAAAGGCTATAGATGAAGGTCCTGCAGAAATGGTGGAGATTTTTCTCAAACGTTATTACGATGACAACCACGATATTCCGGCGGAAATTTTGCTCGACACGCTCCCAGAAGACCCGGAACTCATGGTATCGTGGTTGGAGGCTAAAACCGGCCGCAGGATTGTGATGCGGGTGCCGCACAGGGGAGATAAGCGGAAATTGCTTGACATGGTACTGGAAAATGCGAACCTGCTCTGGGAGGAAAAACAGCAGAAGGACATTAGAAATGAGAATATACTCTTGCATCTGAGTGAGGTGTTAGATCTAGAAGTTGTCCCCAAGCGTATAGAGTGTTTTGATGTATCTCACCTGGGAGGGGAAGAAGCTGTGGCAGCGATGGCGGTATTTAGCAACGGTGTTCCTGAGAGAACATCGTACCGGAGGTTTAAAATTAAAAGTGACCAGAATGATGATTTTGCTTCTCTGAAGGAAGCACTGAAAAGGCGTTTCGAGCAAGCGCGAGGCGGAAACGTCGCCTTTTTGCCCGAGCCGGATCTTATTCTCGTTGATGGGGGGTTAGGTCAGGTTAACGCTGTTAAAGCGGTGCTGGACGAAATAGAATCAGATATTCCTTTGCTGGGCCTGGCTAAGAAAAATGAAGAAATATTTCGTCCGGGCACAGGCAAACCTTTAGTTTTGCCCCGCAGGGACGAAGGGTTGAAATTACTCCAGAGATTGAGAGATGAAGCCCATCGGTTGGCGTTGGAATATAACCGGCAGCGGAGGAGCAGAAAATTGAAAGATTCGATCCTGGACCGTATAGAGGGGATAGGCCCCCGCAGGAAAAAGGCTCTCTTAAATTATTTTAAATCGATATCAAAAATAGAGAGCGCTTCCCTGGAAGAAATAGCTGCCGTACCGGGGATGAGCAGGAGTGCTGCGCAAAATGTCCATGATTATTTTAGAAAAACAACAGGAAAATAAAGAATTCATTGGAGAATAAATCGAAAAACGGCAATAATATGATAAAATAGGGTGTAAGATAAATTATATTAGTGCCTGAAGGGAGCAAAAAGAGCGTACCCTTGCTTCGGGTGGAAGGAGAGGTTTCGTAATGCACGGATGGACACTCAGATGGCTTTTGAATATCGTCGCTATAATAATTACGGCAGCGCTTATACCTGGTTTTCAGCTTACGGTATGGGCTGCAATAGTTGGCTCGGTATTTTTAGGGATCATTAATGCAGTAATACGTCCTCTTTTGATAATATTGACCCTGCCTTTGAATATTTTGACTCTGGGCCTGTTTACTTTTGTAATAAACGGGTTTATGCTTTGGATTACATCGGTTACTATCAGGGGGTTTAATATCCAGGGATTCGGATGGGCAGTGCTCAGTGCTATAGTGTTGAGTATTGTGAGCTTTGCGCTCAGTTATTTTGTCGACGATAATGACGGCGTGGTTTTCAGGTACAAGTAAGATTGAGTAGGGGGACAAAGTCAAAGTGTTAGGAGCCAGATAGCGGGTAGGGAGCGAGAAAACTTTTTCTGCCCTTCTGCTGGCATTGGCAGGTCAGCAGCAAACTGTGTCTTAAAAATGATGGGCCTAAATTTTAAAAGAATGGTGAAAATACATAATGCCGGGCAGCAGCTCGGCTTCTTAGTCAGGCGGGAAGATGTAAAGAGGAAGAAGGAGTAGCAGAGGCTTTGCATCGATTTATTTTAAACAGCGGGTCAAACTGAAATATTTGCGGTTCTAGCTTTTAGGTGAATATTGCTGGATAGCTGTTGGGTAATATTATTTATGATAGAGTCTGGGGGGGGGTCCCTGTTGCGAGAGGTGGTAATCGGAGTTGATCTGGGAGCAACGAAGATTTTGACCGGAGCAATCACTACTGGCGGTCAGATTTTAGCAAAAGCCAAATTTCCTACCTGCAGCGGTGAACGGGATGCCGGTGAAATTTTGGATTTAATAAGCAACAGCATCATAAAAACAATCGAGGACAACTGTTTCGCTGAAGATGAAATCCGGGGTATAGCTGTGGCTGCTCCGGGGCCGCTTTCCTATCCCGATGTTGAAGTGGTTGACTCTCCCAATTTGGGCTGGTCCAAATTATTCTTAAAAGACGAGTTATGCAGGAGATTGGGGAGGCAGGTAATAGTAGAAAAAGATACTAATATGGCTGTTTTGGGAGAGTATTTTTTCGGCCAGAGATACAATTGCAGATGCTTGCTTTATATAACGGTCAGTACTGGTATAGGCGGGGGTATAATGATAGACGGCAAACTTTATCGGGGGAGCGGCGGCGGGGCTGGTGAGTTTGGCCATATGGTCTTGGACCCCCGCGGGCCCAAGTGCAAATGCGGGAGGCACGGCTGTTGGGAGGCCTTGGCATCAGGGACGGCAATAGCTCGGGAAGCAGCAGGGTTTGTTTCCCAGGGAAAAGGCGAAGGGATTCTGGCGAACTGTGCAGAAGGTGAGCAGATAGGGGCCAGAGAGGTAGGCGATGCTGCCCGTAAAGGTGATCCCGAAGCGTCTGCCATTATATTACGTGCTTCCAGGTATCTGGGAATAGGAATTGCTAACTTGGTTAATATTTTTAACCCCGATACAGTAGTTTTGGGAGGAGGAGTTGCTCTCGGACTCCAAGATTTGTTTTATGATTCCCTGTTGGAACATGTCTGCAATAACGTATTTGCTCTTAACAGCCGGAATTTAAAAATAGAAATGACCAAGTTGGGTAATGACATAGGTCTCTGGGGGTGTTTGGCTTCAGTTTTGTATAGCCCGTAAAAATCAGGTCCGTTAGCAGCTTATAAAACACCAGTGATGTTACTGAAGGTTTTTAAGCGGCGGAAAGCAGCGTATCGGTGGGAATCCAAAGCAGAAGGAAGGGATGATAAAAACATGACAGTGGAGAAGATGATGGAATATGTTTATGAACTGCCCAGGCAATTTGAGTACAGCCTGGAAATGAATTTTGATTTTATAGTTTCTCGTTATGAAGGTGCTTATAAAAATATAATGATATCTGGATTGGGAGGTTCTGCTATCGGAGGAGATATATTAAGGACCTACTCTCTTCAAAAGGCCGGTATCCCCGTTCTAGTCAACCGTGATTATGATGTTCCCCAATTTGTCTCGCGCAATACCTTGTTTTTCGCGGTAAGCTATTCAGGTAATACTGAGGAGACCCTGAGTTCTTACCAGCAGGCCCTGGATAAAGGGGCCTCAATTATATGCGTTACCAGCGGCGGCAAGCTGGCTGTTATGGCAGAAAAAGATGGCCATGCAGTTGTTAGGATACCGGCGGGACTCGTACCCAGGGCTGCTACAGGTTATCTTTTTGCACCTATAGCTTTAATATTAGATAAAATGGGAATATTGCAAGGAGTAGAAAAGGATGTCGAAGAAACCATAGACGTTTTAAAAAACCTCAGAGAAACGCTCAATCCTGGTGTCGATGTTCCTGCCAACCAGGCCAAAGTGATCGCTGGAGCGATGAAAAACAGCATACCTGTAATATGGGGATCTGTTGGCTCATCAGAGACAGCGGCTATGCGCTGGAAGGCACAAATAAACGAGAACGCTAAGAGTCCTGCTTATTATAACGTTTTTCCCGAACTCAACCACAATGAGATTGTTGGATTTGAAGTACCCCCGGAATTTCTGGCGAATTTCACAGTAATTGTCTTGAAAGATAGCCATGATAGTGAACGAATAAAGAGACGTATGGAGATAAGCAGGGGTATAATCCAGAACAGGGTCAAAGATGTAATAGAAGTGAACAGCACCGGAGAATCTTTTTTGGCGCGTTTTTACAGCTTAGCTTATGTTGGCGACTATGCCAGTGTGTACCTGGCGATGGAATACGGGTTGAATCCCACTCCCGTTAAGGTAATAGATTACCTGAAAGCTGAATTGGCTAAGGCCGGGCCGTAATTTTGAAAACGCGCGTACTCGTTATAAGTCAGCATAAAGGTTCGTTACTCGTTGGCTGTCGGGCTTCATAATTTGGTCAGAATAAATTTGGATTTGGTTGGGAAATGGGGGAAAGGCCGCTGAAACCAGGGCCAGGAGCATCTTGCTGCTGATGTCGGCAGCAATTGTCTGCTGAGCGCATTTTCTCATCTTAACCGGAGCTTTCTAAAAAATTAACGTGGTGGGTTAACTCCGGCGCATGCCGAAAAAGGGGTATGCTGTTTGAAATAAATTATGGTCATAAATACCCAGGCCTTTTTGATATAATTGAAACAGGAAGATCAGGGGCCAAGTTTATAACACACGGCGATTTTCGTTTTCAGAAAAAAGACAGGAGAGATTGAGTGAAGAACCGCGGCCTCATTCCTAATGGATGGGCTGTCGGCATCGTGAGGGCAGTTGTTCGAAATGAGAGAAAAATATAAAGATTTGCACATACTTATAATTACGGGATTTTCCGGCGCAGGCAAGACCCTGGCAATAAACTGCCTCGAAGATATAGGTTATTACTGCGTGGATAATCTCCCTCCCGCTCTTATTATGACTTTTGTGGAATTGAGCATGAAGTCAGAAGGCAAGATTAAAAAAGTAGCTTTGGTGATTGATGTAAGAGGAGGGGAATTTTTCCGCGACTTGTCGCAAGCCTTGAAACAGCTGGGAGCAAACGGTATTCCTTATGAAATCTTGTTTCTGGAGGCATCTGATGAAGTGCTTGTACGGCGTTTCAAGGAATCCCGGCGCCGCCATCCGTTGGCTGACCGCTGGAGGCTGTTAGAAGCCATACAAATGGAAAGAAATATGTTGGAAGACCTGCGCGGTGAGGCCAATATAGTTATAGATACTACAGATCTTTCACCTCGGGAATTTAGAGTCAAACTCAGAAGTCTCTATAGTGAACGTGAGACGGACAGTTTTTTTGTTAACATTGTTTCCTTCGGTTATAAATTAGGTATTCCCTTGGATTCTGACATTGTCATGGATGTAAGGTTTTTGCCAAACCCTTTTTATAATCCGGGTATGCAAAGCATGACAGGGAAAGATAGGGAAGTGATTGCCTATGTTCTTGAATCTTCGGCTGCCCAAGCTTTCAGCCGCCGTTTTTTAAGCCTTCTAAAATTTCTTATACCGTATTATATTAAAGAAGGCAAAACCAATCTGGCTGTTTCCATCGGTTGTACCGGCGGACAACATCGTTCAGTGGTGTTGGCGGATTATATTGGCAAAAGAATTAAAAAAATGGGGTATAAAGTGATAATCAGGCATAGAGATATTGAAAAGTCTGGAATGGAGGAATAAATGGCACAAGGTCCTTATGAACCGAAAATAGTGGTTATAGGCGGCGGTACCGGGCTTTCTGTGCTGCTTAAGGGCCTGAAGAAATATACTACGCGATTGACGGCTATCGTTACAGTGACTGATGACGGGGGGAGTTCAGGCCGTTTGAGGACTGAGCTGGGGGTACTGCCACCGGGAGATATTCGCAACTGCCTGGTAGCACTGGCAGAGACTGAGACGCTTATGGATAAAGTATTTCAGCATCGTTTTCGTCAAAGTGGAAGTTTACAGGGGCATAATCTCGGCAATCTGCTGCTGGTGGCCATGACCGAAATAGCAGGTGATTTTGTTTCTGCTATTAAGGAAGTGAGCAAAGTCCTTAAAGTAAGGGGGAAGGTAATCCCCTCTACCCTGCAGCATGTAGTTTTGGGAGCTTATATGGATGACGGCACGACAATTTTGGGAGAAACTTCTATAAGAAATAGCGGGAAAAAGATAAAGAAGCTCTTTTTAAAGCCTGAAGAATGCGTGCCTGTGCCGGAAACTCTGAAGGCTATTAAAGAAGCAGATGCTGTGATACTGGGACCGGGCAGTCTTTATACCAGCATCATCCCTAACCTGCTGGTTAGAGGTGTTGCAGCGGCTATAGCTGATTCTAGTGCGCTGACTTTTTATATTTGCAATATTATGACGGAAAAGGGGGAAACTGATGGATTCGCCGTATCCGATCATTTGAGCGCAATAAGCAGATACCTGGAAGAACAGATTTTTGATTATGTAATAGTTAATTCCGGTACGCCTGATGAGGAGAGGATGTTAAAATACAAGGCTGAAGGGGCTGAACCGGTGGAGACAGACTGGGAGGAAATTAGAAATATGGGGATAGAAGTAATCGCAGAGGATTTGCTGTTGGAAGGCGAAGTAGCCTGGCACGATTCCGATAAGCTGGCAAAAATAATAATGAAGACGCTTAGAATTCCCGTCAGTTTCGATTCTTGATTTTATGCAGCGGACATTATTCTGAAACTGTGAGTGAGGAAGTTGACATGAGTTTTTCAAATGAACTAAGAAACGAACTTGCTAGGGTTATGCCCGCAAAATTATGCTGCTGCAGGGCAGAACTTGCTGCCTTGCTGGCTGTAAGCGGAAGTATAGTGAAAAAGGCAGACGGCGACATGTTGCTCCGGATTGTGACTGAAAATGCGGCTACGGGACGTAAAATTTTTAAATTGCTCAAGGAGATTTACGGGTTGCATTCGTCCGTACGGGTTCAAAATCAGAAAAGGTTTAAAAAAAATAGGTTTTATGAGGTTAATACTGTTATTAAAAGTGATAACAAATGGATTTTTGAAGAGCTGAACATGGCAGACAAAAATGAGAATGCTGGATCTTCGGTGAATTGGAATTTAGTCGCTAAAAGCTGCTGTAAGCGCGCTTATTTGCGCGGTGTATTTTTAAGCCGGGGATTTGTCAGCAGGCCTCAAGGAGGTTACCATCTCGAGATAGTATTAAACAGCGATAAATTGGCTGCTGATGTGCAGGAAATATTGCACAGGCTTAACCTGCAGGTTCGTAGTATTGTGCGAAAAGGGAGTGTAGTGCTGTATATTAAAGAAAGCGAAAAAATAGCTGATTTTTTGCGTACAGTGGAGGCGAGCAGGGCTTTGTTGGAGTTCGAAAATATAAGAATAATAAAATCCATGCGCAATAATGTGAACCGGCAGGTTAACTGTGAAACTGCGAATTTGAACAAGACCGTAAACGCATCGGTTAGGCAGGTTGAATTGATAAAAAAATTGATTTTAAAAAAGGGTTTAAAGGTCTTGTCTCCTCAGTTAAGGGATTTGGCTCTGCTTAGAATTAAGTATCCTGCTTCCTCTTTGAAAGATTTGGGGAGTCAACTTGAACCTCCTTTGAGTAAGTCCGGTGTTGCTTATCGCATGCGGAAATTAGAGAGTTTAGCAGAGAAAATTCTTCAAGAAAATTAGATAGAAGGAAAAAAGTCTTTTCTTGAAGAATATAAATAGAGTGAGGATATCTCTTGAATGGTGGGGGACATGCATGAGGCTGACACAGAATATTTTCATTGAACAGCAACAGAAGCTGCTTATGACTCCTGAGCTGCGTCAGGCTATCGCTATATTGCAGATGTCCACCCTGGAACTAAATGACTATATTCAGAGAGAACTGGAAGAAAACCCGTTTCTGGAAGAGAAAGAGCTTGAAGAATCGGCTGAGTACAAAAAGGAAAATGTTGAAGAAAAGGGTAGTATGGAAGAATGGCTTGAATATTTTGACGGACGTGATGTAGGTTATATCCGGACTGAGAGGGAAGAAAGGGAAGAAGACGAGCGGTTTTTTGAGAACTTTTTGACCCGGCGTCCTAGCCTGTATGAACACTTAGAATTTCAATTACACCTTGAAATAAAAGATCTGCAGGACATGGTAATAGGGAAATATCTAATAGGAAGTATTGATAGAAATGGGTACCTTTGCATAGAGCTTGAAGAAGTTGCTCGAAATCTGAGTGTCAACATAGAGAGAGTAGCCAAAGTTTTGAGGGTAATCCAATCTTTTCATCCTCACGGTGTAGGAGCGCGTGATTTGGCCGAATGCCTGCTGTTGCAGCTGAAGCATTACGGCAAAGAGAGTTTTCTTGCTAAGAAAATAATAGAGGAACACTTAAATGACTTGGCAAAGGGCAAATTTGGCAAAATAGCACGGGCGCTTTCTGTATCTGTTTACCAAGTACAAGATATATGTGATTTGATACGAACTCTCGATCCTAAACCAGGGTTGCAGTACAGCAGCAGTGATGATATAAAGTATATTGTCCCCGATGTTTTTGTGGAAAAGGTTGAGGGTGAATATATTGTTATCGTTAACGATTATAATTTTCCGCGTTTGATAATAAATCAAGTTTATGAAGCTATAATGCGTCAGCCTGAGGCTTTTCCCCAGGATACCCGAAAATACCTGGAAGAAAAAATGGGGTCTGCTATATGGCTTATCCGCAGCATTGAGCAGAGGCGCATGACTTTGTATAAAGTAGTCAGGTGCATTGTAGATATACAGAAAAGCTTTTTAGATAAGGGGATTGAATATCTAAAGCCTCTCAAATTAAGCCAGGTTGCTGAAGTTGTAGGGGTGCATGAATCAACGGTCAGCCGAGCTACTACTAATAAATATGTTCAAACTCCTCAGGGTCTATTCGAATTGAAGTACTTCTTCAGCACCGGGGTGGAATCGTATCATGGGGAAGAAAAAGTATCCTCCAAGAGCATAAAATATATAGTAGAAGAGATTATTAACAAAGAAGACACTACCTGTCCGTTGAGTGACGAGGCTATTGCCTTGATGCTCAAAGAAAAAGGCATTAAAATTTCCCGGAGAACAGTGGCTAAGTATCGTCAGGAAATGGGCATACCTGCGACCATGAACCGGAAAAGATACAAGAGCTGACTTAATTAAGAGAGCGATTTCCGCTTCTAACTGCTAACCTATGCATGGACATCGTCCTATATATAAATCCAGAATCTTTTAATGGTCTATATACTTATGTTATTTTGGCTTTAATACCTTGTATTAAAGCTGGAG
>JACIYB010000033.1 GCA_014360155.1 Syntrophomonadaceae bacterium
ACTACTATTGCGGGCTGGAAAAAGCGTTCGTCCATATCGCTGAAAGCTTTGAAGAATCTTTACCGGCAAATGATAAATGGCACAAGAAGCTGCTGGAACAAATGACCCTGGAGATTCCAGGAGTCCGCGTTCCTTTCATTAAAAAAGGAACCATGGTAAAGATAGATGAATTGCGCGGGTTCAGGCATGTATTCAGGAATGCTTATGGATTCGAGATAGACCCGGAGAAAGAACAGGCATTACTAAACAACCTAGCATATATTTCATCTTCCGTTAAAGACGATATTAATTCTTTTTTCGCAGAAATGGATAAAATTATACTGGGTTCCTAAAATGAAAGTCTAAATCCGGCGGACAATTAATCAAGACTACATCATAGAAATAAAACCATTCTCCACAGCTTCAACCCACACTGCCAGTGGGCTGACCAGCTACACAAAGGAAAAGCTCAACTCCCTATTTTAAGATAGGTCTTGAGCTTCTTTTGTCGCAAAACTTCCGATTGAACCCTAGGAGAACCTTCTCTACGGCTCTCTGCGACTCTTGTACTTACCCCATAAAATCAGGCTGCCTATTGAATTGGAAGAAAACAAAAAGAACGTCAAAAAGCAGGATTTCACCTGCTCTTTTTACTGTTTCTAGTTCAACTGCTTCTTCAGTTCCCCTATCTTCTCAATCGGAAGACCGGTTAACTCAGCAATTGTTTTTACATCAAACCCTTTCTTAAGTGCATTTATAGCTGTTTTCTCTATCCCTCTCTCTATCCCTTTCTCCATACCTTCCTTTCTGCCTTCCTCTCTCAACTTCTCCGCAATAGTCACAATATCTGACCCCCTTTCCGGAAGAATACGGTTTGTATATTCTTTTAAGGCGGTTATATCTACTCCCTCTACTGTCTCTATTATATAAAACATGATAGCCGCAAACAAATACCCCTGCTCATCTGGAAGCTCCTTTATCTCCCAAAACACCCGCTCAAAAAAGATTTCAAATCCTTCCTCCTCTACTTTCCTTCTCAAAAGCAGAGTCCTCAAAAACAGCTTTATGGCCAGTTCTTTCAGGTTTTCTATGTCTGTCTCCGGCTTCAGTTCAAACAGTATATGCCTGAAGTCGGGAATATATTTACCTAAAACCGGGTATTTTTCGATTCCCTTTATAAGGCTCCTGAACTCAGAGGGTATCCTCCACTTTTCTTCTCCATGATAAAATACTACCGGAATTACAGGAGTTAATTTCTTCTGGTTCTCTTTGTCTATCTCCCTCTCCCAGATGTTTAACATGTATTTTAAAAGCTGCAGGGAGGTGTACTCATAAAAATAGCTCTTGTGCTCAATAAGAAAATAGATATATACTTCTTCTCCTTCCCGCAGCTTGGATTTGAACAGCAGGTCAGAATACGCTTCCTTTAAATCTTTGCTTATGAAGCTATCCTTCTGCGGAATAAGATGAGAAAGCTCTATTATCTCTTTTAACTCCTGCGGCAGGATAACCTCCAGCAGTTTCCTTGCCATATCGGGATTCTCCATGAATTCCTTGAAGTATTTGTCATGGATGTTATTTATTTCTCTCACTCCAAATTACCCTTCCTATTTTTTATGATGGCAGTCAAAAATACATTTACGTTATTATAATACCATAAACAGAATAAATGTTCGGTAGGAATGGTTAATATTAACAAAATAATTTCTGTCTATCCACCAAAAAAAGAAAAGATATGTACTGCTTTTTAGAGATTGTAAAACCATTTATAAAAAAAAAATTCCTGCTATGCATTATAAAATCAATGTGCAGAAACAGCTTGAAAAAACTAGGCCTTTTCCCGCCCCCGTTTTTCAGCAACAGGCGGAAGCAAGCCAATAAACCTGCTAAGAGAAATCAAGGTCATGATCAATCCTGATATTATTTCCATAAAAACCACATGGCTCAAAGCGGGAATTGCTGACATTCTAGGAGTTTCAAGAAAATCGCTGTTAAAAGTAGCAATACAAAGCACATTCTGTTGTACAAATTGCCCCCACGAAAAATAAACTTCGCTACCATAAATATTTATTAAACACAAGATTACAGCTGTATACCAGAACATTATCTCTACATAATTGTGTAATAGTAAAACTACCATCCGCGTTGCAGAGTGTATTGCATATTCTTTGTTCTGCCTTTGGGCCCTGTAGGGATCAAATATCAAAACGTTTAATTGATACACAATTATCTCAAATACCCTTAGAAGGCCATATACAAGTAGTGTATATAGAATCCACGAAGCTAGCGGAACCCAATACACTACTAATGAACATAATATTGAAATGATTAAGTTCCCCAACACCCAACCCTCAACAAAAGTATAACTTCTATTCTTAGTTACCTTTCGACTCCAGTAAAATGGCGATATTTTTGATAGAATATGAAAAACCCTTTCCCAAAAATCTACAATAAAGCTACTTTTTCTCTCCATCCTTGTCACCGTAAAAATTAATATCTACGCTGCGCAATGCAAAATGAGAATCATCCCAGTCTTTCCCTTCAATGTAGGAAAAGGCCCCAGGAAGAACCTGAGGCCTCTTGTTGGTCAAAGCATTACCGCAAGAGCTGGAGGACTGTTTGAGGTTGCTGATTTGCCTGAGCCAGCATAGCGGTAGCTGCCTGAGACAAGATACTCAGCTTGGTGAACTCCATCATTTCCTTGGCCATGTCCACATCGCGGATGCGGGATTCGGATGCCGTCAAGTTCTCAGCGGATGTTCCGAGGTTGTTAATGGTGTGCTCTAAGCGATTCTGTATAGCACCAAGTTTAGCACGTTCACTAGATACTGTATCAATAGCTGTCTGGATAGTTTCAATAGCAGCATTAGCACCAGTTTGGTTGGTAACATCAATATTATTTACACCCAAAGCTGAAGAACTCATATCATTGATGGCTAATTGTGTATCCTGATCTTTATTAGCGCCAATTTGAAATTTAACAGCTTTATTGATTACAGTGTAATTAGCATTGTCACTGTCAGCACCATGGTTTGTAAGTACTTCAAATTCAAACCCACCAACATTTAAAGTTTCGCCTGCATAAGCAGCAATAGCAGAATTGTTTACTGTCTTATCTCCAGACAAGTCAATTTCTAAGCCATTACATGTTAGATCAAATTTTACTGTACCGTCACCTGTAATGTTTTCTGTTGCAAAATCAAAAGTTAATCCTCCAATATCTAAAGAAGCATTAACCGCAGCACCACTAACAGTACTTGTGGTCCCATTAGGTCCAATTAATTCAATATCCGCGTTTGACCCATCATATTTGCTTACATTTAGCGTGTAAGAACCATAATTAATAGTTGCTCCTGCCTGAACAGAAATATCATTCTCTATTGTATTATTGGTAACTGCTGTCGCACCAGAAGTTACAGTAAATGTATCGGTTCCTGTGGCAGTTAAGGTAAGCGTATAGCTCCCGCTATCTAAATCAGCACCGGTTGCATATAAATTAGTGAATACCGCAGAACCACCAGTTTTTTGTGCAACTTTACCCATATCTCCATTTAGAAGTTTCTTTGTGTTGAACTCAGTATCAGACGAAATACGATCAATTTCACTAATCAGCTGATCAATTTCTTTTTGGATTTCTGCACGGTCATTATTATTGTTTGTATCGCTTGCAGCTTGAACTGCCAACTCACGCATACGCTGTAGAATGGAGTGAGTTTCGTTTAATGCCCCTTCAGCAGTTTGGATTAGGGAAATACCATCTTGAGCGTTACGGCTAGCCTGTTCCAGACCACGGATTTGTCCTCTCATCTTTTCAGAAATGGCAAGGCCAGCAGCATCATCGGCAGCACTGTTGATGCGAAGACCAGATGATAACTTTGCTAATGACTTTTGCTGAAAGCTGTTGTTGATCGTCAACTGACGATAGGTGTTAAGGGCGGCAATATTGTGGTTGATTCTCATCTTTCATCATCCTCCTTGATTTTCTTTTTCTCCTCCACCTCCCTGTGGAGAAGGCTTGTAATTTTGGGTTTTTGGTTTTGAACCAGTTAAGAATAACAACAGTTACCTTTTTTTCTTAATTATCACCTCCATATCTTATTTATCGAAAAATTTGTAAAAATTTTTAACTTTTTTAATAAGTTTGCTGCCCAAACTGCTGGGCTAGCCAAGCACTCTGGGCATTCATAGTAGCTATAGCCTGCTCCAGGGCAGTAAACTGCCGCCAGTAGCGGTCTTCTATTTCTTCTAGGCGCTCTTCCATTTTGTCTATCTGCTCGTCTACCCGGCGGATTTCATTGGTAATATAGCTGTTGTCATAATAAGCTGAACTGGAACCTGCTTTTGCCTGGATTAAATCCATACTGTTGTCTATTACATCGTATAAGTAATATGCTATCCCCTGGTTGGCTTCGGTATCGCTGCTGCTGGTAAACAGCTCCATAACCCCTTCCGGGTCGTTTGTAAGCGCTTCTCTCAGCTGGTCCTCATCAAGGTACAGCTTCCCGTTCTCATAGTACTGGCCGGTGGTGATACCGATTTCAGTAAGATTATCATAGTCTCCACTCAAGCCCTCAACTCTCCGAATAACCGCATTCCTTATTCTCTGCACGATGCTGGTAAGCAGGGAATCCCCCTTCAAAAGGCCGCTCCTTGCTTTTTCCTCCCAGAGTTCAATCTGGTTTTCAGTCATCTCCTCCCGCTGGGCATCTGTGAGAGGAGGGTAATCCCTGTACCTGGCTTCAGTGAGTTCGGTATTAATCGCTTCCACCGCACCGTTGTAAGCGGTCACAAAATCCTGGATCTTCTCTATGACTGCTTCAACATCATTGGTTACGCTGACAGTTACACTGCTAGCCGATTCACCCTTAAGGTTAAAATTTATACCGTTGACTGTAAACTGGTTGCTGGAAAAAGTCAAGCCGGTAGCATCATTGAGGTCGATACTGGCATCTTTACCATATTCCGTACTTGTGTCCAGTTTCAAGGTGTTGGCCAGGAAAGAATCGGGATCAGCGTCCACCTGGATTACAGCCTCATTCCCTGTTTCGGCTGTCATCAAGAAAAAGCGGTCAAGGCTGCTGTCGTAAGATGCCCTGATTCCAATATCAGCAGCGTTGATCTCTGCTACGACCGTATTTATACTGTCTGTGGCCGTATCAAAACTGAAAACCTGGGTACCGTCTTTCCCGGTCAGGGTGAAAGTGACAGTCCCGCTCAGACCGAACTGGCTGCTCAAACTGGTCCTGTCGTCACTGGACCCGAGTGCTGCTGTGCTGGTCTTGTACACACCACTTGCCAGGCTGTTCACTTTAACCGTGTAATTACCTGCCACTGCACTGGTCCCGGCAGTGACTTCGAGAATATCCTCATCGGAAGAAGAGGCACTCTTGGCTAAAAAAGTACCTTGCAGTTTCAGGTCAAAAACTTCATTCCTGACTGCCAGCAGGCGGGTGTTAATTTCCCGGTAGCCCTCCCTCTGCCACTCCAGCAGCTGCTTTTTCTGGTAATATTTATCGACTCTGGAACGCTCAATGGATACCAGGTCATTGACTATCTGGTCAATGTCCAGGCCGCTTACCAGACCGCCTATACGCAAATCGCTCACTCTGTCCCCTCCCTCTTGGAAATTTTGCAGCTTTAAATCCCAGATTAATACAGATTAATCTTCGCTCAGATCCTCTAACCTCTGTATGCCCTTTTTCAGCAGCTGCTCTATACTTTCTTCCCCTTTATAAACGGCACTTACATTTTCTCGCCTGATCGAATCGTAAACCTCTTCCCGGTATACGGGAATATCCCGGGGGGCTTTTATACCTAGCTTTACCTGGTCTCCACTCACTTCCACTACCATTATTTCTATCTGATCACCTATCATGATAGCTTCATTTACTTTTCTGGTAAGTATCAACATCCACACTGCAACTCCTATCTGCTTGCTACCTGCTGCTCGCTTTCCTGCTGCGGAAATATGCAGTGCCTGGTAGTATAGCGAGACTTCATGGGAACCACCTGAAGGCCTTTATTTTTCTTAAGATTAACAATGATAGGAGCCATCAAATTCGCGGTAGTTTTCTTAAAGTCCTCGGGAACCGTAAGTATGGCAAATACCATCAGGTCATTCTCATCCTCCAGGCCTATCTTTTCCAGGTCTTCCTTTTCGATTTCCGGCTGGTAAGTGGGGAAAAACACATTTGGAATTGCCACTATAAAACAGAGCTCCCCATCATCTACTGACTGCATATAATAAAAGGGACTTTCCGCTTCCAACTCAAGAAATATGAACCTCTTTCTATCTTCAAAAGCAGGAATCCCTTCCTCAAAAAACACCATGCTTTTTTCATCAATCTCTACCTCGCCCAAACGGCTGCTTTTAATCTTCATGCTCAAGCCCCCATAAATTTAAATTAAAATTTACCTATATAACCTGATCATAAACATTCCCTATCCATTCTATTTTTATCTCCGGTTTTTTCTGCATATAGACCTCTACCTTCCCCTGGCTCAACCAGGTATGAACCTGGCCGCGGTACAGTTTAAGCTCTATCTCGCCCCGAATAAGCTGAACCTCGACTGGTTGTATCTCTACATCTATTTTCGGCCGATGTTGCGGTACACAAGCAACATTGTAATCAATTTCATTTTGACCTTTCATTTCCGCCAGATCTGCTATTGTCGTTCCTTTTTCTATAGCCGCCAGCATATTGCCCTCAGCCACTATCCCGTCGATAGCCTGTAAAACCTGCTCCCTAGCCAAACCCGCCATGTGCCACGCAAACTCCAAAGGACGCCTTTTGTTCATATCAGCAAAACACTCGCTCTGGTCAATGAATACCTGGGGCAGTGGTGCCTGTATACGTATCTCCGGCTTTTCAGTTTTCAGCTCTATTTTTGGCAGCGTAGTTTTTAAACTAAGAAAAGGTTCGGTAATGTTCAAGCCGATTCGGGCAAACTGCTGGTCAATCCTCAGTTCCACCTCTTACCCCTCACCCCTTACTCCTTACCCCTCACTCCTTACCCTTTTCACTCCTCACTCCTCACCCCTTACCCCTCACTCTTTACGTGAAACGTGAGACGTTAAACGTAAGACGTCCCACTCCTCACCTCAGAAAATCCGCCAGGCTGGGCAGGATTATCCGGGTGCCGGCTGCCAGCGAAGCGCGGTACACGTTCTCCTGCATCTTGAGCTGCATGATGACTTCGGCCATATCGGCATCCTCATTCTGCGCGAGAAGCCCAGTAAACGAGGTCTGGGTCGATTCCAGCCTGTTCTTCTGGAGTTCCAGCCGGTTGATTTTGGCCCCGACAACAGCCCTCATAGAGAGTAAGCTGTCAATTTTGCCGTCTATATCTCCCAGTCCTGTTTTCACTGCTTCCAAATCCCCGGAATTAACAGCAGTTTCCAGGTCATTCAGCAGCCCAAACAGCCCCCCATCTGAAACCCCTGCATCGTCCAGGCCGTCAGGGTTGCCGAAGAAGCCTTTCATTGTCAGGTTTATGTCTATTTTTACCCCTGCCCCTATTTCCAGTTCCAGGAGCTGCTCGTTTCCCTGCCATTTATCGCCATCGACAGGCGGCTCGGTAACATTGCTCCCGGCAAATATATATTTGGCCCCGTAGGTGGTGTTGGCAACCAATTTCAGCTGGTCCACCAGCTCCCCTATTTCAGCAGCAATGGCCTCAAAGGCGCTGGCGTCGTTGGTCCCGTTGCCTGCTTTCACGGTCAGCTCCCGGACCCTCTGCAGTATCTGGTTCACATTATCCAGGGCTGCATCGGTAGTCTCCATGAAGTTCAGGGCTTCATCAATATTGGCTATGTACTGCTCGCCTTCAGTTAAGCTGGTGCGCAGGCGCAGGGATTTGACCAGGCCGGCCGGGTTATCTGAAGGCTGGTTGATTTTCCTACCGGTAGAGAGCTGGCGCTGGTAAATGTCCATATTGCGCATATTGCTGTTCAGGTTCCTTTTCAAGTCATTTACGAGCATGTTGTTGGTTATGCGGATCATTTTCTATGTTCCACCCCTTACCTTCCCACCTGTCCCATGCGGTTTATAATAACATCGAGCTCTTCGTCAATAGCGGTAATATACCTGGCTGCCGCGTTGTAGGCATGCTGGAATTTTATCATATTGCTCATTTCCTCATCCAGGGACACCCCTGAGACAGATTGGCGCTTGTTCTCCAGCTGGTTTAACAGCACCTCCTGGTTTTCCACCATGCGCACGGCCTCCTGGGCCTGTACCCCCACATCAGCAGTGAGGGAACGCCAGTAGTCATCGGCAGTTACATATTTCACCATGCCGCTGGCAGTACCTGCTGACTGCCCGGTCTCAAAACTGTCGGACGGGATTGTTGTTATGCCTCCAGATACGAACGAAACGCCCTGTATCTGGTCATTATTGGAATAAAACACCAGTTCCCCTCCGTCTGTCCTCACTTCTATGGACAGGCCCGCAGCTTCTAGCCCTTCCGCTATAGCATCTGCTATTTCCCTGAGGTCACTGTAGCTGCTTATAGGGTCAATATCAACAGTGTTAAAGGTCCCTGCAGGGTATTCAAAATTTATGCTGACAGGATTAGAGTCGTTAAAGTCTACGTTTAACCCTGAGGTTTTCAGCCAGTATTCGTCATCGTTCGAATAATGTTTCAGCTGGGCGATTTTTAAAGCATTGGCCCCATCGCCAAAGTTGACCTTATCCCCGCTGTCATCCCAGGTACGGTAGCTGGCAGCCGCTATGTTCTTTACGTCACTTGTTATCTCATCACTAACCTGCATAAATTCTGCCCAGTCTTCAAAAGTTTCCGGGTCTTCAGGGAGGTCGAAAAAATCTTCCCCGTCAGGATAAGCAGTCTTATTATTCAGGCTGTAGCCTCCCCGGTGCAGCTCGTTGGTCTGCACTATTATCGTTTTGGCCAGTGTATTAAGTTTTTCTATCAAATCAGGAACGATTTCTTTATATTCTGAAGGGGAATTTTCCTGGGATAATTCTGTCTTGCCGCGGGCATCCAGCAGCCCCCTCAGCTCCCCTCCCGTAATCCTGGCCTTGACCTTGGTATCCTGCCATATTACCATATACATGCCCTGCCCGTCTGTCTTTGTAGCCAGGGGAGCATATTCAACTCCCTGCACTAAAGCCCTTCCTCCCATCTGGACAGTTACCATCCCGTTCGCGTCGCTTCTGATATCTATATCTATAATCTTGCTGAGCTGGTCAAGGAGCAGGTCCCTTTTATCTTCCAGGTCATTGGGCTGTTTGCCGGCTATGTTTATAGCCAGGATCTGCTGGTTCAAATCAGTTATCTGCTCTGCTATGGAGTTTACTTCATCAACCTTCACCTCTACCGAAGAGTTAATGTCTTCTCTCAGCTCGGACAGCTGCCGGTAAGTGTGGTTAAAGGCATCAGCCAGGGCCATGCCTCGCTGGGCAACTACTGCACGCACGGCCTCGCTTTCCGGGTTAACCGAGAGGTCCTGCCAGGACTCCCAGAACATGTCCATAACTGCCCTCAACCCTTCTTCCGAAGGTTCGTTAAGTATGACTTCTATTTTCGCCAGGCTGTCGTAGACAGCCTCCCAGTACCCCGATGTTTTACTTTCCTTGCGCACCTGGGCATCCAGGAAAGCGTCCCTTATCCTCTCTATCTCGGCAACTTCAACGCCTGTCCCCATCTGGCCCGCTTTGGTATCGGCCGTAAGCCCTGGAGCATAGTGGGGCCTGGTAGTCTGCAGGCTTGCTAGCTGGCGGGTATAGCCAGCAGTGTTGGCATTGGCCACATTGTGCCCTGTTACTTCCAAGGCAGCCTGCTGTGCCATTATACTTTTTTTCCCTATTTCCAGACCGAAAAGCGACATAGATACGACCTCTCTCTGTTCGGTGATTTATATTTTTTTATCCAGCAGATTTGCTCTCTGTACAGCAGAAATCCCTTTTGACTGCATGCTTCTATCAGAATAGATCCCTGGCCGGTCGCCATTTATAATTGACTGGACGGTTTCTATATAGTCGAGAGAATGGCTGATAAGTTCGTTGTTATGGTCATTCATGATTCTAAGACGGGTTACATTGTAATTCAGATTATCGATTTCCTCTTTTACTTCTGCAAAAACCCCGGGAAATTCCCTGCCTGCCCTTTCAATTATTACAACGGCAGACAGCTCTCCTGTTTCTACCCCCCATTTTAGAGCGAGCTTTTCCTGCAATTTAAAACGGGCATCTTCTAATTTATCCAGACTGGATACCATGATGCCCTCCTTACGAATCAAACTGTCAAGTTCCTTAATTTTATTGGAGATGATAAGATCCTGTTTTTCCTGCGCAATTTTCGCGAGTTGTTTTAGAACCTTGTTCTCTTCCCTAACCGCAGCAACAAAATCCTTAAGCAGCTCTTCCAATGCCCCCACCGCTTTCTACACCAGCCTGTCCACTATCGCCCTTTCAATCATTTTCTCCGCCACTTCGTCAGCATTAACCTCATAGGTGCCGCTGGACAACTGTTCTTTTAATTTATTTACCTTTTCTAAACGGATGTCTTCCGCCTGCTTCACAGCCTGCATACAGCGCTGTTTTATTCTGCTCTCATCTGAAATGACCAGTTTGTCTTCTTTATCTGCCGGCTTTCCTGCTTGAACCTTGTCCAGCTGGTTCCCTGCATCTTTTCGATATATCTTTAATAAATTCTGGACCTGCGCTTTAGAAATAATCATAGCCAAACCCCACCCTGCTTCACTCTATATTGCTATTTTCGTAAATAAAAAAAGAGGCTTAATCCTTGTTATACCCTTTTTTGCGAAGTTCACTTCCATTTACACCTCTTTACTCCTTAAAACTGCAATTTCCTATTCTTTATAAACATCTTTATCCTTTATAAACATTTTCCCCTTCTTATCGAATACGGACTTATTCCCAACATTTTTATTTGAGGAAACGATTTTCCCCAACTCCCTCTCCAATTCTTCCAGGCACTTCCTGCAGTATCTGCCGCTGGATATCCTCTTCCCACACCTTTCACATTCCAGATCAGCTACCATCCCCCGCGCTTCCAACCTGCCCCGCCGCAAAAAACTCAGGATTTTGCTTTCCTCCACCCCGGTCGCTTCTGACACCTCAAATACCGAAGAGCCAGGATGATCGCGGATATAGCGCCTCACTGTCAAAAATTCGTCCTCTTCTGTTTCCTGGCATCTGCGGCACAATTCTCCCTGGCCGGCAAAAAGCCTCCCACACTGGGAACAGTTTTTGAGATCAGCCATACACCCCAGACCTCCTTCAGGCAAGTTATTTCACAAAATAGGCAAAAGCTGCCCTTTAAGCCTTCAGCTCCTCCTCTCCTCCTTAAGTCAGCAACTGCTGGAGTTTGGGTGGAGAATAGAAACTTAAGAAGTTATTTTCGTGCTAAAAACTTAACATTTAACACACGGTTTAAAAACCTATGCCAGTAGCCCAGGTTATTGCCGAAACACTTACAGCTCCGGCCCTCATCAGCGTACGCGTACATTCACGAACTGTAGAACCGGTAGTGAATACGTCGTCCACCAAAAGTATGTATTTCCCTGCAACCTTTTTGCTGTCTTTTACCCTGAAAGCACACAGAAGATTTTTTTCCCTTTCTTCACGGGTTAATTCCCTCTGGGCTGGTGTTTCTTTTACTCTGTATAGAACATCGGTATCCACAGCTATCTTCAATTTCTTACTTATTTCCTTGGCTAAAAGGTCGGTTTGATTAAATCCCCTCTGTTTCAGCTGCCCCATAGAAGCTGGAACAGGCACTATAAGGTCAATGGGCCAAAAACGAGGTTCATCTTTGACAACGCGGGCCATCATACATCCCATCCTGAACGCCAGTTTTCGCCTGCCTAGGAATTTAAAAACCTTTACAGCTTTACGGTAAGGCCCTGTATACGGCCCAACTGCCCGGGCTATATTAAACTCCGGAAATTTCTGACGGCAGTCGGCACATAGATCCCCGCCTTCTTCCAAATATTTCCCGCATTTGTCGCAGATAGGGAGGCTGTGCTGCAATTCCATCATAGCTTGATAACAGCTTTCGCACCAGGGGTTTCTAGTCCCGTAGTTACCCGGTTTCCTGCACAGGACACATGCATTCTGCGGAAAAAAAATATCCATTAAAATATTCTTCACGCAACCCCCTCCCCCTTCTTGCAGCCGCTGACCCGGAAATTCCCGGCTGCGGCAGTAAAAATCAAACCGCTTGATAAAACAATATATAAAAAAAATAATTACTGATTCTACTGCAAAAGCCCTAAGTTAACCGGTTTAAATGTATAAATATGCAGGAGCCTGTTGACGGAGCATGGAAGCAGCACCCCGCGAAGGCGAAGCGGCAAAAGGGGGCGATCCGGCCCTCAATATAACAAAGCAAAATAAACGAATGTCCCAATCCCTAATTCTGTGTAATTATCTAACAGAATCATTGAGTGCCGGAGAATTAGCCCGGTACCCCTTTCGTCGCGAGACAAGCGGATGGTGTTGCCCATGCGGAAGTCTGGCGACGAATATTTATACATTTAAACCAGCAGATTATAACTTTCAGCAGTGAAATCATTACTTTATATGTTAATAACTTACTGTTTCAGTATAGCATAAACTGAAGATTTTTCGTGAGAATTATCCCTGTTTCTCTCCTATATTAAGATGAGAGCCGGCGCCGCTTTTTTATAATTCTATTTATAATCCTCTTAATTTTAAGATTTTCACTGCTGGATACGCCCTGGATAATTATCCTGTCTTTCGGATCTGATTGCATAAAAGCACTGTGTCCATCTATACCAACGCTGTTATCGTCTTTCATTCGTGAAGCCGCCCCTCGAAATTTTCGCTGACGGGTTTTTATCTCTCCT
Source organism: Syntrophomonadaceae bacterium (assembly GCA_014360155.1). Classification (GTDB taxonomy): domain Bacteria; phylum Bacillota; class Syntrophomonadia; order Syntrophomonadales; family Syntrophomonadaceae; genus JACIYB01. The sequence continues at coordinate 12,836 of JACIYB010000033.1, forward strand.
ATAACTAAAAATACTGCTATTAATACCCACAAAACCAGGCAGAGCAGCTTGAGCATAACGGCCACAAAAAAGCCCCCCTTTTAGCCTATTTGTATATAATATGCTATCCGGAGGCTGCTTGATTCTTTTAATTGACCTCCCCTTTTATTGGTCAGACACTATGCTGTTTTTCAACGCATATACCGCTGCCTGGGTTCTGTCCTTAACCCCCAGCTTCCTAAATATACTCGTTAAATGATTCTTTACCGTCTTTTCACTTATAAAGACAGCGTCCGCTATTTCTTTGTTGCTGTATCCTTTCACCAGCAGCGACAGTACGTCCTTTTCCCTTCGGGTCAATTTTATGTCGTCTTTTTTTTGTCTGGGGCGGTTCAATTCATTTACCAAGCGGTTGGCTACCCGGGGATGAATAACCACTTCTCCATTCATAACCCGGTGTATAGTAGCAACCAGTTCGGCCCCGGCCACGTCTTTTAGAACATATGCAGAGACGCCGGCCTTGACCATCTCCACCACTTCTTCATCCTCATAAATAGTAAGGGCAATCACTCGGGTTTCGGGCAACTCCCTGGTAATAACCTGGGTAGCAACAATACCGTCGGTCCCGGGCATATTTATATCCATTAGAATAACATCCGGCCTCTCCTTGCGGGCTATGTTTATTGCACCCTGGCCGTCTCCGACCTCAGTCACTATTTCAATTTTTTCATCGAGCTCCAGGATTTTCCTTAATCCCTCTCTGACCATCGGGTGGTCATCGGCTATCAGAACCCTTATTTTGTCCACCATCATCCTCCCCTTCTAACGGTACCCTGATTAATACCTGGGTTCCTGAACCAGGTGAAGAAAATATCCTCAGCTCACCCCCAAAAAGTTCGACTCTCTCTTTCATTCCTATAATGCCAAAACTTTCTTTATTAGCGCTTACCTGCTCAACGTCAAAGCCTTCTCCCTCGTCTTTAATAATCAGAGTAAGATACCTGTCGTTATCCTCCATCTTCACCACAGCACTTTTTACTCCCGCATGCTTCCTGACGTTGTTTATGGCTTCCTGGACCAACCGGAAAAGGGCTATTTCCAGCGAAAGATTATATTTTCTTTTTTTACCAAAAAAAATAAAATCTATGTTGAAATTGTACTTGGCTTTATAATCATCAAAATATTCTTTAAGAGCCGAACTGAGATTATCTTCTCCTAAAATAGTGGGCTTGAGATCGAACATAATCCGCCGTATGTCTCCCAGCGTCTCCTTGCCCATCGCTTTGATACTCTCAATCTCTTCTTTAATTCGATCAGGTTCCTTTATCCCTAGGTACCCTATGAGGTCCAGTCTTATCAACATACTGGCCATGCTCTGTGCCGGCCCGTCATGCAGTTCACGGGCTATTTTCCGCCTCTCCGCCTCCTGGGATTCGATAATCCACATCTCCATCTGCCGCTTGCGGCGAGCTTCCTCAAATGTACTACTTATTTTTTCGACATTTCCACGTAAAATCTTTAGTGCCATTCCGGTATCATCAAGAACTTTATAAGCCTTGCCTGCTATCTGCTTCATTCTTTTTATCTGCACAGCAAGCTCGTCTCGCCGGCGCCTCAGATAAAGTTCCTTTTGCTTGAGATCATTTAAAGCAACCTGAATCTCCCTGGCTTTTTCATATGCTTCTTTTATGTCATCCTCGGAATAAGACCTGAAATTGCGGCTCACCTCCATTAACCGGATTCTGGCTTTGTACAGCAGTTTTTCATGCTCTTCAACTTCTTCTATTACCTGTTTTGTTTCTATTTTCAGTTCTTCCAGCTCAACTTCCATGTCTGCACACTGTTTATGGCAGTCTTCCGCAATTTCAAAAATCTCGTTGCGTCCCTTCTCCAGGGCATTCACTACCTGCGAAAGCACCCTGTCCAGCTTTTCCAGGTTGTCTGAAGTTAAATTTTCATTTTTTATAGAACTTTCGTCATAAATCATAAAAATCCTTCCCCACCGCTTACATCGCTTAGATAAATGTTTATGTGTGCCCTTATTCCTCAAGCCTGTTTCAAATCTCCAGCAACTTCATCGTTTCCCCTTTTATAAGTTCCAGATCGCCTTCATTTTCTGCTTCTATGTAAACCCTCAAAAAAGGTTCAGCCCTCGACATCCGCAGCAGTATCCAGCTCCCGTCCTCCAATATTATTTTGCTGCCTTCCAGTCTGTTGCAGTTGAGTACCTTTTTCCCCGCAATAGATTTGGGGCTGAAACTGCTCAACTTGTCCCCTATCGCACCTTTCTCCCCCTCTTTAACCTCTATATCGAACCTCCTGCTGGTCAGGTCCCCATACTCCTCAACGAATTCCCGTACCAGCTCTTCTACGCTCTTACCGGAATATACCAGCATCTCCACCGCCAACAAACAGGCGAGAATACCGTCTTTCTCCGGGACATGCCCCAAAATGCTTAAATGCCCCCTTTCCTCACACCCCAGCATACAGCCCTTTTGCCTCAAACCTTCACTTATATACCTAAAATCTACAGGAGTTTCTACAACATCAAGACCGTTTTTCTGCGCTACGCGGTCCAGCATGTGGGTAGTAGCAAGTGACCGGCAAACCGGCCCCCGAAAATCACGGGTTTTTAACAGATGATTCAGGAGCAGGCACAGGAACCTATTAGGACTTATAAACATCCCATCTTTGTTAATCAACCCAAACCGATCGGCATCTCCGTCAACCGCAAGCCCTATGTCAGCGTTATAGCTGAGCACGGCCCTTTTTAAATCGTTTAAATTCTCGTCTTCGGGAGCCGGCCTGGAACCGCCAAAAAGTGCGTCCCGGTAATTATTTATGGTCCTCACATTACATCCCAAATTACTCAAGACTTTGTCTATGTACCCTATACCAGACCCGTACATAGGGTTTACCACTGCTTTTATATCTTTATCCTTGAAACAATCAGTTTTAATAATCCTTTCTATATGATTAATGTAATCCTCTTCCACATCAATTTCCTGAAATAAACCCAACGGTACAGCTTCCTGCAGCTTTAAGCCGTAAACCCTCCCGCTGTCCATAACCCTTTCAACTTCCCTTTCTATCGCCTCCACAACATCAGGCATCGCCGGCCCTGCATATTCAGGTATAAACCTTATCCCGCTGTATTCAGGAGGATAATGGCTGGCTGTTATCACGACAGCCCCCCCGGCTCGAAGCAAGCGAACCGCAAAAGCAGCGACCGGCGTAGGAACTGCTTTTTTGGTAAGGGAAACCTTAACACCGTTGCCGACTAACACCTGAGCACATTCCTCCGCAAAATGCCGGGCTAAAAAACGGTTGTCATATCCTATTATGACGCTCTTTTTCTGCAGGCTGCCATTTATGTAACCAGCAATTCCCTGGGCAACCTTCCGGCAATTCTCAAAAGTAAAATCCCGGGCAATGACAGCAGTCCATCCATCTGTCCCAAATTTTACGTCAGACATGAAAATCCTCCTTAAAGAGTTATCCTAACACCTCTGCTAGGCAGATACATCAGCAGTCTTTTACAATTAATCCCTTCTCTCGTTTACATAAAGATTAGCATTTACATCAAGACTGGCATAGCTTATATCCCGCAGGTCATTAAAGCCCAAACCCTGCAGCTGCTGCATCAACCAGACTCTCCTCCCCAAATCGAGAGCAATTGAAGCCGCTATGCTGCCAAATGTAATGCTTATCACGCAATCGTAAAAAGTAAGCCGGCTTATCTGCTGTTTTCCCGATATCCGCGTGTAGAACAGTATACTGAAAAAAGCCGCCGCAGTTTTTAAAAATGCACTTAAAAACAGCTCCGCCTTCACTCACTTCCCGGGATTCTATAAGCCGTCTGTATTATTGTCCCTGAGAGGATGAGTAAATATAACTTCTAGTGCAATTAAATCCGCGGTCCCCGCATTTTATCTTGATATATTAAGACAAAGACGCAGTTTCATCAGCGAATCTGGTTCTGCCGGTTTTAGTGTACAAATATTTGCCGCTTCGTCTTCGCGGGGTGTTGCACCCATGCCTCGCCCACAGGCTCCCCTGCATTTATATATACATTTAAACAGGATAATTTAAGGTCTTTACAGCGAAATAAAATTCAAATTCCAGGGCCAGGCCGGCAGGTATTATGATTGCGCACCAATGCGCGCATATAAGAAATCTATCAACACCCTAACAATCCTCTGCGCCGCTTTACCGTCTCCGTACGGGTTCACTGCCCGGGCCATCTTTTCATATTCTCTGGCATCGGTAAGCAGCAGTTTGGCTTCTTCATATATCTTCTTCTGGTTTGTGCCTACCAGCTTGACTGTCCCTGCCTGCAGCGCCTCAGGGCGTTCGGTCGTGTCTCTCAGGACCAACACCGGCTTGCCAAGCGAAGGGGCTTCCTCCTGCATCCCTCCCGAATCTGTCAGCACCAAATAGGACGCATTCATAAGATTAACAAAAGGTTCATAATCAAGCGGCTCAATTAGGTGAAAGCGTTCCCTGCCCCCGAGCATTTCCTCCGCAATATCCTTTACTGTAGGATTCCTGTGGACAGGAAACACTACTTCCACATCAGAAAATTCCTCCACCAGATCAATCAAGGCCTGGTAAATTCTCTTCATCCCACTGCCCCAGTTTTCCCGACGGTGGGTGGTAACCAGCAAAATCCTGTTGTCAAAATTAACGCCATCTAAAACCGCTCCAAAATCGTAACCAGGCTTAACCGTTTCCAAAAGGGCATCTATAACTGTGTTCCCGGTAACCCATATCTTCAACCTGGCGGTAGATTCGGACAGCAAGTTTTCCCTGGCCGTATCAGTAGGAGCGAAGTGCAGATCCGCCAGCCTGCCTGTAAGGGTGCGGTTCATTTCTTCCGGAAAAGGCGAGTATTTATTTCGAGTGCGCAATCCCGCTTCCACATGCCCTACCGGAACCTTTTCATAAAAAGCCGCCAGGGAAGCAGCAAAAGTCGTGGTAGTATCTCCATGCACTATGACCATATTAGGTTTCTCCTTTTGCAATATATCCTTCATGCCATTAAGTACCCCGGCAGTTATGCTGTGCAAGTCCTGCTGCTCTTCCATCAGGTTTAGATCGTAATCCGGTTTAATTGCAAAAAGGCGCAGCACCTGGTCCAGCATTTCCCTGTGCTGCGCAGTTACAACAACTACCGTGTCTATGTCTTTCACTTTTTTTAACTCCTTGACAACCGGCGCCATCTTTATAGCCTCTGGCCTAGTCCCGAAGACCACTATAATTTTTCCTAAATACAAATATCTCACCCCGTTCGATAGTTCTACTGATTACTGTATATTCACTGTCCCAGTAACGGTTACATAAAAATAAATTTTCATTAAATAGTGCTTTAGCGGCGCAGCATCGACACAGGCAATATATCGGTTATCTTAAAGACTAGGCAGTTTTTAAGCGGAAAAGCAGCATACCTGGTACCATCAAGCCGCTTTCTAATTCTCTCATAATATTCTCCCTCTGTCAGGTCATCTGCCAGTTGCACATAAACCCTGATGCCGTCCTTCGTTTTTTGCCCATCAGTCAGAAGAACCATAAAGACTCCTTTGCCCGTTTCCTTCAAGTTGGCATAAGTCCTGTCAGCTCCAAAACGGGCACAAATTATGGTATCATCATTTACCATTTCCAGAACTGTTATTACGGCTACATTGACATTATAATCCCTGTCCACGGTACTCAGGGTAGTTGATATGTAATTTGCATTTATCAATTCCCTGGCCTTCTCAATTAATTCTCTTTTCACTTCAGAAAACCTCCTTCTTTACAATCCATTACTCCCAGTCAGCCATCCTGCCGCAAAAAACCTTCTAAAGCAAGCACTCCACCTTAATTACAACTTCATACTAACACCCCACGTCCCTAAAACACAAGCATAACCGCCTTTATTCCCCTGCGCTGACCTCAAGCCTTCAGCCCCGGGGACATGAGTGCAGGGGATGGGGGGGCTGAAGGCTTAAGAACGCTCGGGTCCGGCAAGGAGGGGGCGAGAGGGATGCAATCACATATCACACAACTGCGGCGGGTGCGCGGGCTTCACTGCGCCGGGCCCGCCCCCCCCCCCCCCCAACATAACCGCCGCGGTTTTTGGCGCCCTTTTTTTTAAAA
>JACIYB010000034.1 GCA_014360155.1 Syntrophomonadaceae bacterium
AGAATTCCCAGAACATCAGCATAGAAAATTGGCTTATGGAAGCAATCTCCGGCAATTACCTGAGTCTACCGATTTGTGATGCGACTACTTTGGAACGGGTATCTGCTGAGAGTATTTCAGAATGGGAAAGGCTGCTGGAAGAATGGGGACTTGAGACTACGTACCTAGGCAAGGTTGAATACCTGAGGAGAGCTAATGAGTTGCAGAAGAGGGTTCCCGAACCGCAGGCACTTCATTATCGATTGGAATTACTGGAGCAGAAAGCCCGCGAGGCACAAAGAGCCCTGCGCATTTTTGATGAAGAAACAAGCAAGGCCATAAGTTTTATTGAAAGAGGCAGAGAACGGGACGATGCTGGGCAGGTATCGCGTGGAGCCTCAATACTAGCTAATTGGTTAAAAAAGATGGAAATGGGATACGATTTTTGGAGGGATTCACAAAGGGATTTTGTCACTAATCACCTGGCTTTAGGGCGCACTTTGACCCAGCAGTTGTTTCCTAAATGGCTGAGTTCACAGATTGTCTATCAAGTTGAGCAGCTTTCTCAGTTCAAAAATATCATGAGAAAAATTGAAAAAAACCTTATCAACTTGGATATGAAAAACGAGGTAGAACAACTTGTGGCGCATGTGGAGAAGATAGAGCAACATGTCCGGCATATCTCGGAGGTTAAAAGGGTCATTGCCGACATTGAAAATATGGTCCGTGCTAATAAGGTTACTAACTTGACTCCGGTATTAGATATTCAAACATGGTTGGAGCAGGTTCAGGATTATGCCAAAAAACTGAACGAAGCCGAACAGCGTACGGAAATAGTGCAAGGAGATATACGGCGTGCCCGCGAATCATTAGCTAAGTTTCAAGATGCCTGCCAAGCACAGTTAATTGCCTATAGAAAACGGACTGAAGAGGTTTATAACACTGAAAAGATTTCATCGTTAAACGATATTGCTAATCTGAGGAATGAGGTAGCAGCGCTGATATTGGTTTACGAAGGCCGAGAAGCGGATGTCCAGGATTTGAAGCTAATTCAACGGCAACTGGACCTGATTGAGAAGCATTATTACTTGTTGGATGATAAATCATTAAACGAGAGAGACTTTATAGAAATCTTTGAAAAATGTGTTCGTGAGACCCAAGATGCATTTGTTGGTGATGTTCCTCCGCTCGACAACGAGATGATATACGCCAGCATTCGTCAATTGATATTAGACAATAGAGTACTCTTAGCATCCAACTGGATGGAGAGCCATGTCCCGTTGCCGACAGAGATAAAGAGAATGAATGCTCAATTGGTAATAGATATAAAATCACGATTACTTAATATGCCTGCATACCTCTCTGCTATCCAGCAGCAACAGGTCATACAGGTTATAGACGCCTGCAATCAACGGCTAAATGATCTGGAGGTAGAGGGGCTAATCGCTCAGTTTGAGGCAATGAGTGAGGAAAACAAGCGAGCATTTATAGCTAATTTGATTACTTACATCAAAACTCTTATTAAAGATGGTGTCATAGACGTTTCAGCATAGGTAAGGTAAATAAATCACTAGGTTAAATAATTAACGCAAGTGTAAAATAATTCACATCTGTTTTAGCTGATATAAAAGTGAGAAAATAAACCTGAGCACAAGACAGAAAGATGTTCAGGAATGCTAGAAAACGATTTGCGCAGCCTGTGGGAACAGCGTCTGGCGGAGTTTGAAAGCAGTGGTAAAACAATTAAAGCCTGGTGCCAAGAGCAAGGAATCAGAGAAAACCGGTTTTATTACTGGCGCAGAAAACTGAGATCTAAACCAGATAAAAAAGAACAGCCTGTTAAATGGCTTTCTCTGGCTTTGGATAATAAAAATCAAGCAAATTTAAATCCCGATTCCATAGCCGTTCATATTGGTCAGATAACTATTGAGATCAATAAAGGTTTTGATAAGCATCTTCTCCGGGAGATTGTACAGGTTCTGCAAACAATTGGTGTGATTGTTTTTTTAAAAGTCCATTATCAACAGAAAGTGTTGTAAAAATCGTGGTTCTCTCTTCTCCTCGGTGGTAATTTATAATATAAAAAGCATAAATAAAGAAATATATGAAATACCGGGATTTTTATAAAGATTTGTTGCTGAAGAAGGCAGTCCATTTTGTGGTTGGTGTTGAAGGTGCAGCCGCGGGAAAAACAGCAGTATGGATAAATTTCTAGATAAAACAGGAATATTGGAGGCAAGCGGAAATGAAATATAAAAAAACAATTCGTCTTTATCTTTCTTAGTTTCTTTGTTATAATCAAGTCAAAGAAAATTTGTATATTTATCATTGCTCAGCATATACTAAGAAAGGATGAACACTAATGTTACAAACATCCCTACCGGGAGGTAAACCTGTGTTGAAAAAACGTATTTCCGTATCACAAAAACGCCAAATCACCATTCCAATAGAATTTTTTAACAGCCTCGGCATTGAAAAGGAAGTTGAGTGTTATCTCCAAAACAATGCCATTGTTATCCGTCCTGTCCGTGAAAACTCCGGCGAATTTGATGAAGAAATCCTGGCCGACTTAATTTCTCAAGGCCTTTCCGGGCAGGAGCTTCTTGAAAAGTTCAAGGAAATGCGGCGCCAAGTCCGGCCTGCTGTCGAACGCTTACTGGAAGAAGCTCGCCTTGCTGCTGCTGGAAAAGCTCAATTTTCCACCTATAAAGACGTTTTTGACCCGGAGGGCGAATAATGCATAAGTTGATTATTCTGCCTCCTGCCGCCCGCTTTTTGAAAAAGTTGAAAGGAAAGCCGCTTAAAGCGGCTTTTCAAAAAGCTGTCGACGAAATCCTCAAGGATCCTTATATGGGTGAACCCAAAACGGGCGATCTTTCCGGCGTCTTTTGTTATGATATCTACTACAATAAAACAAACTACGAGCTGGCCTATACCATTATTGAAGAAGGCGACTTAACCGTTGTTGTTATCTTAGCCGGCACCCGTGAAAACTTTTATAAAGAATTGAAACGGTACATGAAAAACCTTTAAGCGTCAGCTCCTTACGGGGCTTTTCTTATTTCCCCACCTGCCGTCCTCCCGGGCGGTTTTGGAATCATGGCAAGGTTTGCACAGGCTCTGCAAGTTGTTGATATCCAAGGCAGCGCCGCCTGTCTTGATAGGCACTATATGGTCTACAACCGTTGCAGACGTTACCTTGCCTTCCATTTCACAATATTCGCATAAGGGATTTAGTCTAAGCTTCTGCTTTCTAAGCCGCTACCATTGCGGGGAGTTATAGAACCGTTTACTAAACTCGTCCCTTTTGGAGCGGTATATTTTTTATATTTCTCACTGCGGTGACGGTCACAATACTGTCCGTCGGTCAGCTCCGGGCAACCGGGATAACAGCAGGGGCGTTTAGGCTTTCTTGATGCCAGCTGAGTCATTTCTTATCGCACTGGCGGGTGGATTGCTGCTTTTATGGGCGGCTAAACGGACGCAGCTTTATAAAGGCCCCATTGGCGGGAGCCTGGCTGCGATGATAGGGTTTCTTCTTGCTAGTCAGGTTGGTGCTGTTGTAACCGGTCTTGCTCATGGTGAACATGAGCCAACAGGCTGGCGAGTAGTAATGGTTCTTGCTTTTCTTGCATTTTTTGTTTTAGCGAATATTGTGCTTGGGATCATGGGGATACGGTTGTTTCGGAAGCTATAAAATATTGAGTTGAGGGACATAACATTTGTTTTCCTTCTACACCCTTTAAAAACAGGTCTCCGCCTCCTTGAGCAGTGGAGAAAAACAGCAAATATAAGGAGATATATTTAATAGAACGCAAGGATTGTCAGGATCTTTCCTAACCAGGAGCTGTACGTCTTGTCGGTATTCTCCTCATGGGGGTTGACAAGAAGTGGGCCAGCAGCCGCAAGTACCTCGATATGACTGAGTATTTAACTTTGTCAAAAGAATTAAGAAAAACCAAAGAGTTGTGCGTATCGGTAATTAAGAAATCTTCATTTCTAACCAGAGGTTTTTGCACAAAATTTTGGACTTGATCCTGCCTTGCCAGTATTCAGGCTTTATTTGCCATTGATAATGGAAGGATTAGTATATTCATTATAGAATGATAAATAAAGAAGGCAAGTACTTAGCTAATGGGGGTAAATTGTATGGGTAACTGCAAATACTGCGGACAGCCGGCCGGATTCCTGCGCAGTCAGCACAAAGAATGCGCTGCCAAGCATGATCAGGGCTGGCAGAATATGATCGATTTAGCCGAACAAGCTGCCCGAGGGTTGGGAGATATAAGCGGTCTGAGGTCCAAACTGGCCAGCATAGCATCATACAGTTTTATTCCTGCTGAACAGATAAACGAAGCCATTATCAGAGGCTGGGAGCAGGCCGTGACCCACTTTATCGAAGACGGGGATCTCAGCGCCGAGGAAGAAAAACAGCTCACATCCTTCGCAACCCATTTTGCTCTTTCTCAGAACGACCTAGACCAGCGCGGCATTTACACCCAGTTCGTCAAAGGGGCGGTATTACGTGAGGTTATAGAAGGTAATATACCAGAAAGGGTAAAAACCGATACACCGCTGCCTTTCAATTTTCAGAAATCCGAATCTCTTATCTGGGTTTTTGACAGAGTAGACTATTACGAAGATAAAACCCGCCGGCAGTATGTGGGCGGCAGCTCCGGAGTCAGCTTTCGGGTAGCCAAAGGCGTATATTTTCGCACCGGCGGTTTTAGGGGACGTCCGGTGGAGACCACCGAACGAGTCCATTTAGGAACGGGCATCATGGCCGTCACCAACAAACACATCTACTTCACCTGCAGCCAGAAGACCTTTCGTGTGCGTTTGGATAAAATCGTTTCATTCACGCCTTTCTCCGATGGGGTAGGCATCCAGCGCGACGCCGCCACTGCTAAACCCCAGTTTTTCATAACCGGGGATGGGTGGTTCACCTATAATTTGCTGATGAATGCAGGGAATGTGGGGTAGTAACATTTATTTGGGGGAGAGTTAGACCAGATGACTCGTTTAGAGGAATTAACACCAGGAACCAGTGTTAAAGGGGTTCTTATCGATCAAATAGTAACTGTGGTACAGGCGCGCTGGATCGGCAGTGCTACCCTAGAACTTACTTATAAAGACTCCGCCGGGAGATTGGGAAGCGAACTCTTATACCGAGACCGTGAACCGACATTGGAGATTGCCCAGGCAGGGCGTCCCTGGAGCTTTGATGCAGATGGGGGTATGCTGCGCCTGGTGTCTGAGGCGTATCGTATCCGCTTAGCTCATCTTTTCGACCCCTATTTAGCAGTTCATACTTCAGATATTGATCCGTTGCCCCATCAGATTACCGCAGTATACGGTGAAATGATAAAAAGGCAGCCGCTGCGCTTTCTGCTGGCCGATGATCCAGGTGCCGGAAAAACCATTATGACCGGTCTCCTTATAAAGGAATTAATAATTCGCGGCGATTTGAAGCGCTGTTTAATAGTGTGTCCAGGCAACCTGGCCGAGCAATGGCAGGACGAGCTGGGCCGCCGTTTTAATCTATATTTTGATATTCTAACTAATGATAGAATTGAGGCTTCGCGGACTGGCAACCCGTTTCTTGAAATACCCTTTTGTATTGCGCGGTTGGACAAATTATCCCGTAATGAGGACATTCAGATTAAACTGGAAGCAGTGGACTGGGATCTGGTGGTGTGCGACGAAGCTCATAAGATGTCAGCTTCCTTTTTCGGCGGCGAGGTAAGGTTTACCAAGAGGTATCGGTTAGGTCAGCTGCTCTCTCGAACTACCCGCCATTTTTTACTGTTAACTGCTACTCCTCATAATGGAAAAGAAGAAGACTTCCAGCTTTTTATGGCCTTGCTGGACGGTGACCGTTTTGAAGGCCGTTTCCGGGACGGAGTTCATCAAGTTGATGTCTCTGATATGATGCGCCGTATGGTTAAAGAAGAATTAATGAAATTTGACGGCAGGCCGCTATTCCCGGAACGTCGTGCCTATACAGTTAACTATACTCTCTCCGAACCAGAGGTAAAGCTTTATAAAGAGGTTACTGATTATGTCCGCGAAGAGTTTAACCGAGCCGATAATCTGGACAATGAAAACCGTAAAGGAACGGTAGGTTTTGCCCTTACCATCCTGCAACGCCGTCTGGCATCATCACCGGAAGCTATCTATCAATCTCTAAAACGGCGCCGGGAAAGGCTTGAGGAACGTTTACGGGCGGAGAGATTAAACAAGCGCGGATTGGAAATCAGCGAAAACGTTTCAGCTTTGGCCAGTTTTGATAGTGAATATATGGATGATTTAGAAGATGCACCTGATTCTGAAGTTGAGGCAACTGAAGAGGACCTGGTGGATCTGGCTACAGCAGCCCGGACTATTGCTGAATTAGAAGCCGAGATTGACCACTTAAAAAGGCTGGAGAGAATGGCTCAGCAGGTTCGTAATTCTGGGTTAGATCGTAAATGGGAAGAGCTTTCCCGTCTGCTGGATGATCGCGTACATATGTTTGATGAGCATGGGCATCATCGCAAACTGGTTATTTTCACCGAGCACCGGGATACCCTCAAGTACTTAAAAAACCGTATAATCGCCCACCTGGGCAAAGAAGAAACCTTGGTAGTTATCCATGGCGGCATGTCCCGGGAAGACCGCCGCAAAGCTCAGGAATTATTCACTCAGGATAGGGATGTTCAGATCATGGTAGCCACCGATGCGGCCGGAGAAGGCATTAATCTGCAGCGAGCTCACTTGATGGTCAATTATGACTTACCATGGAATCCCAATCGACTGGAACAGCGTTTCGGCCGTATACACCGTATTGGTCAGACCGAAGTATGTCATCTGTGGAATCTGGTTGCAGCCGAAACCAGAGAAGGCGCAGTATTTAAACGTCTCTGCGACAAATTGGAACAAGAAAGCCAGTCCCTTAATGGGCAGGTTTTTGACGTACTTGGGAAAATATCTTTTGACAACAAACCGCTGCGTGATCTGTTAATTGAAGCAATACGTTACGGAGACCAGCCGGAGGTACGCGAACGTCTTAATAAAGCAGTTGATGCTGCCTTCGACTCCAACAAACTGAAGCAGCTATTTGAAGAAAATGCTCTGGTGCGAGATACCATGGACTTTCGCCAGGTAATGCAGATACGGGAGGAGATGGAGCGCATGGAAGCCCGGCGTCTGCAGCCTCATTTTATTTCAGCATTTTTCATGGAAGCCTTCAAGCTACTGGGAGGAAGCATTCGTGAACGGGAGCCCAAACGCTATGAAATTACCCGAGTGCCAGCTGATATCCGCAGCCGGGATCGATTAATTGGTACGGGCGAAGCGGTATTAACCCGCTATGAAAGAGTGTGCTTTGAAAAAGAGCTTATTCATGTACCGGGTAAGCCCATGGCTGCTTTTATCTGCCCTGGTCATCCCTTGCTGGATGCAACTATTGATTTGATTCTGGAACGCTACCGGAGTTTGTTAAAGCAGGGAGCAGTCCTGATTGATCCCATTGATGATAGCAGCGAAGTGCGAGCCCTGGTCTATATAGAACACCTTATCCAGGACGGTCGCATAGACTCTCAGGGAGAGCGCCGGGTAGTCTCCCGGCAACTGCAGTTTGTGGAAATAGATTCCCAGGGAAAGGCTCGTTCAGCCGGTTATGCACCGTATTTGGATTACCGGGTACCGACTGATGAGGAATTAGACGCAGTAAACCAAATACTGGAAGCAAACCAGCTAAAAGATGATTTGGAAAACCTGGCCCTGGACTATGCCGTAATGAATCTGGTACCTCAGCATTTGCAGGAAGTAAAACAGTATAGAGAGGAATTGATACAAAAAACCATTGTGGCGGTACGTGATCGCCTTACTAAAGAAATAAACTACTGGGACCATCGGGCTGAAGATTTGCGGGCCCAGGAGCAAGCCGGAAAAATCAATGCTCGCATAAATTCTGAAAAAGCTCGTCAACGGGCAGAAGAACTGCACAGCCGTCTGCGTAAACGCCTAGAAGAATTGGAGCAGGAACGCCAGCTATCCCCTCGCCCTCCGGTAGTTGTAGGAGGAGCGCTGATTATACCCCAGGGAGCATTGCGCAGATTGAAAGGAAATAAGCCTGAAGATCCAGGGTTGTTTGCCCAAGATAAATCCCGGATTGAGGCCATTGCCATGCAAACAGTTATGGAGGCTGAACAAAATCTGGGGTTTGAGCCGCGAGATGTCAGTGCTGATAAATGCGGCTATGATATAGAATCACGGATACCAGGATCTGGCCGGCTGCGTTTTATTGAAGTCAAAGGTCGGGCCAAAGGGGCCACTACCATAACTGTGACCCAAAATGAGATTCTTACCGCACTAAACAAACCGGATGATTTTATTCTAGCTGTAGTGGAAGTGGATGAGGAATCAACCCAGGTAACCTATATCCGCCGGCCTTTTCAAATGGAGCCCGATTTTGGAGTCACTAGTGTCAATTATGATCTGCGGGAATTGTTAGCTCGGGGAACGGCGCCATCGTGATAGTACCAATAGAGGAAAAATGGATTAAACTTTCATGGTTGGTTTCTGACCAAACGATATCTAAATTGGTAGGGCAATCTAGTCAATGGAGAAAGGGAAAAAAGCCCTAAAAAATACAATAGGCTTATATTATAATTGAGAAAGAAAATGAGCGAGGAATAAACTATTATGAAGAAAAAACTGATTGAAGTGGCATTGCCGCTGGAAGCGATTAATGCGGCGTCAATACGGGAGAAATCTCTACGACATGGGCATCCTTCCACATTGCATTTATGGTGGTCTAGGAAACCTTTGGCCACTTGCCGGGCGGTGTTGTTTGCCTCCCTGGTGGACGACCCTTCCAGCCGGCCGGAGGAGTTCCCTACTGAGGTCGACCAGCAAAGAGAGCGCCAGCGTTTGTTTGAAATAATCGAGGAACTGGTAAAATGGGAAAACACCAACGATGCCCGGGTACTGGCTAAAGCCCAGGCTGAGATCATGAAGTCCACCGGCGGCAATCCTCCGCCGGTATTGGACCCCTTCTGCGGGGGCGGCTCCATTCCCTTAGAAGCCCAACGCTTGGGCTTAACGGCCTCTGGCAGTGATTTAAATCCGGTAGCAGTACTGATTACCAAAGCCATGATTGAGATTCCGCCTCGTTTTGCCGGAAAACCGGCAGTTAATCCTGAATCCCGGCGGCATATGATGGCGGATGGGGAATGGCAGGGTGCCGCTGGATTGGCGGAAGATGTACGTTATTATGGTAAGTGGATGAGAGATGAGGCGGAAAAGCGCATCGGCCATCTTTATCCTCAGGTGACTCTGCCCCAAGAACAAGGCGGTGGCAAAGCCACAGTGATTGCCTGGCTGTGGGCACGCACGGTCAAGTGTCCCAATCCCGCCTGTGGAGCGGAAATGCTCCTAACAAGCAAGTTCTGGCTTTCTACAAGGACGGGCAAAAAAGCTTGGGTGGAGCCGGTGATTGATAATACGAATAGGAAGATAACTTATAAGGTCAATTCCGGGAGCGGGACACCCCCTGATGGTACCGTTAATCGTCGGGGGGCGCGCTGCTTGGTGTGTGATCAGCCTGTTGAATTTGACTATATTCGGGCCGAAGGCAAAGCAGGTAAAATGGGCAGCCAGTTGATGGCGATTGTAACTGAAGGACAGAGGGGGAGAACGTATATTGAACCCAATAATGACCACATTAAAGTTTCCCTGGTTGATAGACCTGAATCTATACCAACAAATGAGTTACCTATAAACCCGAGGGATTTTAAAACACCTAACTATGGCATGAATACTTTTGCTGATCTTTTTACCAATCGTCAACTGATGGCGTTAACTACTTTTTCTGACCTTATACAAGAGGTGCGCGAGAGGGTATTTAAGGACGCCGTTGATGCTGGTATGAAAAAGGATACTACAGGCATAGATGACGGAGGAAACGGTGCCCAGGCATATGCCGATGCAGTTGCAACCTATCTATCATTTGCTATTGATCGAACCGTTGATTATACGTCTGCTATATGCTCTTGGCATGTTAGTAGAGATACAATACGCAACACCTTTGCCCGCCAGGCAATTCCTATGGTTTGGGACTATGCTGAAGCTAATCCTTTTAGCAATTCTACCGGCAATTTTCTGGGAGCGGTGGAGTGGGTAGCGCAGGTAGTGACTCTTTTACCTGGCAATACACAATCATGTGCAGTGCAAAATGAAGCCGGGGCAGCTATTCACAAGTTGCACCAACCCCTGGTTTCTACCGATCCTCCTTATTATGATAATATCAGCTATGCTGATCTATCGGACTTCTTCTATGTCTGGCTGCGCCGTTCTTTGGGCAACATTTATCCCCAGCTGTTCGCTACCATGCTGGTGCCCAAGGCCGAGGAACTGGTGGCTACTCCCTACCGGTTTGATGGAGATAGGGACAAAGCGAGACGTTTTTTTGAAGAGGGTATGAAAAGGATATTTTCTTCTCTGCGGGAACAAGCTCACCCAGATTATCCTCTTACTGTTTACTATGCTTTCAAACAAACGGAAAGCGACAGAGGTGGAGACGATGGAGATACTCCGACCATAGCTTCCACCGGCTGGGAGACTATGCTGGAGGCCTTGTTAAAGGCAGGGCTGGAAATCCGCGGCACCTGGCCTATGCGTACTGAATTAGCCAACCGGGCTTTAGCCAGAGATACCAACGCCTTAGCTTCTTCCATTGTCCTGGTGTGCCGCCCCCGCCCGGCTAATGCGCCTACCGCCAGCCGGCGGGAATTTGTGAACCGGCTGAAGCGTGAATTACCGATTGCCTTGAAGCAGCTGCAGCAGGGAAATATTGCCCCGGTCGATCTGGCTCAGGCAGTAATTGGTCCAGGCATGGCGGTTTTCAGCAGTTTTGCTCAGGTATTGGATGCCAGCGGACAGGCTATGAGTGTGCGTCAGGCATTACATATCATCAATCAGGAACTGGATGCCTACCTGACTGCCCAAGAGGGGGAACTGGATGCGGAAACCCGCTTTTGCCTGGCCTGGTATGAGCAGTATGGGTTTAATGAAGCCCCTTATGGACAGGCGGATGTTATGGCCCGGGCTAAAAACACCGCTCCCAATGTGCTGGTAGAGCAGGGGATTTTATACGCGGCCAAAGGCAAAGCCCGCCTGGTGAGAAGAGATGAGCTGAACCCAGATTGGGCACCTGCTGTCAGCAAACCGGGCAGCACCTGGCTGCAAACCCTGCAACTGGCAGCCCGCTTGGAAAGCGGCGGCATAGAAAAAGCCGCTGAGTTGGGACAGCAAATTGGTATGGGCAGCATGGAGCGGGTGAAGAGATTAACCTATCGCCTCTATGACATAGCTGAGAAAAAGGGCTGGGCCGAAGATGCCCTGGCCTATAATAGTCTTATAGTGGATTGGACACATATCGAGCGCAGGGCAGCAGCTCTGAAGCCGGAAACCATAGTGCAGGGGACCATCCTGGAATAGGGAGGGTGTAAAAGTGAACGATAATTATCAGTTGGTTACCCAAGGTTTTAAGTTACTGAATGAGATGCTGGCTCCTTATGTAGCCACCCAGCTTCAAGGCGCATATGGTCGGGGAAAATGGTGGCAGGACGGGGTACTGGGTGTGCTTTACGAGGATCAGGTTCGTGATTTGCCCCGGGAAGGAGACTGGGGGGAATTAGTGGATTCCCTGGATCCAGCCCGCTGTTTTCTGTTAATTGATCTGCACTGGAAAAGCATATTCAAGTACAAGTTAAGCCGGGAACACCGCAACTGGGTCAAAGAACTGCAGAGTACCCGTAACCGCTGGGCTCATACCGGGCTGTTTAACATTCCTGATGATGATGCCTGGCGGGCCCTGGATACTATGGCCCGGTTAATGGAGCAGATTGATGCCGAAAACACTGAAAAAATCCGGGAACTGGCCAGACAGGTGCGTTACGGAACCACTGGAGCATCGACTGCCAACACCCGCAATGGGAATTTTACTCCGGTCACCAATTCGAGAGGCTCAAGCGGCGTTTTAACCGAAAACCCTCGCCCAGGGCTAAAACCCTGGCGTTTAGTGGTGGAGCCTCACCCGGATGTAGCCCAGGGACGTTACCGCCAGGCTGAGTTTGCCGCTGACCTGTCCCAGGTTTTACGCGGTACGGCAGCGGTAGAGTATCAGGACCCGGTGGAATTCTTTGGCCGTACCTATGTTACCGAAGGTATGCGAGGCTTGTTGGTTCAGGCAGCAGAACGGCTATCTGGGAAAGGCGGAGAGCCGGTAGTACAGTTAAAAACCGCTTTCGGCGGCGGCAAAACCCACAGCATGCTGGCTTTATACCATTTGTTACGCGGACAAGCCCCTTTGAGTAAAATGCCCAATGTAGACCAGGTAATGAATGAGGCAGGATTCAGCACTATACCCAAGGCAAAAGTAGCGGTCCTAGTGGGAACTGCCCTGGACCCGACTAAGGTGCGAAAACCTCCTAATCATCCAGGAATTTCTATTCGTACATTGTGGGGTGAACTGGCTGCTCAGTTAGCGGAGCAAGCCAATAACCCTAAAATCTACGGCATTATCAAAGACGCCGATAAACATGGAGTATCTCCGGGTTCAGAAACCTTGAAGGAACTTTTAGAAGCTGCAGGGCCTTGTTTGATTCTTATAGATGAGCTGGTAGCTTATGCCCGCAAAATATACGGGATAACCAACCTTCCAGCAGGATCCTTTGAAAACCTGCTCACCTTTATACAGGAATTGACCGAAGCGGTGCGCAAAACAGACAATTGTATACTGATTGCTTCTGTACCTGAGTCGGATATTGAAATCGGGGGAGAGGCGGGGAAAAAGACTCTGGAACATATCGAACATGTCTTTGGCCGCATGGAGGCTATCTGGAAACCGGTAGGAGCGGAAGAAGGCTTTGAAATTGTGCGCCGCCGCCTGTTTTTAGATCCCATCGATCCGGGTGCTGCCGATGATGTGTGCCGGGCCTTCTCTGATATGTATCGGGAAAGCACTGCTGATTTTCCCTCCGAGTGTAAAGAACTGGCTTATCTGGATCGTATGCGATCCTGTTACCCCATTCATCCCGAAGTGTTTGACCGCTTGTACAATGAGTGGGCTTCACTGGAGCGGTTTCAAAAGACCCGCGGGGTACTGCGGCTGATGGCGGCGGTAATCCATCATCTGTGGATCCATCAGGATGCTGGACTGCTGATTATGCCGTCTTCAATTCCTCTGGATAACAGTATCATCCGTGATGAATTGACCCACTACCTCCCGGAAGGCTGGAATTCAGTGGTCGAAAGGGATGTGGATGGGCCGCGCTCATTGCCTATGCAAATAGATCAGCAGAATCCCCGCTTTGGCAGAATCATGGCTGCCCGCCGGGTGGCTCGCACTGTGTTCTTAGGCAGTGCTACCTCAGTTCGCGAACAGGCCGTGCGAGGGATTGAAGATATCAGGGTACGGCTAGGGACTGTACAGCCAGGTGAACAGGTTTCCATTTTTAATGATGCGCTAGGACGAGAGGTGGAGCAGCTAACTTACCTGTATAACAGCCGGGGACGGTACTGGTACGATACTAATCCAAATCTTAGGCGTACGGTAGAAGACCGTGCCCAGCAATTTAAAGTTGATGAGATAGAGTTTGAGATTGAAAACCGCATTCGGGCGGCAATCAGCAAAGGTGATTTTGCCGCTGTACATACCGTTTTCGGTATTTCTGATGATGTGCCCGATAACCAGGAAGCCCGCCTGGTAATATTAGGCCCGGCTAAAAATCATAAACATGCTCTGGAAGACTCTCCGGCTATACAGCAAGCTACCGTTATATTAAATCAGCGTGGCAATGGTCCTCGCATTTATCGCAATATGTTGGTGTTCGTAGCACCGGATAAGGATTTGGTAGAGCATTTAAAGAGCGAAGTGCGTTATTATTTGGCATGGAAGTCAGTATTGGACGATGTGGAGGTTTTGAACCTGGATGCTCAACAGAAGCGGCAGGCGGAGGAAAGCAAAAAAGCCAGTGATGATATTGTAAAAATACGTCTGCATGAAGCTTATTCCTGGCTCTTAGTTCCAGTTCAATCAGGAACCGGCCCGCTGGAGTGGGATATAACCCGCATTAGCGGCAGCGAAAATGTGGTAATAAAAGCTGCCCGCAGCCTTAAATCATCGGACAGCTTGATAGTTAAATGGGCCCCAGCTCTGCTGCGTATGGAACTAGATCGCTGGTTGTGGACCGAATCGAATCATCTGCAGATAAAAGATCTATGGAATTACCTGACTACCTACTGCTACCTCCCTCGTTTAAAAAATGAAGATGTTCTTCTGCAAACTATCCAGGAAGGTTTACTGTCTGACGAATTCTTTGGCTATGCCCAGGCTGTAACCCCGGCGGAAGATTATCTAGGATTGCGCCTGGGATCGGAAGGGCCAATGGTAGCGGTTAACAGTACCGGCTATCTGGTCAAACCTGAAATAGCCCGGCAAAAACTGCAGGTATCCCGTCCCCAGCAGGGCAATACAAGTGCACTTGGTAGTGGCCCCCGACCACTTTATCCGCCGGTTCAGTCAGAGGGTGGTTCAATAGGTGACCCGCTCCTGCCGCCGGAAATACCTGAACCAGAAACCAAAATTCGCCGCTTCTACGCCTCCAGCCGTCTGAATTCCGCTCGTGTAGGCCGAGATGCAGGACGCATTGCCGAAGAAGTAATTCAGCATCTGTCAGTTCTGGAGGGGGCAGAAGTAGAAGTAACTTTGGAAATTCAGGTCAAAGTGCCGGATGGAATTGAAGACAATGTGGTGCGCATTGTGAACGAAAACTGTAAAACGCTTAAATTTGATAAGTTTGGGTTTGAGGTGGAGTAACCACATATCTGGGGGTATGAATCCATGAGTATAACTACCTTTGACAGTACTAAAGAATATTTGTTTAAGCTGTTGACAGACATCGGGGAAGGGAAAATACAGTTACCCGATTTTCAGCGTGGTTGGGTGTGGGATGATGATCATATTAAGAGCATTCTGGCCAGTGTATCTTTATCGTATCCTATTGGTGCGGTGATGATGATGGAAACTGGAAATGCCGACGTAAGGTTTAAGACCCGTCTGGTTGAGGGAGTGGAATTGAATTCCAAACCTGAACCCGACGAGTTAATTCTGGACGGGCAACAGCGTCTTACCTCTCTGTTTCAAGCTTTATTCTGCAATAAACCGGTTTCAACTCGGGACAGCCGTAATATGCCTATTGAGCGCTGGTATTACATTGATATTGAAAAAGCCCTTGACCAAAATATTGATCGAGAAGAGGCGATATTTTCCGTTCCCGCGGAAAAGATTAGAAAGGATCTATGGGGTAATCCAGTAGAAGATTATAGCACCTGGGAAAAAGAATATGAAGCAGGGGTTTTCCCCCTTGCCTTGATTCAGGACTATTTCGAGTGGAAAACCGGCTATGATGAATACCATAATTATAATAAAGAACAACTGAAGCGATTTAATGAGTTCAGTAAAGAGATAATCAAACGTTTTGAACAGTACCAGGTTCCTGTCATAACGTTGGGTAAAGCAACGCCCAAAGAAGCGGTTTGCCAGGTTTTTGAAAAGGTCAACACTGGCGGAGTATCTTTAAGTGTGTTTGAATTACTTACTGCTACCTATGCTGCTGAAAATTTTCAGTTACGTGATGATTGGGTAAAAAGAAGAAAACAAATTCATGAACACAAGGCTTTGAGAAGTATTGATAGTACAGATTTTTTACAGGCAGTAACCTTATTGGCGACTTATGCTCAAAAACAAAATGACCCTAAAGCAGCAGTAAGTTGTAAACGCAAAGATATTTTAAACTTATCACTGAAGGATTATAAAACATATGCGGATACAGCTACCGCTGGATTCTTAAAAGCAGCTAAATTTCTACATAGCCAGAAAATATTTGATAGCCGCGATCTTCCTTATCGCACCCAAGTAGTCCCACTGGCTGCTACTATGGGCTACTTAAAAGACAAAGCCGAGAATGATGGCGTCAAAAGCAAACTTGCACGCTGGTATTGGTGCGGTGTATTGGGTGAGTTATACGGCAGTGCAGTAGAAACGAGGTTTGCCAGAGATTTTCCTGAATTAATTTCTTGGATCGGAGGAAAAGGAAGTGAACCAACAACTATTCAGGATGCTAATTTTACTGCTTCACGTTTATATACCTTACGTACCCGTAATAGTGCAGCTTATAAAGGAATATCAGCATTGTTGCTCAGGAATGGCGGGCTAGACTTTCGTAGTGGTGACCCTATTGATCATCAATTATATTTTGACGAAAAACTTGATATCCACCATATATTCCCGCGTGAATTTTGCCGTTTAAATAATATTGATCCTAAACGATGTGACTGCATTGTAAACAAGACCCCCTTATCTGCTAAGACTAACCGTATGATAGGTGGCAGGGCTCCAAGCGAATATATAAACCGCCTCCAAAAGAGTGCAGATATTAAACAAGAACGCATGAATAAAATATTAGAGTCCCATCTGATTTCTCCACAAGCCATAAGACAAAATGATTTTGAGAGTTTTTTCAATGAGCGCATGAAGAACATTTTGAGCATTATAGAAAAAGCTATGGGGAAAACCCCGGCAGTTGATGTAGTGCAGGATATCACGTTGCAGGACCAGACGGAGTATGAAGAATTTGAAGATGATAGTATTTAGGAGTATAGAATTCTATGATGATAGAAACGGTCTCCTGTGTCCAGAGAAGAAAATCAGTTTTAGGAGAATTTATACCTGAAAGCCGAGGTGATGTGGGCAAGAGAAATTGGATGGTCGAAAAGGAAGAGAGAAAACACATAAGAAAGGGCATAGCAAAGCTAGTTTATCTAAATGGCAAATAATACCATATATCTTGATTTTGGGGGAGAACAAAAAACATTCTTTAAAAATCGAGCATACCAAGGAACATGAGTTTACAAACTATTTGATTTTGAAAGGATGTGTGTAGTGCGGCCGGGCAAGGCCGCTAATTCTAGTGGGTGTAAGCCCCACCAGGGTAAAGCCTAACCAGCAGCCCTGTAGCTAGTTCTTGGAGGCTTTCAGGCAACTGAAAGTTTTAAGCGTAGGACGGCAAAATAGCGGGCCGAAAGCGAAAGCTGAAGTGATTGAGCCTCGAAATATACTCGAGAAAGGCCGATGTGGTTACACACACAGAAGGCAATATCAGTAGGGACGCTTTGGTAAGTCGTTACTGACGCTCCGGGGTCTAAGAGCTTGACACGCTAACATTGAGAATTAGCGGCAACCCGGGAGGCCCTGTTTCTTCCCGAGAATGGGTATGCCCTACAAGCGATAACTAATCAAGGAAGGCAAACGAGAAGCAGGGAGTTTGGACGACTGGATAGTATCAATGAAGCAGCGTAACGGTTGCAGAGAGAAGGCAGTCACACAAGGGAACCTTGTGAGGAACCGTGTGTGTTAATAAGCTCGAGCACGGTTCTGTGAGGGTTGTGCGCACAATCTTCTACGGAGCGAATACTGTGGCACTCTCGGAGGAAACGGAAAGCAACGGAGAAAACAAACCTGCTCCTAAGGGTAGAGAGGCGCACTTCTACTCAATCTATCTTTATGCTATTCAGGCAAGTGAAACCTACTTCTTTGGCTACTTACCGCATTTATTTTTTCTGGAGAAAGTGCTTAGAGGGACAGCTGATGCCTCCGCCGAGTCGCTAGCTGCCGGGTTGAAAAATGGCTATTTTCATCCAATAATGCCTCCGTACATTTAGGGAGTACAAAGTTGTTAGTAAGGACTCTCAAATTTAGTTTCCATAGTGATGAAATTTCCCGGCTGGTATTTGCTGTTCATGTAGTCCATAGGGTCAGTGCTCACCAGGCTCAGTATTTTCAGCTTATTGTACTCGCAGTGTTCGGCAGTGATGTATCCGCCTGAAGGGAGCCTGAAAACCGCAGTATTTTGAGGTTGTTCGTCCTGTTCCAGGAACTCGAGCGGGTTAGGAGTATAAATTATCACTGCTGCAGCCCTCCTCTGTGTTGTTGCTGCAATTCTTTCAGTTTCTTTACGGCACATGTCAGACCGCCGACTTCGTCAATCAGGCCGCATTCAACAGCGTCTTTGCCCACCAGTACTGTACCTATGTCGCGGGCGAGCTCTCCGGTCTTAAACATGAGTTCCCGGAATCTCCTGTCAGTGATGTTTGAATGCTGAACTACAAATTTCACCACCCTGTCCTGCATTTTATCCAGGTATTCATAGGTCTGGGGGACTCCAATAACCAGCCCTGTTAATCTGAGGGGGTGAATAGTCATGGTAGCTGAAGGAGCAATAAAAGAATAATTGGTACTGACAGCAATAGGGACACCTATTGAGTGGCCTCCTCCCATTACAATTGATACTGTTGGTTTGGACAGGCTGGAGATCATTTCAGCCAGGGTCAGTCCGGCTTCCACATCCCCGCCTACTGTGTTCAGCACCACAAGCAGTCCTTTTATCTGGGGGTTTTCTTCTACTGCTACCAGCTGGGGTATAATGTGTTCATACTTGGTGGTCTTGTTACGCGGTGGAAGGGTCATATGTCCTTCGACCTGGCCTACGATGGTTAAACAGTGTATATCGCTTCTATAACCGGGGACTTCAACCGTGCCCAGTTGTTTGATATTTTCTGTTTTTTCTTCCTGTTTTATCACCGGTTGCTGCGGATTTTCCTGCAAAAAGATTACCCCTTTCTTGAAATAATATCTCTATTTTAGAATTACCTTTGTTTTTAAAATAATACGTGCATTTTTTATTTTAATAATTAAAGTTTTGCAGTTAATTTAAAAACTGTATGCTATAATTTGAGTTGATGTTCAACAGGCTGTTACGGAATTTATTATAATGACTGGTACGGGAAAATAACTTCTTGGAG
>JACIYB010000035.1 GCA_014360155.1 Syntrophomonadaceae bacterium
AGGGATTAGATTCAGACGTTAGCCAGCGCTCGAGCTATGCGCTGGTTTTATTTTTTCCGCAATTTTTCTGGTTTTGGTGAATTTTGCGGCCTGAAAATCACTCGATAGCGGTGCACACGGTTTTAAGGAGTAAAGGAGGTAGCTTTAAAGTGGAACGCGCATTTAAACTGGCAATGCCGGATGAGAGAGGGTATTTTGATAGGTTCGGGGGGAAATTTGTTCCTGAAACGCTGATGGCGGCATTAGAAGAGCTGGAAGGGGCTTACGCTGAGGCGAAAAATGATACCGGCTTTCGCAGAGAACTCGAATGGTATCTTAATTTCTATGTTGGCAGGCCGTCGCCTCTGTACTACGCATCGCGGTTAACTGAGAAATTAGGGGGGGCCCGGATTTTTTTAAAAAGAGAAGATTTGAACCATACAGGTTCGCACAAGATTAACAACACGATGGGGCAAGCGCTTCTTGCCAAAAGAATGGGGAAATCGCGTTTAATCGCGGAAACTGGTGCTGGCCAGCATGGAGTAGCTACTGCTACTGTGGCTGCACTTTTCGGGTTTGAATGTGTGATATACATGGGAGAAGAAGATATTTCCAGACAGAGACTCAATGTCATTCGTATGGAACTCCTGGGAGCAGACGTAGTACCTGTGTGTTCCGGAAGCCGGACCCTTAAAGACGCTATGAATGAGGCTATTCGCGATTGGGTAACTAATGTCGATACGACTTATTATCTTTTGGGGTCTGTAGGCGGACCTCATCCTTATCCCATGATAGTTAGAGATTTTCAGGCGGTTATCGGCAAGGAAACAAAGCATCAAATTAATAAAATAACCGGTAAACTGCCGGATGTAATAATAGCCTGTGTTGGTGGGGGATCCAATGCGATGGGTATTTTTTATCCATTTCTGGAAGATTCAAAAGTAGAACTTGTAGGCGTAGAGGCGGCAGGGGAAGGATTAGACAGTGATAAGCATTCAGCTACGCTTAACTGTGGAAGACCGGGGGTACTCCACGGTTCGTTTAGCTATGTTATTCAGGATGCTGAGGGGCAAATTGGGGATGTTCATTCTGTTGCTCCTGGGTTAGACTATCCTGGTGTTGGGCCTGAGCATGCATATTTAAAAGAGAGCGGGAGGGTAACATATACCAGTGCGACTGACAGTGAGGCACTGGAGGCTTTTGAGGTTCTTAGTATTACAGAAGGCATTTTGCCTGCTCTCGAAAGTGCCCATGCTGTTGCCGAAGCTGTTCGCAGGGCCCCAACGATGCCTCGTGAAAAAATTATTGTAGTTAATTTATCAGGACGCGGGGATAAGGATGTTGAAACAATAGCGCGCTTAAAGGGGGGAAGGATATGAGTTCAATAAGGAAGACATTTGCCGATTTGGCTGAACGTGGGGAAAAGGGCCTTATTACTTTTCTTACCGCGGGAGATCCTGACTTAAAAACGACCTTGAAACTTATAGAAACCGTAGCTAATTCCGGTGCGGATATCATTGAGGTTGGAATTCCCTTTTCAGATCCATTGGCTGACGGTTCGATTATTCAGGCAGCTTCCAATCGTGCGCTCGCAAGCGGCACTACGATAAGCGGCATTTTTGAGGTGGTAGGGGAGGCTCGCCGGAATATCTCTGTACCTATAGCGTTAATGACTTACTATAACCCGGTTTTCCAGTACGGGTTGGAGGATTTTTGTTGTGATGCGCGAGACAGCGGCGTAAATGGAATTATTGTGCCTGATCTTCCATATGAAGAGAACAGGTCACTAAGGGATTATGCTGAGGAGTATGGTTTAGATTTTATTCCTATGGTTGCTCCTACAAGTAAGCCGGAGCGTGTTGCCGCTATCTGCAGTTCGGGAAGCGGTTTTGTCTACTGCGTATCGGTCACAGGCGTTACCGGCATGCGCGAGCATATAAACACCGATCTTAACGCGTTAAGCAGCTTAATTCGCCAACATACGAGTCTGCCTCTGGCGATAGGATTTGGCATATCAGGACCTGAGGCGGCCGCATTTGTAGCGCCTTTTTGTGATGCTGTAATTGTTGGCAGTGCTTTAGTAAGCCTGATTGCGGATCACAAATATGAAGAAGTCGAGAAGCTTACATCGGCAATAAAAAGGGTGTTAAAGGCATAGCTTTTAATCTAATCTAGTGATCTGGCTTTTATGATGTTTCTTGTTTCTTCGCAGATAAACTGTGTATAATTAATATATATTAATATAATTGATAACTGGGTACCAGCCAGTACGGTTTGTTGGAGGGACAAATTTGGTTGGGTAATTTTTTATATTATTTATTACCTGCTATTGTGTTCAGCATTTTTTTTAAATTTATCGGCAATGAAATAGCGATGTTTTTTGCTGCTTGCCTGTCCATCATTCCTCTTGCGGGTATTATGGGGGAAGCCACTGACAACCTGGCTTGTTATGTGGGTGACAAGGTGGGGGGGCTTTTGAATGCGACATTTGGCAACGCTACCGAACTTTTGATTACAATCTTTGCTCTCAAATCGGGCTTGTTTTCCATAGTTAAAGCCTCTATTGCCGGCAGTATCCTCGGAAACATTCTGCTCGTTCTAGGGTTGTCAATATTACTGGGTGGTATTAAAAACGGGCCTCAGTCCTTTGACCGGGTACATGTTAATAACCAGACCAGTCTTATGTTTCTTTCAGTTATTGCTCTGATTATCCCGGCAGTGTTTTTTCATGGATATGAAGGGCGGAATCTGGAGGAATTCAGCCTGCTGGTAGCTGCCATTCTTTTTGTAATCTATTTTATGGGGCTTATCTTCAGCATAAGAAGAGAAAAAGCGGTTTGTGAAGTGGTCCAGGGTGAGAGGCGGTGGAGCAAAAGTACGTCAGTATTTTTATTGGCTCTTAGCACCGTTATGATAGCCTTGGAGAGTGAATTGCTCGTTAGCGGCATTGAACCTGTTACCCAAGCCTTGGGATGGTCTGAATTTTTTATCGGAATTATAATAATACCTGTAATTGGCAATGCAGCTGAACATTTTACTGCTGTTCTCATGGCTCTTAAAAACAAGATGGACCTGTCTTTTGAAATAGCAGTCGGGTCCAGTACTCAGATTGCCTTACTGATAACACCTGTTTTAGTTTTTTTAAGCTTTTTATTTGGCAGGCCTATGAGCCTAATATTCAACTATTTTGAGATAGTGGCAGTCGGGCTTGCAGTCTTGATTGCACAGTTTATCAGCATGGATGGCGAGTCAAACTGGTTGGAAGGCTGTCTGCTTTTAGCTGCTTATAGCATAGTTTCCTTTGCTTTTTATTTTGTTTAGCAGTGAGCACCAGTGAGAGAAAGACGGGATTGTCAGCGAGGAGGGTCGAAATTTGCATGGAAATGCTTTTATAGATATTTTGATCAATACTGCGTTAGATAAAGAACTGAAAGAGATAGAAAAAGCTGCTGCTGCCTGCGCTGTGTGCGGCAATCTTATGTCAGACGGGGTTTGCCGGCACTGCAAAAACAACGCTGAATAGGTTGGGCAAACGGCCTGTTACAGTAGACGCTGTTATGGGTGGCGGCAGATTTTTTAATATATAAATAAAAAAATCATAAAGGGTTAAGGAGGGGGAAACATGGACTTTTATGATGTAATCTATTCGCGCCGGGCCATAAGAAAGTACAAACCTGATGAGGTCTCAAGAGAGACTTTAATGAAGATCCTGGATGCAGCTAACTGGGCTCCCTCAGGGATGAACCTGCAACAGTGGGAATTTATAGTGGTTTCTGGAGAGAAGAAAAGGGAACTGGGAGAAAGCTACGGCAAGGTGGCTGAAGCCTATACCGCTGGCTGGGAGGAGGAAAGAAGGAAGAAATTTATCCAGTTTGCCAGGACTTTCGGCGGGGCGCCTGTAGTTATTGTTGCTTTGACAGATGCGAGCAATAACCCGTCAACCCGAAAAATGAACCTGGAGAGCGTAAGTGCAGCACTTGAAAACCTGCTTCTGGCTGCCTGTGCTGAGGGCTTGGGTACTTGTTGGATGACTGGTCCTCTACAGGACGAAGCCGCCATCCGTCGTATTCTGAATATTTCCCAAGACAAAGAAATAGTTGCGTTAACACCGGTTGGTTATCCGGATATGGTTGCTAAGCCGCCGGCAAGGCTTGATCCTGAACTGGAAAGTAAAGTAAGGTGGATGAGCTAGGTTACGACTTGCTTAACTAATTACGAATATAAATATATAGGGGACTGGTGCGATTGTTTATGCAAGGAATTGCTCTTTTGGTTTAAGGACACTCCGCAGCAGGTGCTGCTGGTTGTAAAAAGAGTGAGGTGACTAAGTTAATGTGCGTTGGCAAAGAAAGTTGCACAGAATATCGAGCAAAATAAAGTATAACTATCTTTTTAGTACTTAACACGAAAATAAATTTGGGGGATGAAGGCGGTTTCTTAGCCTGCATCCCCTAACCTGTTTTCATCAGTAGTTGTGTCCTCCAGGCATGGACGGTTGGTAACAACGCCAAATGCGATATCTGGTTCAAAATTTTTAAGCGGTAGGGAACCCTGCCGCTTTTTTATGCAACCCGGCGCAGGGTATAATAATACTTTAGGAGCAGCAGTATTAACTAAACAGGCAAGTTTATGGCAAAATCTACAAAAAAGCTTTGTTTGAATATAATATTGCTCGGATCTTTAAAATTTCTTTTTATAGAATCTTGAAATCCTGCAATATCGTATTATATTATATAATTTTCATAAAAAAAGAAAGGTTATGGTGGGAATGGCGGATATTTATATATGTCTGGCAGTTGGATTGTGTGCGGGAATAATAAGTGGGCTGATAGGAATCGGCGGCGGTATTATTATAGTGCCTGCGCTCGTGTTTCTTATGGGGTTTTCCCAGCACCAGGCTCAAGGAACTACTTTAGCTTTACTGGTGCCTCCGATCGGGATCCTTGCAGCCTGGACTTATTACAAACAGGGGTATGTTGATTTAAAAGTAGCAGCAATAATATGTTTGAGTTTTTTTATAGGAGGTTTTGTCGGCGCTAAAATGGCTACATCCTTGTCAAATGCCATTTTGCAAAAAATTTTTGGGTCAGCGCTGTTAATTGTGGGTCTTAAAATGATATTCGGGTAAAGAACTTGTGGTTCTTTAGATTCTTAAACCTGAAAAATAAAAGGTAGTATTTATTAGTATAATTGACATTTTATTCAATAACATGTAAAACTAAAATAAAGGAATTAAAGCGAATTTTTGCAAACAAGGAGGGAGTATTGTACTAAAATAAGTTAGATGCTTTGTCAGGGGAAGAGATTAAAGAGAAAATATGCGTATTGGAGGGGGAATTGACAAATGGCTGGTATAAGTGAAGATATGAGGGAATTGCTTGAGAGCGTGAAACCTTGGGTTTTGGCAACTGTCGATAGCAATGGGGTGCCCCATGCTGTACCTATAGGTACTGTTGCAATTTTAAATGATACTACATTGCTTTTCGGGGCCCTGTTCATGAATAAGACGCTGGATAATATAAAAGCTAATCCTAACGCGGCTGTATCGGTGTGGAAAGGTGCCAAAGGATATCAATTTAAAGGCAGAGCTGTTGTTGAAGAAAGCGGGCCCGATTTTGAAGCGGCTAGTAATCTGGTGAAAAAGGGGAAGATAAAAGCGGCCGTTGTTTTCAATATTGATTCCATATATAATATTACCCCCGGTCCGGATGCGGGGAAAAAGATAGAATAGCCTATAAACCGTGATATGAAAAGCTTTGCGAAAGGCATATTTGGTGAGGGAACAACCCTTTGAGCGTGGGCAATGCGGCGGGGAGCCTGTTTTTACCGCGAAGCTCCTC
Organism: Syntrophomonadaceae bacterium; assembly: GCA_014360155.1. GTDB lineage: Bacteria > Bacillota > Syntrophomonadia > Syntrophomonadales > Syntrophomonadaceae > JACIYB01. The sequence continues at coordinate 5,820 of JACIYB010000035.1, forward strand.
TTTCCACGAGCGGGAGCAGTTAGCGATTTACACTGTTTAAAAAGTATAGTATAATTGCGTAATATAACAATTATATAAATTAATGTTGTTAATCCCCTAGGGGTGCCGTAAGGCTGAGAGACAAGCGAGTTGTCAACCCTTACAACCTGATCTGGATAATACCAGCGTAGGGAGTGGGATCAGAAGGAAGGAAATTGTATGTTCTTAAAGCACTCTCTTGTTGGAGGGCGCTTTATTTTTTAAGAGGTGAATAAAGTTGATGTGCTGTGCCAGTGCCAGAATAAAAAAAGTATTGACTATAGCAGGATCTGATTCAGGAGGAGGAGCTGGGATTCAAGCTGACATGAAAACCTTTGCTGCTCTTGGTGTCTATGGGAGCAGTGTAATTACTGCGGTTACGGCTCAAAATACATTGAAAGTTGAGGGCATTTATGGGGTCTCTCCGCACTTTGTCGAAAAACAGTTGGATGCTGTCCTCACTGACATCGGTACTGATGCTGTAAAGACTGGGATGCTCAACGATGCCAACATTATAGAGGTCATATCCAAGAAGCTGAAGTCTTATCCGCGTCTCTGTCTGGTGGTGGATCCGGTAATGGTAGCTACAAGCGGAGATAGGCTCCTTAGTCCTGCTGGTGAATGCGCTCTGCGGGAAAAACTTCTGCCTCACGCTGATTTTGTTACGCCAAATATTGAAGAGGCCTCAGTTTTATGCGGTTTTACAGTTGCGAATGAAGAGGATATTTTTAAGGCTTTGCGGAAAATTCACGGTATGGGACCGGATTTTGTGGTTATTACCGGTATGAAAAAAGGAAAAGAGAGTGTGGATTTTTGCTATGATGGTAACGAGATCCGAGAACTGAAGGGGCCGATTGTCCAAACGTCCAGTACTCATGGAACCGGATGTTCTTTTTCCGCAGCGCTGGCTGCCTTTTTGGCGAAAGGTGTCCCTGCCTGGGAAGCGGTTGCTATGGCTAAGGATTTTATCATTGCTGCACTTCGCTATGCTTACCGGACGGGGAGCGGAAGAGGTTCCTTGAATCACTTGGCTTCTTTTTTCCCGGGCAGGATTGATGATTTAGAAGTATTAAAAACTCGGGTAAATGCTTTCCATGCTTGGGGCGTTAAGCCAGATCCGGGTTCTTTCCCTCTGCTCAATGTAATTATAGGCGGCCCTTTGTGTCATGGAAAAGATTATGCAGAACTTACAGGAGAAATTGTCAAAGCGGGAGCACGCCTTATCCAATTGCGAGAAAAAGAGGCGGATACTAGGAAATTAGTAGAGATGGCCAGGAAAATGCGAGAAGTTTGCCACTCCAGCGGCGCTCTTTTGGTTGTGAATGACCGTGTTGACGTAGCTGCTGCAGCTGGGGCTGACGGTGTGCACCTGGGACAGGATGACCTTTCACCCCGGATGGCAAGAAGTATTCTGGGCCCAGAAAAAATCATCGGAGTTTCCGCGGGCAATTTGGCTGAAGCTGAAGCGGCGGTAGCAGAAGGAGCTGATTACCTGGGCGTAGGGCCTGTTTATTTTACCACCAGCAAGGAATGTGATGTCCCTCCAGGGGGGGGTTCTCTAATTGCTGACGTTGCTTCTCAGGTAAAGGTGCCGGTTATAGCTATTGGAGGGGTTACTCCAGAAAATGCTCTTCCGCTTTTAAAAGCTGGAGCAGCAGGTGTTGCCGTTATTTCTGCAGTGCTTGCAGGTCCTGCTCCTGAACGAGAGGTAGAGAGGTTTATGGAAGTATTTGCTAATGCAAGGAGGAAGCAGAGATGACTCAAATAGAAAGAGCACGATACGGTGAGATTACCTCTGAAATAAAGGAAGTGGCAGCACAAGAAGGAATTCAACCGGAGACGATAAGGGATCTGGTAGCTCGCGGTCTTGTCGTTATTCCTGCCAACAAAAACCACAAAAAGCTGATACCGCGCGGATTTGGGAGAGGACTGCGTACCAAGGTGAATGCAAATCTAGGAACTTCTCCAATTTTCCCGGAATGGGAAAAAGAGCTGGAAAAACTGGAAGTTGCTCTTTCCTGCGAGGTTGATGCGGTAATGGATCTCAGCACTGCGGGCGAAATCCGTACCTGCAGGAGGCAGATAATTGCCAGGTCATCGGTGCCGGTAGGAACTGTTCCTGTTTATGAGGCAGCGGTAAGGGCTCGGACTCAATACGGCGCAGTAGTGGAAATGGATGCGGATGATCTGTTCCAGGTGATCGCTGATCATGCTGAAGATGGGGTTGATTTTATCACCGTCCACTGCGGAGTCACCCGCCAAATTGTTGAAAAACTAAAGGAAAATCCTCGCCTGCTGGGTATAGTCAGCCGGGGTGGCGCCATCATGGCAGGTTGGATGCTTCACCGGGGAGAGGAGAATCCCCTGTATTCCCAGTTTGACAGGCTTTTGGAAATTTGCAGAACTTGTGACGTAACCTTGAGCTTGGGAGATGGCTTAAGGCCCGGATGTCTGGATGATGCTACTGATCGTGCTCAAATTGAGGAATTAATAGTACTGGGTGAACTGGTTCGACGTGCCCGGGATGCAGGGATTCAGGTTATGGTGGAAGGACCGGGGCATGTACCCCTGGATCAGATAGAGGCTAACGTAGTGCTTCAGAAGAGGCTTTGCCATGATGCTCCTTTTTATGTGCTGGGGCCGTTGGTTACAGATATTGCACCTGGGTATGATCATATTGCAGCGGCCATCGGTGGGGCTGTGGCAGCTGCAGCAGGAGCTGATTTTCTGTGCTATGTGACGCCGTCTGAACATCTAGGCTTGCCGACAGCCGAAGATGTCCGGGAGGGGATCATTGCTTCCCGGATTGCAGCTCATGCAGCGGATTTAGTTAAAAAAATCCCCCGGGCCTGGGAAAAAGACAGGGCGATGGCTGAGGCGCGGCGGGATCTAAATTGGGAAAAACAGATGGAACTCGCTTTGGATCCTCAAAAATCGCGTAAAATAAGACTTGATCGCAACCCTGTTCCTCAAGAAGTATGCTCAATGTGCGGTGAATTTTGCGCTATAGATATAGTGAAACAATACTTCGGTAATAAATAAATTGACTCGCTTGCCCAAAACTGCGCAGCAGTGATGTGGTGAGGGGTAAGGAGTGAGGAGAGGGAGAAGGCGTTGTGCGGTGTCAGTACCGAGTAATATAACCGAAGGAGCAGCATAGTGATCGTGATTTTCTACAGTCACACACAATGAAAAGAGGGTCATTGATTTATGGCAATATTCGGGGGGGGTTTTTGCATGGACATTGAAATGCAGAGCTTTGAGGCGAGGGGCCTGTGCCTTGAGCTCAAGAAAACCGTTGCAGAGATGAAAGAAACTGGAATCGAAAGATTGATTCCAGAGATCGGGGCTAATATAGCATACGCCTTGCCTACAGCAAAAGAGCTGACGGATATCGCTGCGATTCCCGGCCGTATGCTGCGTTTCAAAGGACAGGTAGCGACCCTGGGAGAACCTGAAATGGGAGCGTCGACATACATGGGGAAGAGTCTCCTGGTAGTGCGGAAATATTTCCCGTCAGCTCGCTGTGTAGTTAACCTGCGCAATAATCCTGTAATTCGCAGGGCCTGTACGGAGCTGGGGTTTAGTATCGCCCATATGCCGGTTCCGCCAGGCTATCGGCAGACAGATGCTGATTTTTATGACGACCTGCACCGGATTTTGGCGAATTGCCGGGAGTTGCCGGATATCATTGAAATACCTGACCGAATTAACCTGGAAAGGCTTATACTGGTTTTGGGTGAGGAGTTGAAAGAAACAGGAGACAAGATAAAAAGTCTGGCAGCTAAAGAAAAGATGTTGGCCCAAAATGATTAAAATTAGGTTAAGGTTGAAATTATGAGAATACAAGAGATTGGGGAAGACGGTCTTATAAAGCGTATTCAGAAACGGATAAATCCAGCGAATAATAAAGTGATAGTCGGTATAGGAGACGATGCTGCCGTTTTGAAGACACGTGCAGATAAGCTCCTATTACTGACGACTGATATGCTGGTGGAAGGTGTCCATTTTATCAGGGGCAAAATCTCGTACAGAGACCTGGGCTACAAATCATTGGCAGTTAATTTAAGTGATATTGCGGCTATGGGTGGGATTCCTTTATATGCAGTGATATCGCTGGCCTTGCCCTGTGACTTCGAAGTGGAGGATGTGGACGCTTATTATGAGGGGCTCGAAGAGGTTGCGTCTGATTTTGGGGTGGCTGTTGTAGGCGGTGATATGACTTCTTCTCCCCGAGATATGGTTGTAAATATAGCAGTTGTCGGACAGGTCGGAAAAGGCAAAATGGTTTTGCAAAATGGGGCCAAGGAAGGGGATTTAATAGCCGTAACTGGAAAACTGGGGGGATCAGCAGCAGGTTTGTGTGTGCTGTTAAATCCCCATATCGGCTTTCCTTCTCCTTGGAGGGAAGAGGCGCTTAACAAGCATTGCCGGCCGTTTCCACGGGTAAAAGAAGGGCATCTCCTGGCAAATACAGGAAAAGTAAATGCCATGAAAGATATCAGCGACGGTTTGGCAAGGGAAGCAGATGTTATAGCCCAAGCGAGTGGCAAAATGTTGGTGCTGGATGCTGAGAAAGTTCCCATATCTTCCTGTGCCCTTGAAATCAGCAGGGTATTGAAAAAAGATCCTCTGGAAATGGCGGTGCAGGGGGGAGAAGACTACGAGCTTCTCTTTACTTTTGCTCCTGAAGACAGCCGAATTTTATCGGAAGTGGCTGATAAAAATGGGTTTTCCCTGTATGTAATCGGAAAAGTCTGCCCTGGTCAAGGTGTTTTTTTTGAGCAGGGAGGGGAAAGAGAGCTTCTAGTGTTTAAAGGTTATAAACATTTCTGATTTTTTACTATCTTCTTATATAGACAGGCCATATTCTTCCAGCGCTGACCTTAAGCCTTCATCCCCGAGGGCGTGAGTGCATGATATGGGGGTGTACGTGTAGGGAACAGATCATGTATACTCTTCGCGCAAATTTTCCAGCTGGTTGTCTATTTCCATGATTAGATCCTGGAGGTCTTCTTCTTCTAACAACCCATTGCGTTCAGCTTCCCTGAGAGTACTTTTTTCCATGAGCAGGGCCATACGGCGTGCTTCTTTTTCCTGGGCTTGTTTTAATGACTCGTCGGCTAGAGTTAAGATATCAATCTCATTTCGCAGCTGCTTGAGTTTTTCGCGATATTCATTGACTAGCCTTTCGTAAGTTATGGAAGAGAGAACCTTCCTTTTTTTTAATCTTTCCAGTTCTTCCAGAGCTGCCTCGCCTGCTAAGATTTGGCTGGCAAGGCGGCCGTGATCAGCCCTCTTGCTTTCAAGCCTTGTAAGTTTCAGTTGTCTTAAAAGCGGTTTCATGGTTAATCCCTGAACGAGGAGGGAAAGCAGAACTACGCCAAATGTTAGAAAAAGAATATCATTTCTTCCCGGAAAATTGCTGTCCAGTCCTAGAACTAGTGCCATAGGGATGGCGCCGCGCAGGCCGCCCCAGAGGAGGACGTGCTGCCACTTGCGGGGGACATTGCCGTGTATTTTGTTGACAAGTGGGGAAAGCCCGTATATGGCGACAGTGCGGCCTAAGAGTACAACGGCAAACGCTCCAATTATAGCCCAACCTTTGGAGGTAAGGTTTACTAGGGTAACTTCAAATCCTACTAGAAGAAATACGATGGAGTTGACTATAAAGGCTGCATATTCCCAGAACGAAGATACTGATAAGCGCGTTGTAGCAGACATGCCGGTTTTCATTCCGTAGCTGCCCATTATAAGTCCCGCGGATACCACAGCTATAACTCCGGAAACGTGAAGGGCTTCCGCGCCCAAGAATGAACCGAAAGCGACAATAGTAGTCAGTGTTATTTCAAGAAAGTGGTCGTCAAATTCTCTGGTAAGACGAGAAGCTACCAAACCTAGAAGTGTTCCTAGAGCGGCGCCGCCGCCGACGACCACGAAAAATGATTGTATGCCGTCAAGTAAAGAAGTGTTCTGTCCTGTAGCCGCGTCTACCAATAGAGTAAAAAGGACAATTGCGATACCATCGTTAAAAAGGCTTTCAGCTTCCATAATGGTGGAGAGGCGTTTTCCAACTCCGAGCTGCTTCAAAATGGCAATAACAGAAATAGGATCTGTAGGAGATATGAGTGCGCCAAAAACCAGGGCAATTTCAATAGGGATATCAAGTATCCAGGCTATCATTCCTCCTACTACGAGTGTTGACAAAAGGGTGCCTCCCAGAGCATAGATCGCAATGGGCTGCCAGTTTAAACGCAGCAGGTTTACCCGCATGTGAATTGCTGTTTCAAACAAAAGAGGGGGAAGCAGTATGGTGAACAATATATGTGGCTCCAGATGAGCCTGAGGCAGGATATGTGAGGGGCCTATGGCTAATCCTGTGACTACCAGAGCCAAGGCATAAGGCACCTTTATGTATCTTCCTGCCATTGCAACAACTGATGCAATTACTAAAAGCCAGAAGAAAGTATAAAAATCGAAAGTAGTTGCTGCAGATTCCAAATTTCTCACCTAATTTCTGGTTTGTTTAAAACTTTTGTCCGATGAATTCAATTTGTTCTAAGCATTATTATGCTTATGCGGTGAAATAAACTCATCGGGTTGCAATCTATCTAACAACAGCATAAAATTTTCCCCATCTTCGTTGTAATATCGGTAGCTTGAATAAGTATAATTTTTGGCATTATTTACCAATTTATGACGAACAGGGTCGTTGTGTATATATTCTTGTATTTCTTGCAGAGATGGGTAATCGTTTATAGGCAGTTTATAATATTCTTCCGCCCAGATCTGTTCATATGTGCCGGTAAATTTCTGGAAATAACGGGTAAAATTCGCTGTATTTTTCTTAACAATTTGAAAAAGAGGAACTTTACGAGGTTTCAGGATAATGTGCAGGTGATCAGGCATGATCACAAACCCAAATACCTGGTAATCCAGGGCATGTTTGTTGTAGGTGATTATATTTAACAGGAGTTCACAGGCATATTTATTCTGGAAAACTGCTTGTTTTTGGTATGTAAATATGTCTACCAAAGACGGATTTGTATTAGAAAACAGCGTAGATACAGGAGAAGGTGGCAGATAGAAATTCAAAATTTCACTCTCCTCAGCAGATTACAGATCCTGTAGTTGCTTTTAATAAAAATATACCAAAGTAAGCAGACTAATAACATGGAAAAAAAGAAAGAGCTTTCAGTTTTTATAATCGCCGCAACTTACATCGGGACAGTTGTGGGAGCAGGCTTCGCCTCCGGTCAGGAAGTGCTGCAATTTTTTGGATATTTCGGAATAAAAGGTTTTCTGGGTTTAACTGTGGCTGCATTCCTTTTGGCTGTATTCGGATATATGATTTTGGAACTCGGAAGGAGGTTAAATGCAGAGTCCCACCTACCGGTTATTCATTATGCGGGTGGGAAATGGGTAGGTTCAGCTATCGACTGGGTGATTACTTTTTTTCTGTTTGGCTGTTTGGTAACAATGGGTGCAGGTGCAGGAGCTATTTTTGCTGAACAGTTCGATCTGCCGTTTCTATGGGGGAGTGCAGTTATGATAGCCTTGGCCTCGATTACAGTACTCCTTGGAATAAGCAGTGTAATTGCTTCTATCAGTTTTATGGTGCCTTTGCTGCTAGTGGCGGTTTTTGGAGTTGCCATATACACGATTGCTGTTGATTACAGTTCTTTGCTGGCGGCACTCCGGTATTATTCCGAGCCTCAAAAAGCCCCGGTTTCTTTTTGGTTTTTGACCGCTGTTCTTTATGTATCCTATAATCTGGTGCTAGCTGTTGCCATACTGGCTCCCCTAGGTTCCATGTCTGGTCCTGATAAGCTGAAAAAGGGCGCTGTTTTAGGAGGAGTTGGGCTGGGAATAGGAGCTGCGGTTATTAACCTTGCTATATTGACACATGCAGCGGAAGCATCCGCATATGAGGTCCCTATGATCTTTGTTGCGGGGACTGTTTCTCCTGTTGTGCGCATAATATATACGGTTGTACTTCTAACAGAGGTTTATACTACAGCAGTAGCCAGCCTCTATGGCTTTGTAGCCCGGTTGAGTAAGCAGGGCACTCCGAGATATCGAGGCATAACTGTAGCTGCTGGTATAGCGTCATTTAGCCTGGCCCAATTTGGCTTTTCCAATCTGGTAGGCACTCTCTACCCGGCAGTAGGTTTTGCTGGGTTATTGATGTTGGGTTCCCTGGTATACAGGTTTAGCAAGAAGAAGAAACCCGAGAGAGAATTGCCTCCAATACACCAGTCAGGTCCGGCTATGACTTTCGAACTGGCAAGAGAGATCACTAAAACTCAGGACGAATTAACGGGGGAAAAAGGGAATAAAGAATAAAAAAATAATTGGTGGAGATGATGGGATTCGAACCCACGACCCCCTCGTTGCGAACGAGGTGCTCTCCCACTGAGCTACATCCCCGTAACGAAAATAATTATAGCATATATGGAAAATCAAAACTAATCTAATTATTTATCGTCTTTTATTTCGATCACGGCTGTGGTACAGCGGGAAATACATATGAGTTCTTCTTTTTCGTTGTATATGCGTATGTCCCATACCTGAGTGCTGCGGCCTACATGGACAGGTATACCTACAGCTTTAACTAGTCCGGCTGCTTGGCTGCGGATATGGTTGGCATTGATCTCCAGACCTACTGCGTGCTGACGGTTTATATCAATAAACTGGTAGCTTCCTGCAGAGGCTACCGTTTCAGCGAGTACCAGGGATGCTCCCCCGTGCAGCTTACCAAAAGGCTGGTGGACTTTCGCATTGACCGGCATAGTTGCTACCACTCTCTCCGGGGTATATTCTGTAATTTTTATATTCAATGTTTCTATGATGGTACCAGTAAAGTCAAAAGCTGGTTTTGAATGCACAATGTTTTCCTCCTTAATGATTGAATTTTGTAAGAGGGTAATTAGGCAAAATGCTTAAAATTATAATTATTAAATTTCAAAATACTTAAGATATTATATTATAAATTATAAAATTGGCAGGTATATTTTTCAATTGCTGTTTTGAAACCGAAATAAAAAGGGGAGATACTTTAAGGGAGAGGATAAAATTGTTTTTTGGATTTTGCTTGAATTAAAGTGTCTGTTTTTTTGTTTTTTAACAGGACAGTTTTTCTCAAATTTTTTAATGGATGTAAACTTTTTTATTACTGGCAGAAGATATTTGTTCTGCTATTTTTTTAAGGGATTCTTTACCAGGAGGAGATATGTCTTCTAATTCGTATTTTAGACCGAGCATATCCCATTTATAGCTTCCGAAGGGGTGATAAGGGAGAAGTTCAAGCCTTTTTACGCATTCGAGTTCGGCAATAAAATTTGCCATGCTTTCAATATCCTCTGCTGCATCTGTCCAGCCGGGTACTACTACATATCTTATCCATATAGAGGTTCCATGCTCATTTATCAGTTTTATGTTCTCCAAAATCAGCCGATTGCCTGCCCCGGTCAAACGTCGGCTTTTTTCTTCATCCATAAGCTTGATATCAGCTAAAACCAGGTCAGTGTAAGGAAGGAGAGCAGTAACAATGTCACTAGCGATGTAAAGAGAAGAATCCAGGGCTGTGGATATATGTTCTTTTCTGCATTTTATAAAAATCTCTTTAACGAACTTGTGTTGCAGCAGGGGTTCGCCTCCTGAGAAGGTTACTCCTCCACCGGAAGCTCTAAAATAAGGTTTGCTTCTTTTGATAATCTTCATTAGCTCATCAACTGTGTATTCTCGCGTAGAAGGGTCATCTAATTTCCAGGTATCCGGGTTGTGGCAGTATTTGCACCGCAGGTGGCATCCTTGCATAAATATTACTGTTCTTATTCCTGGGCCGTCTAGGGTGCTAAAAGTGTCAATTGAATGGATTTTGCCAGTCATTCTATCATCATCTTCTTTTATTTTTGTGTAAAACTTCAAACCGTAAACAAAGGATTAAGCTGCCTATTTTCCTGATGTCATGTCTTACATTCTTTTATAAAAGGTTCGCAAGAGTATTTCTTCCTGCTGTTCGCGGTTTAGTTTTATGAAATGGACTGCATATCCAGAAACCCTGATGGTAAGGTCGGGATATTTTTCCGGGTGCTCCATAGCTTCTTTCAGGATTTCAATGTTTACAACGTTAACATTGATATGATGAGCGTCTTGAACGAAATATCCTTGAAGCAGGGCTAATAGATTATTTATCTGTTCTTCCCTGGTTTTACCCAATGCTGAAGGGACAGTAGAAAAGGTAAAAGAGATGCCGTCCCGTGCATGATTGTAAGGAAGTTTGGCTACCGAATTGCAGGCAGCTATTGCGCCTTTTTCTTCCCGCCCGTGGAGAGGATTGGCCCCTGGTGCCAGGGGTTCTCCTTTTTTTCTCCCGTCAGGTGTGCTTCCTGTATGTTTACCGTACATAACATTAGAGGTAATTGTTAATATAGAAAGGGTATGCTCTGCGTTCTTGTATGTAGGGTGTTTTTTTAGCTGACTGGCGAAATTCTTTATGATTTCCACCGCCAAGAGATCAACCTGTTCGTCGTCATTGCCGAATTTAGGGAAATCACCTTCAATGGAGAAGTCGATTGCCAGACCCCGTTCATCTTTGACAGGTTTTACCCGGGCATATTTTATGGCGCTGAGAGAATCAGCTGCTACTGATAGCCCGGCTATGCCAAATGCCATGTAATAATGGATTTTGGTATCGTGCAAAGCCATTTGCAGGCTTTCATACGCATACTTGTCGTGCATATAGTGAATTGCGTTCATGGTGTTTACGTAAAGCTCAGCCAGCCACTCCATCTGAATGTAGAATCTTCTTATTACTTCATCGAATTCCAGATACTCTCTGTCGTAAGGAGGTAATTCTGTTCCGACCTGTTCTCCCGTGATTTCATCTTTACCCCCGTTAATTGCGTATAATAGGAGTTTGGCCAGGTTGCAGCGAGCGCCAAAAAACTGCGTTTCTTTACCCAGCCTCATAGCGGAAACACAACAGGCGATAGCGTAGTCATCACCGTAAAGATCACGCATAAGGTCGTCGTTTTCATATTGCAGCGCACAGGTATTTATAGATAGTTCAGCGCAGAATTCCAGGAAGCTGCGGGGAAGGTTTCGGGACCACAGTACAGTCATGTTGGGTTCAGGAGCGGGACCGAGGTTGTGCAGAGTATGCAGCATTCTATAGCTTGTTTTGGTAACCAGGTGTCTCCCGTCAGTACCGGTTCCTCCAAGAGATTCAGTGATCCAGTTGGGGTCTCCGGCAAAAAGTTCATTGTATTCTGGGGTGCGCAGATGCCGGACAAGGCGAAATTTGATTACCAATTGGTCGATTAACTCCTGGGCTTCATTTTCATCGATCAAACCCCGCTTCAAATCCCTTTCAATGTATATATCCAGGAAAGTGGAGATTCTTCCCAAACTCATTGCTGCTCCATTTTGCTCCTTGACTGCAGAAAGGTAGGCGAAATACAGCCATTGGACTGCTTCTCTGGAATTTTTAGCCGGTAGGGACAGGTCATATCCGTAATCAGCAGCCATTTTTTTCATAGCTTTGAGGGACTCTATCTGGTCAAAAATTTCTTCCCTTAGCTGTATAGATTCACTGTCCATTTTGGGGGAGAGTAAACCGCAGTCGCGTTTTTTAGACTGGATCAAGAGGTCTAATCCATAGAGGGGGACTCGCCTGTAATCGCCTATTATTCTGCCTCTTCCATAGGAATCGGGCAGGCCGGTTATTATTCCGACCCGACGGGCCAGGCGCATTTCCGGGGTATAAGCGGTGAAAACCCCGTCATTATGTGTGCGGCGGTGAGCAGCAAAAAAATTGACTAATTGAGGGTCAGGTTCGTACCCGTAAGCACGGCAGGCATTTATGGTAGTCTTCAATCCTCCATAGACATTAATAGCCCGTTTCAAGGGGGCATCCGTCTGTAATCCCACTATTTTTTCCAGTTTTCTGTCAATATAACCGGGAGGATGGCTGTTAATATTAATAGGCTTATTAGGGTCTACAGCCAATACCCCACCTTTTTTTAATTCTTCACGCAGCAGTTCCTGGCACTTATCCCACAGTTTACGGGTAGTTTCTGAAGGGCCTGCAAGGAAGCTGCTGTCGCCATCATAGGGGGTATAGTTTTTCTGTATAAAATTCCTTACATCTATATCATGCATCCATCTGCCGGGATTAAACCCTTCCCATGCTTTTGACTCCAAAATCAAACCACCTCTGGTGTGTAATATACTAATTTTATTATTTGATAGTCTTATTTATTTTAGTCAGGTAAATGCAGCAGATTTTGAATAGTTTTAAGAAAGTCCCTGAGTTATTATACGAAGCAGGCGTGACCTGTACCTGAATGTCCTTAAGCCTTCAGCCCCCTCCATTCCTAACAATCATCATGCCTTCCTGGGGATGAAGGCTTAAGGTTAGCTTAGCACAGGGGGATAAAAGCGATGGGGAGCGATAGCAGTTGTGTTCTTAAGACCATAAGGGTTAATATGGTATTATAGACTGCTGTTTACAATGAGAGGGGAGGTTTTTAAAACATATGTATTTAAGTGGTAAAGCAGCTATTACTGGGATAGGTGAGTTGAGACCGTACAAAAAAAGAGATGGGAGGAGAACGCTGGATTTGTTGGCTGAAGCCGCGGCTGCAGCCATCAAGGATGCAGGATTGCAGAAAGAGAACATTGATGGGCTCCTGGTTTCTCCTCCTAGTGAGGACACGTATTTTATGTGGCCTGCTCAGGTTGCCGAATATTTACAGTTGTTTCCTTCTTATATGAATATGGTGGAACTGGGAGGGGCCAGTGCAGCTGGTTCTGTATTCAGGGCTGCAGTTATGGTTTCTCTAGGGATATGCAGTAATTGTCTTTGTTTAAGCGGGGGCATATGGGACAGTCAGGTGTTTAATACCAGGGAAGGCAAGACAGAAGTCATGTCACAGGCTGAAATCGATTATGAACTCCCCTACGGGCCTATGG
>JACIYB010000036.1 GCA_014360155.1 Syntrophomonadaceae bacterium
CTATTCCTACCCTAAACAAAAACTGTTCCTCCTTTTAATGTTTTGTTTTCACTGCAAAAACCTCAAGTTAACCTGTTTAAATGTATAAATATATAGGAGCCTATTGATGGAGCATGGAAGCAACACCCCGCGAAAGTGAAGCAGTAAAGCGACGAATACTTATACATTTAAACCAGCATATTATAACTTTTAGCAGTGGAATCATGTTTTGTTTTTAATGTTTATAATTATACATATTTATGTATAAATTTGCAATGATTTGACTGAACCAATTTTATACCTTTGCAATAAACAAACACCATCCAAGGCTGCATTTAGCAAAACAGCGCAAACCCGCGCTGGATCTCTCTGCCTGGTTTTATGGCCAACAGTTTATTTGTCTGAAACTGATCTTTTTGTAACACTTGGTTAGGATGTATTCATATGCTAGATTGTGGGTATTCTATTATTATAACCCCTAATATATAAATGTGAACAGCTTACCGGGATTTCCCCGGGAGGCTTTCATATATATAACGGGAAGAGCATCCTGCTCTTCCCAGCATAATCTTTTTTATTCACCCTGAAAATCAAAAACAAGCAGCAAACCGCTTTTTCAGCTAGGACCCGGTTTAAATATAACGCCTGACTTTAAACCTTTCTATCCGGTATTCCTCCTCCGGAGAAATACCGGCTTTCTGCAGGGCAATAGCGATCTGCTCCTCAACAGAATCGACTCCTTCGATATCAGGCAGAAGCAGTCCCCTTTTGCTCCCCCTGCTCACTATAACCCCATACTTTTTAGGATCCAGGTCTTCCCTGGTGCAAGGCTCAGGTTTTTCAAGCACATCTACCGAATACACCAGGTCTTCGAGTTCATCCTCCCGCAGGGGCGCGAAACGAGGATCTTTAGTACCGGCACTTATGGCACTGCTCGCTATTTCTCCAGCGAGATTCTCCTGCGTCGGCATAAAAGTACCTATACATCCCCGCAATTGCCCGTCTTTTTTCAGCGAAACAAAGGCACCCGCTTTTTGCTGCAATAGCTCACCCATTTCCGCAGGAAGTTCAGGAACAGTTCCTGTCTTAACATAGTTCTCCAGAACCATGCGCGCCCACTTTACGGGCAAATCCTCATTCCGGCGCTTTTTCTCGATCTCTTTTCTCTTTTCTTCGGTAAGCCGGGCAAGGAAACTGAGACCGGGGCTCTGAGGAACAAAACCAGCAACCAAGTACCCTACCCCAAACGGCCCTTCGTAACTGAATACACGTGATTCGAACTTCCAGCCGTCAAGAGCCCCCAGCATAATAACTACAGAACGATAGCCGCATTCGCCGGCATTGTTCCTGAATTTTTCAGGAATATTCAAGAAAGAAAGAACATCTCCAGATTCCAGAAGTTTTTTTACCGTTTCATCAAATCTCGGCCCGTCAGGATGGTAATCATAAGGCCCCTCATTTTTTAAACGGTGCGACATATCGCCTGAAGCTACTACAGCCACTTTTTTCCCGAGAGTCGCAGCCGCCTCTCTGATAATAGTGCCGAAAACATAGAGGTCATATACAGGTAAAAAACCGATACTGATTGCAGCTATCTCAACGCCGGATAACCCAGCTTTTTCCAGGTAATACAGCGGAACAAGAATCCCGTGGTCAAGCCGGGGATTAAGCCGGTTACGCCTGGCTATCGCTTCATCAATACCAACAAAATTAATCCCTGCATCGCCTGTGCGTTTTTCGATCTCTGCCAGCAGGCTTAAGTCATTTTTAACGCTTGTCCCTACCCTGCTGCCAAAAGCAGAGAAGTCTCCTTTTAACTCGGCTTCACTCAAGTAAGAGATCCCGTCAGCGAAGACATTGCCGTGAGGAGTCAAAAATACAATAGTATCCGGAGAACTGTTCAATAATTCCCCAGCCATTTTCTGCATACCTCTTACAGTAGCCTTTACTTCCGCAATCCTTTCTCCCCCTATATCAGGGATTAACATAGGAGGATGAGGAGAAACAGCGGCATAAGTTATCATTATATCGCCTCCCAATCAATTATCAATTGTCATTCATATTTTGAGCCTGTGATTTAACAATACCAGAAAATATAGCATATGCAAGTTTAGACTGGTATTCACTGCTGGTCAAAAGCCGGGCTTCCCTAGGATTGGAAATGAATCCCACTTCGACTATTACCGCTGGCATTTCGGTGTGTTCAAGCACATAATAGTTTCCCGTTTTAACTTTGCGATTGGTATTTCCTAATATCCTGATCAATTCTTCCTGTATCGCTTCAGCTAACGCCTTGCTTTGTTCGCTTTTTGAATTGTAGAAAGTCTGGGCCCCCGACCACTTCGGGCTGAGATCTGCATTCGCGTGAATACTGATAAACAAATCAGCCCTAGCTTCATTGGCTTTTTTTACCCGGTTAGCCAGGTCCTGGTGCTTGAGACCTCCAACGGCTTCATCATCACCCTCAGGTATCAGGGCACAGTCAGTTTCTCGCAGCAATATAACCATAGCCCCCGCTTGGCTTAATCTTTCCGCTAGTTTCTTGCTTATCTGAAGGGTTATATCTTTCTCCAGTACGTCTCCCCTCCAGGCACCGGGATCAAAACCTCCATGGCCTGGGTCTATCACGATTATTTTATTCGCTATCCCGTACGACAGGGTCATTTCCTCCGTTTTTTTTATTTTTGGCTGGATAATTGCTATTGCAACGCATAATACAAAGAAGAAAAACAGGGCTGTACAAATATTTATTTTTTTTCTGGAGATAAAGCAGACCCCATTTCCCAACAATTGTCTCCCGCCCGCTTAAATTATGTTGTGAGCTTTGTTTAACCTGAGCCACTTAATTCTTATATATGCTTAAAAGAAATTTTGATTCCACTGCAAAAACCCTAAGTTAACCTGTTTAAATGTATAAATATGTAGGAGCCGGTTGACGGAGCATGGAAGCAACGCCCCGCGAAGGTGAAGCGGCGAAAGGGGGCGAGCCCCAAGGAGGGGGCGAGAGGGATATTGAGCATGGATGCGAATTAGCCCGGTACCCCTTTCGCCGCGAGACAAGCGGATGGTGTTGCCCATGCGGAAGTCTGGCGACGAATATTTATTCATTTAAACCAACAGATTATAACTTTCAGCAGTGAAATCAATTTTATATAAGAAAAGTTTGCCGGCTCCGGGAAATACCCAATAAGCGTCACTCCGCAAAAGCAGAATCCGCCAAAGGATTCCCGGCCCGGTTTCTCCAGCTGTATCTATATAATATAATATAATGCAAAAAACCCCCTCATAATGAGGAGGTCTATAATCCTGCGATAATAGTTTTTTAACGCTTCGAGTATTGGGGAGCTTTTCTCGCTTTGTGCAGACCGTATTTTCTTCTTTCTTTCATACGAGGATCACGCGTTAAAAACCCAGCCTTTTTAAGCTTCGGTTTGAGATCAGGATCTGCCTTTACCAGCGCCCGCGCGATTCCCAACTGAATAGAACCGGCCTGTCCTGTAATTCCCCCGCCATGTACGCGGCAAATCACATCAAACCTTCCTTTCATGTCGGTAAGCTCCAGCGGCTGTTCAACTAGGCGCTGTTTCGTTTTATTGGGGAAGAAATCTTCAAAATCCCTATTGTTTATAACAACTTTGCCACTGCCCGGAACTAATCTCACCCTGGCTACAGCTTTCTTTCTTCTCCCTGTCCCCCAGTATTGCACTTTTCCCATACCTATCCTCCTTAACCTTTCAACTCGCGGATCTCTGGTTTCTGAGCTTGATGGGGATGTTCGTTTCCCTTGTAAACCTTGAGTTTTTTAACCATCTTTCTCCCCAGGCTGTTCTTGGGAAGCATTCCCTTAACCGCTGTCTCAATAGCCTTTTCAGGCTTTTTCTGCAGCAAAGTCCTGTAGTCAATCTCTTTTAACCCACCGGGATATCCGGTATGGTAACGATATTTTTTTTGATTAAGTTTATTCCCTGTGAGCTTAATCTTCTCTGCATTGATGACTATTACAAAATCTCCCGCGTCCACATGGGGAGTATAAGTAGGCTTGTGTTTTCCCCTTAATATAGAGGCAACTTCGGAGGCCAATCTACCGAGTGTCTGTCCAGCAGCATCTATTACATACCAGCTGCGTTCGACCTCCTTCGGTTTTGCCATATACGTCTTCACGTTTTTCCCTCCTGTAGCTTGTATATAGGGTTTCATTTTACAGTTTATTCTCTAGCACCTGGCAACGGGGCAGAACCAGGCTGGATCTAGAAACTGCCTTTTAATATTAACTAAATTCAACTGTCCCTGTCAAGAAAACGAACCGAATTTTAACTGGACTTTGCCTGTAAAGACAAATATGACTTTTACTGCTGAAAATCATATTCATCCGGTTTAAATGTATAAATACCCGTTGCTTCACCTTTTTTATGCTCTGTCAACAGGCTCCTGCATATTTATACATTTAAACGAGCTAACTTAGGGTTTTTGCAGTGGTATCAAAAATAATTTAGACAGTACCCTCATTTAAATAGTCAACTGATACCAGGTAAAGACCCTGGGGCGGCGCTGTCGGACCGGCCATAGATCTGTCCTGAGCCCCGATAATTTCTTTTATGTACTCGGCTGGATAGTTCCCACGGCCGACCTCCAGCAATGTCCCCATTATTATGCGTACCATTTTGTATAAAAATCCGTCAGCTTCTATCTCCATTTTAATGTATGATTTGTTTTCCCTTAACCTGCAACGTGTTACTGTCCGCACAAAATCTTTTACTGAAGAACCGCTCGCGCAAAAAGACCGAAAATTACGTCTTCCTTCTATCATCTGGCAGCTTTTTCTCATAGCTCCAACATTGAGCAGTTCTGCAGTACAGAAGGCGTATTTACGATAAAAGGTGGTGCCCTGCTCTCTTCTGTAAATCAGATATAAATATTTTTTTTTAACGGCATGATACCGGGGGTGAAAAACGGGGTTTACTTCTTGACTGTCCAATACCTGTATATCAGAAGGTAAAACACTGTTCAGTGCAAATTTCCATTTAGCAGGCGGGATGTTAGACTGGGTATCGAAGGCCACGACCTGCCCGAGTGCATGTACCCCGGCATCAGTACGGCCTGCACAGAGAAGCGACGCTTTTTCCCCGGTGAGCCTGAATATCCCCTGTTCCAATTTTTCTTGTATCGTCGGGGCGTTTTTTTGAATTTGAAATCCGTGGTAGTTACTGCCGTCATATTCAAGTATCAGCTTAATTCTAGCCATTCCACTGTATCCCCTTTATTTCCGCTCTGCTGCAGCCAATTTCCCGCCAACAGCAGGAGAAAATTTCAATACAGCCCTATAACTGAAATTGCTGCAATCAGCAGTATGTAAAGGTAATCTATCAACCGCATCTGCAGGCGGTACAAGTGGGTTCTTCCTTCTCCCCCGCGGTAAGCTCTTGCTTCCATTGCCTGGGCAAGATCACCAGCTCGCTGAAAAGAGATACGGAAAAGCGGAACCAGGAAAGAAGTCAGTTTTATAGCCCTCTTTACCAACGGCCCCTCTCTATAATCTGCACCCCGGCATATTTGTGCTTTTCTAATCCGCCCGGCTTCTTCAATATACAGGGGAATAAACCGCAGACTTATAGTCATTATCATAACCAATTCATGAACAGGAAATCCCATCCTCTTAAAAGGTTCCAGCACTTTCTCCAAACCCCTAGTCATAGCCATAGGAGTTGTTGTAGCAGTCAGAATGCGGACTGCAAGAAGAATTATTACAAACCGCACCGTAAACGATGCCGCAGCCAGAACCCCCTCAAAGCTCACAGTTATAAAGCGCAAATTTAAAAGGTTTTCGCCCCCAGTGAAAAACATCTGCATCAAAGCAGTGATTATTATAATAAATAAAAAGGAGCGTAAAGCTTTCAGGTAATCCCTCAGGCTTACCCTGCTCACCCATATTAAAACAGCAACCAGCAACAAGAGCAGGCTGACCTGTTCAGGAAAATCAGCCATGAATGCAGCCATAACAAGTATGGACGTCGCTGCGATTTTACTGCGGGGATCAAGTTTATGCAGTGTTGACTGGACCGGGATATATTGACCCAGGCTAATATCATGATACATAATTGATTCCCCTGCCTCTGCTCAATTGGTGCTTTCGGGCTCTTGCTTTTTTTGGCCTGTGCCTATTCTTTCAGCTATAACCCGAACTGCCTCTTCTGGTTTTTTGATATAAGGTTCTAGCCCCCATTTTCTCAGGTTCAATTTATAAATCAATTCATAGGCAGCAGGGAGTTCCATCCCCTGCTCTTTGAAATCTCCATAATGCTCCAGCAGCACGCTGATATCTCCATCCAGAAGTATATTACCGTCTTTCAGCAGTATAAACCTTTTGCATACCCGCACCAGGTATGTAAGATCATGCGATACTATCACTACAGTGGTCCGGCCGGCCTGATTTAAAGACAGCAGGCAGTCCAGCAGGGCCCTGCGGCCTTCAAAATCGAGTCCTGCTGTCGGTTCATCTAACAGGAGATATCGGGGCTTCAATACCAATATGCTCGCAATGGCTACCCTTCTTTTTTCACCGCTGCTGAGCGAATCCGTCCTGCGGTTTTTAAATGCATCATAAGAAAGACCCGCATTTTGGAAGGCATCTTTAACCCTTTCCTCAATTTCTTGCGAAGCCAGCCCCATATTCCTCGCAGCAAAAGCTACTTCATCGTAAACCCTGGATTCAAAAATCTGTTCTTCAGGGTACTGGAATATTAACCCCACTTCCTGCCGCAGTCTGGATAATTCTCTTTTCTTTAAGCAGCTTATTTCCCGGTCATCTACCACTATTCTCCCGGCAGAAGGCTGCAGCAAACCGTTCAGCATTTGCAGGAGCGTAGATTTCCCTGAACCGGTCGGCCCTATAATACCTAGCACCTCGCCGTCATCTATAGTAAATGACACTCCTTTCAGGGCCTTCCTTTCGAAGGGAGTTCCTTTCTGGTACACAAAGGAAATATTTTCTACACTGATCGGCATATCTCTTCCACCAGTTCATCGATATCAAGAATGTCCTCAGAAATTTTAAGTCCGCAGGTCTCGTTAAGCAAATGTATGAGTGTTGTTGTCTCCAGCGGCTCTATCCCCATCTCGATCAAAAAATCATGCTTGGGCAATATCTGCTTTGCAGGACATTCCGCTTTTATTTCTCCCTCATCGAGTACTACAATGCGGTCAGCCCGCACAATTTCTTCGAGGCAATTAGTAACGATTATCAAAGAGATCCCCTCTGACTCCTGCAGGTGCAAGAGAGTCTCCATTATCTCCCTGCGCCCCTGGGGGTCTAACATGGCAGCAGGTTCATCCAACACCATGTATTTCGGTTTCATGGCCAGTATCCCTGCAATGCAAATCTTCTGTTTCTGCCCCCCGGATAAAAGATAAGGAGGATGCTTAACATAATCCTCCATTGACACCATTTTAAGAGCGGCATCAACTCTACGCCTTATTTCATCAGCCGGCAAGCCCAAGTTTTCGGGACCAAATGCCACATCTTCTTCCACCACATTGGATACCAGCTGGTTATCGGGCACCGGTAAGAGCAGACCAACTTTTTTCCTGATAATACTGAGATTTTGCAAATCCGCGGTATCTAACCCGTCAACCTCTACCTTACCTTGATCGGGGAGCAGAAGCCCGTTCAACAAGCGGGTAAAAGTCGATTTTCCTGAACCGTTCCTGCCGACTACAGCGAGAAATTCTCCTTCTCTTATATCAAGGCTTAGATTTTTAATTGCCAGTTGACTATTATCGTGAACATAAGAATAGTTTATGTTTTTAAGCCTTATCATCTCATTCTACCAGTTCCAAAACGACCATCGGAGCGCCGTCACCTTTGCGAAAACCGGCTTTAATTATGCGGGTGTAACCGCCCTGGCGATCACTGTAGCGGTTTGCTATATCCGTAAACAACTTGTGAACTACTGCATCACTCATAATAAACGAATGAGCCTGCCTCCTAGCGTGCAAGTCACCTCTTTTCCCCAGGGTAATCATTTTTTCAGCAGCTCTTCTGATTTCCTTGGCCCTTGTTTCTGTAGTAGTTATTTTTTCCTTTTCTAACAGAGAAGTCACTGCGTTTCTCAACATCGATCTCCGGTGATCGCTCCTCAATCCCAGTTTACGGTAACTCAACTGTTCCCCTCCTTTCTATTCCTCTGGTTCCTTAAACGATAAGTTTAATTCTTTCAGCTTTCTCTCGATTTCTTCAAGCGACTTTTGCCCAAGATTCCGTATTTTGCTCATTTCCTCACGAGTTTTTTGGATCAGATCTCCAACAGTGTTGATATTAGCTCTCTTAAGGCCGTTGGAAGCACGAACAGAAAGCTCGAGTTCCTCAACCGACATTTCCAATACTTTGTCCTTTTTTTCTTCCTCTTTCTCTACCAGAATCTCTACCTCAGCATAAGTATCATCTATCTCTGTAAACAGCTTCAAATATTCAATCAGTATCTGAGCGGATAAGCTAACCGCCTCTTCCGGAGTTATACTTCCGTTAGTCCAGACCTCAAGTGTAAGGCTGTCATAGTCAGTCCTCTGGCCTACACGGGCATTGTCTACAGTGTAATTTACCTTTCTGACCGGTGTATAAATGGAGTCAATCGGTATTAATCCCATGATTTCATTGTTCTTATTGGGCTGCTGGTCCGCACTGACATAGCCCCTGCCGCGTTCTACAGTCATTTCCATTTCCAGCTTCCCATTTTCATCAAGCGTAGCAATATGCAGGTCAGGATTCAATATTTCAACTTCTGCGTCAGGCTGGATGTCACCAGCGGTTACCTCTTTTTTGCCGTACTGTTCAAGCCTTATTATTTTGGGCCCATTACCGTCATATTTTAACACCAGCCTCTTTATATTCAGTATTATCTCACTGGTGTCTTCTATAACATCAGGAATATTGGAAAATTCATGAAGAACCCCTTCAATTTTAATCGATGTGACAGCAGCACCCGGCAAAGATGACAGCAGCACCCGGCGCAGCGAATTTCCCAGAGTCGTCCCATACCCTCTTTCCAGGGGTTCAACAACAAATTTGCCGTAATTTTCTCCGGTATCTCTCTCTACACACTCTATACGCGGTTTTTCCATCTCCAGCATCAACTTATCTCCTCCTTTTTAGAGGTTGCTATCTAGAGTAAAGTTCAACTATAAACTGCTCACTAACCGGGGTATCAATTTGCTCCCTGCTCGGATACGATAGAACAGTTCCGGCCATGTTTTCAACATCAACAGTCAACCACTCGGGAGGAGTTCTGTAGGCTGCCTGCTCTTTTATTTCTTGAAATTTGGGTGAATTCTTGCTGGATTCTCTAACTTGAATTACATCGCCGACCCTAACCAGTATAGAAGGAATATTAGCTTTCTTCCCATTAAGAGTAAAATGACCATGATTCACCAATTGCCGAGCTTCTTTACGAGAAGCAGCGAAGCCCAACCTGTAAACGACGTTGTCCAGGCGCCTTTCTAATAACCTTAAAAGGTTTTCCCCTGTAACACCTTTCTGACGGTCAGCCTTTTTAAAGTAGTTGCGAAACTGCTTTTCCATTAAGCCGTATATCCTTTTGGTTTTTTGTTTTTCTCTCAATTGGAGCCCATATTCACTAGCTTTTTGCCGGCGTCCCTGTCCATGCATACCTGGCACGTAGGGTTTCCTCTCTATAGCACATTTCTCAGAATAGCATCTATCTCCCTTAAGAAAAAGCTTTTCCCCTTCCCGGCGGCACTGGCGACAAACTGAATCAGTGTACCTTCCCACTTATACCTTTACCTCCTTATACTCTTCTTCTCTTTGGCGGCCTGCAACCATTGTGCGGAATGGGTGTAACATCTTTAATCACACTTACTTCCAAGCCAGCAGCCTGCAAAGATCTTATGGCAGCCTCTCTTCCAGCTCCTGGCCCTTTAACATAGCATTCTACTTCTTTCATCCCATGTTCCATAGCTGCCTGAGCGACTTTTTCCGCAGCTTGCTGAGCCGCAAAAGGCGTACTTTTCCTCGAACCTTTAAACCCAACAGTTCCTGCACTGGCCCAAGCTATAGCATTTCCTTTTTTATCTGTTATGGAAATAATTGTATTGTTAAATGATGATTTTATATGAGCAATTCCCTTTTCAATATTCTTCTTTTCACGCCTTTTAATCCTTGTCGTCGATTTTCGTGCCAATCATTTTTCCCCCTTTTCAGACTACTTTTTCCTGCCGCCAACAGTCCGTTTCGGCCCTTTACGCGTACGTGCATTGGTCTTGGTATTCTGCCCTCTTACCGGCAACCCGCGACGGTGGCGAATACCCCTGTAGCAGCCTAGATCCATCAGCCTCTTGATGTTCATCGTTATTTCTCGCCGCAGGTCCCCTTCCACCTGGTAATTCTTTTCTATATTTTCTCTCAGCTTGGTAACTTCTCCCTCGGTTAAATCTTTCACTCTCGTATCAGGGTTTATACCTGTCTCAGCCAATATTTTACGGGAAGATGATCTCCCTATACCGAAAATATAGGTAAGAGCCACCTCTATTCTTTTATCCCTGGGCAAATCTACACCTGCTATTCTTGCCAATTTGTTCACCTCTCTCTATTTATACTATCATTCATCAGCCTTGTACTTGTTTGTGTTTGGGGTTTTCACATATAACCATGACTTTACCCTTGCGCCTTATAATCTTACATTTTTCACACATCGGTTTTACAGACGGCTTAACTTTCACAATTCAACCTCCTTATTGTTCCATATCCCGCATTTTGCCTCTCACTTCTTATTTAAAACGATAGGTAATTCTACCCCGGTTTAAATCATAGGGAGATAGCTGCACCATAACCTTGTCTCCCGGCAATATTCTAATAAAGTTCATCCTCATTTTTCCGGAAATATGGGCGAGGACTTTATGGCCATTTTCCAGTTCTACCCTAAACATAGCATTGGGCAATGATTCAAGAACAGTCCCCTCGACCTCAATAACATCTTCCTTAGCCATCTATCAGACCCCCTTCCCATGCTGTTCCCTGGCTTCCCTTATCTTTTTTAGGGTCTTCCTGATAAGATGATTATCAGGCATTTCCCCCTTTTTCAGGTACATAATAACATCTTCTGCTTTTGTGTTGGTTAATTGCAAATGCTTGATATTTTTAAACTTGGGTTTTTCTATTTTTCTCAGGTCCCCATCGGCCACAACCACATACCGGTCATTCACCGCCCTGATAACTATAAACATCCTGTCTTTATCACGACCAGCCTTAGAATATACTATTCTGCCTATTATGTCATCCAAATTACCGGCCCCCCATTAATTTAAGGTGAGAATTTCAGGTCCTTTGTCTGTTACAGCTACAGTGTGCTCAAAATGAGCGGAAAAACTGCCATCACGGGTAACAACCGTCCACTCATCAAGTTTGGTATATACTTTATGCGTTCCCATGTTTAACATCGGTTCAATAGCTAGGGTCATACCCTCCTTTAAAACAGGACCTTGGTCTTTTCTGCCATAGTTTGGTATAGGCGGCTCTTCATGCATATTCCTGCCTATGCCGTGTCCGACAAAGTCTCTTACAACTGAAAATTTGTTTTTTTCCGCATGCCTCTGCACTGCATGTGAGACCATCCCCAGCCTGTTTCCCGGTTTGGCCTGTTCTATCCCTTTCATTAGAGCTTCTTCCGTTACCTGTATTAACTTATTAACCCGCTTATCAACTTCGCCTACGGCAACGGTTATCGCCGCATCTCCAGCGAACCCGCAAACATAAGCGCCAAAGTCAATACTGATTATATCTCCTTCTTTAAGAACCCTGTCTCCCCTCGGTATTCCATGTACAACCTCTTCATTGAGCGAAGCACAGATGACCCCGGGAAAAGGCCTTCCCCCCCTTGGATGGGGATAATTCTTGAAAGCCGGTACAGCACCATGTTTTTTGCATTCTTCTTCTGCTATTGCATTTAATGCTTCTGTTGTTATCCCCGGCCTGATATGCTTCCTTAAGGTATCAAGCACACAGGCAACAACCTTCCCGGCTATCCTCATCCTGGCTATTTCCTCTGCGCTTTTCAAAATAATCATCTTAAACTCTCCAAGACCTTTTTAATATCCTCAAATACCAGGCTGGTATCCTGGTCACCATTTATATTATGAAGCAGGCCTTTTTTCTCATAGTAAGCGAGTAAGGGACTGGTTTGCTCTATATAAACATCTAATCTTGTACGTACCGTTTCTCCTCTATCGTCACTGCGCTGAACAAGTTCACCCCCGCATTTATCGCAAATGCCGGGAGACGATGGCGGATTGAATTTGGTATTATATATAGATTTGCAATTTTTACAGCTCACCCTGCCCTCCATACGCTCAATTAAAATGTCCCTGTCGACAAAGATATTTATCACTACTTCAATTTTCCTGTCCAGTTTCGCCATAACCTCATCCAAGGCTTCTGCCTGCACTGTGGTACGGGGAAAGCCATCCAATAAAAATCCCTGAAGACAGTCAGAATAGTTCAGTCTCTCCTCTATTATCCCTATTGTCACCTCATCGGGAACAAGTTTGCCCTCGTTCATGTATTTTTTGGCTTCTTTCCCCAGTTCTGTCCCTTTGCTTACCGCTTCCCGAAATATGTCCCCTGTTGATATATGGGGGATATTGTATTCGGCTGTTATAAGCTCTGCCTGGGTGCCTTTTCCGGCACCGGGAGGTCCCATGAGTATTATATTCACCCTATCATCTCCTATTTTACAAAACCTTCGTAACTGCGCAGCAATAAATGGGATTCTATTTGCTTCATCGTATCAAGAGCTACACCCACTACAATCAGCAGCGCAGTCCCACCAAACCACAGACTTGTTACCCCGGTAACAGCGATAACAAAGTTGGGCAATATCGCTATTAATCCCAGGAATATCCCCCCTACCAAGGTCAACCTCGACAGAATCCTGTCGATGTACTCGGCTGTAGGTCTTCCCGGCCTAATACCAGGAATAAAACCGCCGTACCTTTTGATGTTGTTTGCAACATCTGCGGGGTTAAAAATAATAGCTACATAAAAGTATGTAAAAAATACTATCAAAGCAAAGTATACTATATTATAGGAAATACTTCCAAAATGAAAATAGGTATTTAAAAACTGGTTGAACCCGGAACTAGGACTCATCCAAGAACCGATAGTAGCCGGAAACATCATCAAGGACATGGCAAAAATTATAGGTATAACCCCTGCAGTATTAATTTTAAGGGGTAAAAAGCTGCTCTGCCCCCCATAAAGTCTACGCCCAACTACTCTTTTCGCGTATTGGATAGGTAGTCTCCTCTGGCCCTCATTTACAGCAATTATGGCAGCAATAATCAGCAGGGCTAGAATTATAAAGAGTAAAATATTGGAATATCCTATAATTCCGCCAGCCAGTTCTTGTCCTACGCCAGATATTTGCCCGGGAATCCTGGAAACAATACCCGCAAAAATTATTAAAGAGATCCCGTTTCCTATACCCTTTTCCGTAATCATCTCGCCTACCCACATTAAAAAAGCAGTCCCCGCAGTCAAGGAAATAGCGATGATAAGGTAGGAACCGATTCCAGGACTGCTCACAGCACCTGCCCTGCCTAAAGCGGCAGACATCCCTATCGCCTGAATAAAAGCCAGGATAACAGTTCCGTAACGAGTATACTGGGCAATTACCTTCCTGCCTTCTTCGCCTTCCTTGGACAACTGCTCCAATTTAGGTATTACTATGGTCAATAACTGCATTATTATAGAGGCGTTGATGTAAGGAGTAATACTCATAGCAAATATGCTAAAACGCTTGAATGCTCCGCCAGAGATTATGTCAAAAAAACCAAATAGCTGGCCGCGCAAAAGTTGCTGAATGGCCTCGGCATTAATCCCGGGTACTGGTATGTGAGCGCCTAACCTGAACACCAGCAGCATGAGCAGGGTAAATAATATTTTTTGTCTAAGATCTCCCACTTTAAATGCCTGTTTAAAAGAACCCAGCATTAAATCACCTCTACTCTGCCGCCTTTAGCCGTGATCTTTTCTTCTGCCTGCTTGCTTATCTTGTGAGCCTTTACTGTTAATTTTTTTTCTAATTCCCCGTCACCGAGAATCTTCACTCCGTCCTTTACTGCCTTTATCAAGCCGGTCTCCTTTAAAAGTTCAGGAGTAACCTCAGTGCCTTCAGCAAAAATATTCAAGGATTTAATATTCACAATAGCATAATCTTTTTTAAATATATTAGTAAAACCGCGTTTCGGTATGCGCCTCTGCAAAGGCATCTGCCCGCCTTCAAAACCGGGTCTGACTCCACCGCCTGAACGAGATTTCTGCCCTTTATGCCCCCGGGTAGAAGTTTTACCATGCCCAGAACCAGTTCCCCGGCCTACCCTCTTAGTCCGTTTGTTAGCACCAGATGGGGCCCTCATTCTTTCCAGTTTCACCGCAATACAACCTCCCTCAATCTATTTCTTCTACCGCAACCAGATGTCTTACTTTGTTTATCTGCCCTCTTATCTGCGGACAATCTTCTTTGATAACCGTCTGATGCATCTTCCTCAAGCCTAAACTTTTGACAGTTGCTCTCTGGGTCTGGGGGCAGCCAATACAACTTCTGGTTAAGGTAATTTTCAACTGTCTTGCCAAGTTCAATCCCTCCCTAACTCATAATCTCATCTACAGTTATGCCCCTCATTCTTGCAACTTCTTCTGCCCTTTTCAAACTTTTCAGTCCCTCCATGGTAGCGTGTACAATGTTGTTGGGATTTGCCGAACCCAGTGATTTGGTAAGTATATCTTTAACTCCGGCCGCCTCCAGCACAGCCCTTACTGGTCCCCCGGCTATAACACCAGTACCTGCAGAAGCAGGTTTTAATAGAACCCTTCCGGCACCAAATGCACCTACAATCTCGTGGGGAATAGTTCTTCCTTCAATTAAAGGAATCTCAATCATATTTTTCTTGGCATTCTCTATAGCCTTTCGAATAGCCTCTGGCACCTCTGTAGCCTTACCTTTGCCCGTCCCCACTTTACCTTCGCCGTCCCCTACTACAACTAGAGCACTAAAACTAAATCTCCGGCCGCCTTTTACTACTTTGGCCACTCTTCTAATGCTGACAACTTTTTCAATTATTTCCGGGGCAGCATGTTCATTATCAAGCATTGTTTCCCTCCTAATCCATGAATTTGCCAACTAAAAATCCAGTCCCTCTTCTCTTGCTGCATCAGCCAGTGCAGCTATACACCCATGATATTTATAACCGCTACGATCAAAAATAACCGTTTTAATGTTTTTGTCTATTGCTCTTCGGGCAATATTTTTCCCTACCTCTTTGGCCGCATCTTTGCTTTTTTTCGAAGGCAGATGGTTAAGTCCCTCATCCAGTGTAGAAGCGGCTGCCAGAGTAACTCCTTTTTGATCATCAATTATTTGAGCATATATGTGACGCAGGCTTTTATAAACACAAAGCCTTGGTCTCTCACTGGTACCGAATATTTTTTTACGTATCCTCTTATGTTTTATCTGTCTGTGTACTTTCTTGCTGGTTTTTTTTGTCAACGCAGTCACCTCTTCCTAGCTATTTGGCACCCGCCTT
Organism: Syntrophomonadaceae bacterium; assembly: GCA_014360155.1. Taxonomy (GTDB): domain Bacteria; phylum Bacillota; class Syntrophomonadia; order Syntrophomonadales; family Syntrophomonadaceae; genus JACIYB01. Next base: position 15,568 of record JACIYB010000036.1, read on the forward strand.
GCCAGCTTTGCGCCTAATTACCTCATTTTCATATTTTATCCCTTTGCCTTTGTAAGGCTCGGGTTTCCTAATTGCGCGTATATGTGCCGCGGTATTGCCCACCAGTTGTTTATCAATACCCTTAACAACAATTTTTGTAACCGCAGGAACTTCAAACTCAATTCCGTCCGGCGGCTCTACTTCAACAGGGTGTGAATATCCAGCACTAATGACCAGTTTTTTCCCTTGCAGCTGCGCCCTGTATCCTACCCCTACCAGTTCCAGTCTCTTCTCAAAACCTTTTGTTACGCCCTCAACCATATTGGCCACCAAAGCGCGGGTAAGCCCGTGAAGGGCACGGTGTTTTTTACTGTCACTTGAGCGCATTACTCGAATTTCATTTTCTTCATGAACTATGCTAATTTGCTCCGGTATATCCTGGGTCAAATCTCCCTTGGGCCCCTTAACCGTAATACGATTACCGTCGATCTTTATTTCCACACCCGCAGGTAGACTGATAGGCTTCTTACCTATTCTTGACATCGCTTAATCCTCCTTCAGCTACCAGATATAACATACTACTTCACCGCCAAGCCCGCTTTTACGAGCTTTCTTGTCTGTCATCAGCCCTTTTGAAGTAGATATAACTGCTGTACCTAATCCGCCTAATACTTTGGGAATTTCGTCTTTTTTTACATAAACTCTCAAACCGGGTTTGCTGATTCTCTTTATGCCCGTAATAACCTTTTCCCTATTAGGACCGTATTTCAAGTAAATCCTTATAATTCCCTGTTTACCGTCTTCAATATATTCATAATCTTTTATATATCCTTCTTCCCGCATTATTTCCGCTATTGCCAGCTTCATTTTGGAACTGGGCACTTCAACGGTTTCATGCATGACCATATTGCCGTTCCTGATTCTGGTCAAGAAATCTGCTACGGGATCGGTCATAACCATATTTCATCCCTCCTTCGTAAAACAGCTTACCAGCTTGCTTTGGTAACTCCGGGGATTTCTCCCTTGTGAGCAAGTTCCCTGAAACATATCCTGCACATACCGAATTTACGCATATAAGCCCTCGGTCTTCCGCATATCCTGCACCTGTTATACTGACGAACTCTGTATTTCGGCTTCCTCTGTTGTTTCACAATCAGAGCCTTTTTTGCCATTCCTACCTACCTCCTATCTGAACGGCATTCCCAGGTTTTTTAATAATTCTCTGGCTTCCTCATCGGTCTCCGCCGTTGTTACAATAACTACTCCCAAACCCCTTATTTTATCAATTTTATCGTAATCTATCTCTGGAAAAATCGTCTGCTCCTTTATTCCCAGCGAGTAATTGCCCCGGCCATCAAACGCATTGGGCGATACACCCCTGAAGTCGCGAACGCGGGGAAGAACAAAGTTGATCAATTTATCTAAAAAATCATACATCCTTTCACCACGAAGCGTAACCTTACAGCCTATAGACATCCCTTCACGGATCTTGAAACCGGCAATAGATTTTCTAGCTTTGGTAATCACCGGCTTTTGCCCGGAAATAGCAGCGAGATCACTAATAGCCCCGTCAAGGGCTTTGGGATTCTGCACAGATTCTCCCACACCTATATTGAGGATTAATTTTTCCACCTTGGGAACCTGCATAACATTCTTATAATTGAATTTATCCATCAATTTGGGAACTACTTCTTGTTTATACAACTCGTACAGCCTGGCCATTAAAAAAGCTGGCCTCCTTTCCTGGGGTTTTAATCGATAATTTCTCCACATTTCTTGCATACTCTAACTTTCTCATTATTATCAAGAATTTTTTTGCCTACCCTTGTAGGCTTTTTGCACTTGGTACACAACAGCATCACATTTGATGCATGCAGCGGGGCCTCTATCTGAAGAATACCTCCCTGGGGTATAGCCCGGCTAGGCCTCTGGTGCCTCTTTACCCGATTCACACCTTCCACAATAACCCGGTTCTCTTTGGGAAGCACTCTCAGTACCTTCCCTTTCTTCCCAACGTCTTTACCGGTTATAACCACAACAGTATCGCCCTTTTTTACGTGCATTCATAACACCTCCATCCCTAAAGAACCTCCGGAGCCAGGGATATTATCTTCATAAAATTCTTTTCTCTGAGCTCTCTGGCTACAGGCCCAAATATTCGGGTACCTCTGGGGTTATTGTTATCATCTATTATAACGGCAGCATTTTCGGAAAAAGCTATATAAGACCCATCTGCCCTCCTGATTTCTTTCTTTGTCCTGACAACAACAGCCTTCACCACATCCCCTTTTTTAACAACACCACCGGGGGTTGCCTCTTTAACCGAAGCTACAATCACATCACCTACTGTAGCATACTTTTTTGCCGAACCCCCTAGAACTTTTATACATAACACCTTTTTCGCCCCAGTATTATCTCCAACTTGAAGCATCGTCTCTTGTTGAATCACGGTGTAAACCTCCCTTCAAAACCAGGTCTACTGTAGAGTCTTGGCTTTCCTTATTATTTCCAAAAGTCTCCATCTTTTATCTTTGCTCAAGGGACGAGTTTCCATTATCTTCACTACATCACCTGTTCTCGCTTCATTGTTCTCGTCATGGGCTTTATATTTTTTACTGGTCTTAATAGTCTTTTTATACAGCGGATGCCGTTTTACAGTTTCCACGTTTACGGTAATGGTTTTATCCATTTTGTCGCTAGTAACAGTACCAATCCTGACTTTCCTGTTTGTTCGGTTATCTGCCACCCTCAAACCTCCTTAATTTAGAATCAACTCTATGGTTTAAATGTATAAATATTCGTCACCAGACTTCCGCATGGGCAACACCATCCGCTTGTCTCACGACGAAAGGGGTACCGGGCTAATTCCCATCCGTGCTCAATATCCCTCTCGCCCCCTCCTTGGGGCTCGCCCCCTTTCGCTGCTTCGCCTTCGCGGGGTGTTGCTTCCATTCTCCGTCAACAGGCTCCTACATATTTATACATTTAGACAAGCTAACTTAGGGTTTTTGCAGTAGAATCACTCTATATTATATAAAAAATTTTCTAACTCTAATTAAACTCTGGATTCTGCAGCAATCTCCCTCTGCCGCAATATAGTCTTACACCTAGCAATATTCTTTCTTACATCCCTTATTCTCCTGGGATTATCCAG
>JACIYB010000037.1 GCA_014360155.1 Syntrophomonadaceae bacterium
AGTAAAGGCTTATTTGGATTTTGTTCTCAGTGATGAGGGGCAGTCCATAATAGCTGAAGAAGGAGCGATCAAAATTAACTAGAGATTACTGTTTGTTGACCTTTTGGTTCCCCATAAACAGATGTTATTTCAATTTGCCTGCAAAACAGCAGGTTCTTTTTTTACAGTTAATTTACATTAACAGGAACAAGCCTTAACCTGTTGTATTATTGCGGTTAACAATTTAATGCTATATTTGAACAGGTATGAGAGTGTTGATTGATGAGGCTGGTGGGGAAATGTCGCGAGATTATTTCGCAGGTAATGATGCTGATTTGGTAAGAAGAAAATTAATAGAGAAAATAATAGAAAAACTTTTAATGTTCAGTGCCGGCATATCTATTTTAGCAATTGTATTAATAAGTCTTTTTATTTTTGCCCAAGGCTTGCCTCTTATTTCTGAAATCGGCATTAGAAGTTTTCTTTTTTCCCTTGACTGGAGTCCTTCCAGAGGGGAATTTGGGATAGGAGCTATGTTTATAGGTTCTTTGGTGGTGACCTTTTCAGCGCTTTTGTGGGCAGTGCCGTTAAGTTTAACCGTCGCTATATTTATGGCTGAAATAGCTCCAGCAAAAATTGGGGAAATAATGGCGGGTATAGTGGAGCTGCTGGCGGGTATACCTTCGGTAGTATACGGTTTTTTTGGGCTTATAATTATTGTCCCTTTTATAAGGAACAATCTGGGAGGAAACGGCATGAGTGTCTTAGCTGGTGCCTTTATTCTTGGAATTATGATTTTGCCTACAATAATTAATATATCACGGGACTCAATAGTTGCGGTTCCCAGGGAATACAAAGAAAGTTCTCTGGCTTTAGGAGCAACTTATTACCAGACGATAAGCAGGGTTCTTGTTCCCGCAGCTAAATCAGGGATAATTACGGCAATAATATTAGGTACAGGGCGAGCTATCGGCGAGACGATGGCTGTTGTTATGGTTACAGGAAATGCGGCTATCATACCTGAAAACATATTGTTTCCGGTAAGAACCATGACCAGCAATATAGTCCTGGAAATGGGGTACGCTGTCGGTGATCACCAGGCAGCTTTGTTTGCTACAGGTATAGTCTTGTTTGTATTTATAGTCGTGTTGAATCTCGTAATCAATATCTTGAAGGCGGTTAAGCGCAATGAAAACATTTGATTGGAAAGAAAAATTGCTGACGGTATTATTCTGGCTGGCGGCTCTTGCGGTAGTAGGAATACTTTTTAGTATCATCGGTTATATAGTTTGGAAGGGAATAGCGGTGGTAAACTTGGATTTTATACTGGAAGCTCCCAGCAGAGCTGGCAGAGAGGGCGGCATATCAATTGCTATTGTAGGCACTGTCTACCTAACTGCCGTTTCGTTGGCGATTGCTACACCGTTGGGAGTGGGAACAGCCATATACCTGGAAGAATATGCTCGCCGGAGGAGCAAATTTGCGTATCTGGTTAATTTAACTTCTGAGACTTTAGCAGGTGTTCCTTCTATTGTTTTCGGCCTTTTTGGCTTCGTATTTTTTGTGATATTTTTGGGTATGGGATGGTCGGTATTATCGGGGAGCTTAACCCTGGCGATTATGCTTCTTCCTACCATAACCCGTACGGCACAGGAGGCGATATTGGCTGTGCCGCATGAATACCGAGAAAACAGCCTAGCATTAGGTGCGAGCAAATGGCAGACGGTCAGCAGGATAATTATTCCTTCAGCGTTGCCTGGTATTGTTACAGGGATTATACTTTCGATAGGGAGAGCGGTTGGTGAGACTGCTGCGGTAATATTAACTGCCGGCAGCTCATTAGGTATGCCTGGGGGATTGTTTGATCCGGCACGGACCATGTCTGTTCATCTGTATATATTGGCGACGGAGGGTATTTCTCTGGAGAGGGCTTTTGGTACTGCCTTTCTTATCGTTATTTTGGTAATAGTGATTAATTATTTTGCTAATCTGAGCTTATACAGGTTATCTCATTCTCGAAATAACAGATAAATTTGGGGTGAAATCGATTGGGAAGAAAAATAAAAATAAAGACTGAAGACATCTCAGTATTTTACAGGGATTTTCAGGCTTTATTTAACATAAATATTGAGATAGAAGAGAATAAAGTTACAGCCCTCATAGGTCCGTCAGGATGTGGAAAATCAACATTTCTGAGGACCATAAACCGCCTCAATGAGTTAATAGAGGGAACGAGGACAAAAGGGCAGGTATATTTAGAAGATGTACCAGTATATGCAAAAGATATTAACGTGGTTGCCCTGAGAAAAAAGGTGGGGATTGTTTTTCAAAAACCCTCTGTTTTTCCTATGACTATTTATGAAAATGTAGCCTATGGCCCTAAAATTCACGGTGTAAAGAAGAAAAACCTCTTAAATGAAATAGTTGAGAGGAGTTTAAAAGCCGCTAATCTCTGGGATGAAGTGAGCAGCCGCCTGAATTCTCCGGCCGCCCAGCTGTCAGGTGGACAGCAGCAGCGGTTGGTAATAGCTCGGGTACTAGCAGTGGAACCGCACGTTATATTAATGGACGAACCTGCTTCAGCTCTCGATCCGGTATCGACTTCTAAGCTCGAGGAATTAATAAGTGAATTGAAGAAAAAATACACGATTGTAATCGTGACTCACAATATGCAGCAAGCCGCACGAGTTTCAGACTACACTGGTTTTTTTCTTAACGGCTATTTAGTAGAATTCAATCGTACCAGTGAATTGTTTGTAAATCCGCGTGATAAGAGGACTGAGGATTATATAACCGGTAGGTTTGGTTGAAGGAAGGGGGGAAAACAGTGGCCAATGAAACGCTGGCTTATGAACTGGGAAAATTGAAAGAAGAGGTTCTAAAGATGGGAAGGTTGCTGGAAGAGCAGGTGTATAAAGCGGTCAAATCCCTGGTGGAAAAAGATATCAAATTGGCGGAGGAAGTCGTAAAAAACGATGACATTGTCGACAAAATGGAAGTGGAAATTGAAGAAAAGGCATTGCGCCTTATAGCATTAAAGCAGCCTATGGCTGGAGATCTCCGTTTAATTGCTACTGTCTTGAGGATGGTTGTTGACATAGAAAGGATGGCGGATCATGCTGAAAGTATTGCTAAGATAGCTGTTGATCTGTATGAGCAGGCCTATATAAAGCCGTTGATAGATATACCTAGAATGGGCAGAATAGCGCAGAGAATGGTGGAAAACGCGCTTAGTGCCTTTATCAGCAAGAATGTAGAGCTGGCTGAGAGTCTGATTCCGATGGAAAAAGAAATGGATGCCCTTTACGACCAGATTTTTAGAGAACTGCTGTTATACATGATGCAGGACCAGAAAAATATATCTCAGGCGACTTCTCTGCTTATAATTGCCGGTGATTTAGAAAGGATAGGAGATCACGCTACAAATATGGCAGAAATGGTGATTTATCTGGTAGAAGGAAAACGTGTGGACCTTAATAAGATCGCGCGAAAAGGTCGATAAATTTCAAATATTTATATTTTATTACACAGAAGCCGGGATGGTTATAATCTCGGTTTTTATGTGTATATTGCGGGCTTGTTTGCTTGAAAGGAATTGTCAGGTTAATATAGAAGTACATTAATATCGCGTAATAAGGAGGCATACTGTGTGAGCGATAAGAATAAGACCATAAATAAGGTCACAGTTGAAATTTTTGATGAAGAATACGTGGTAAAAGGAGACGAAAATCCAGAGTACATAGAAATGCTGGCAGCATATGTGGACCGGCGCATGAGGATGATTCAGCAGCGCAACCCTAACCTTTCCAATGCCAAAATTGCGATATTGACTTCGCTTAACCTGGCTGATGAGCTTAACAAACTGCAGGAGGACTATGACGAGCTGGTAAGGGCTTTAGAGGAAGAGAAAAAAAACAGGATGGGATAATCCATGACGAATCGTGATGTGGCTGGAATTTTGGCTAAAATAGCAGATCTGTTGGAAATCAAAGAGGAAAATATTTACAAGATAAGGGCTTATCGCAAAGCAGCCAATTCCATTCTTAATCTTGATGAAAACATAGTTGACCTATATAGGATGGATAGTATTGGGAGTATTCCTGGTGTCGGTGAGGCAGTGAAAACTAAGATTGAGGAACTGATAGAAAAAGGCAGCTGCGAGTATTATGAAAAACTTTTAGAAGAGATTCCTGCAGGGGTGCTCGACATGCTTTCTGTACCTGGGATAGGGCATAAGACAGTAAAATTGATTTATGAAAAACTGGGGATAGAAAACCTGACTGAACTCTCGAAGGCGGTAGAGGAGAAGAAAATCAGAACCCTTCCGGGGCTGGGTGTAAAAACCGAAGAAAAAATCAGAAGGGGAATAGAATTTTTAAATAAAAATGCTGGCCAAATATTGCTTGGAGTGGCATTGCCTCTGGCGGAAGAATTTAAAAACTATTTGCTTGAGGCAGATGCAGTGCAGGACGCTTGTGTAGTAGGGAGTATACGCAGAGGGAAGCCATTGGTAAGAGATATTGATGTTTTGGTAGCGTCAACGACTTGCGAAGGAATCTACGAGAGGGTCGTGGCTTACAGAAACGTGAAAACCATAACCAGCAAAACCAGTAATCATATAAAAGGGCAGTTTAGCGGCAATATCGATTTTGAAGTTATGATTGTCGATCCTCGAGATTACGCTTATTTTCTCGTCTGGACTACAGGCTCCAGAGAACACCGGGAAATGCTTTTTAAAAATATTAGCAAGAATGATCTAAGGGGCTGTAAAAACGAAGCAGAAATTTTCCGAAAACTGGGCTTACAATATATTCCTCCTGAACTACGCGAAAATAGGGGAGAAATAAAAGCAGCTTATAAGCACGAAATCCCTAAACTACTGGATCTAGATGATTTGAGGGGAGACTTGCACATCCATTCGGACTGGAGCGATGGGGCCCACAGCATACAAGACCTGGCTGTGGCAGCTCGAAAATTAAATTATTCATATATCGCCGTAACCGACCATTCTAAGTCTCTTTTTATCAGCGGCGGTTTGACTGAGGAGCGCCTTCTCGCCCAAGGTGAAGTTATAGATCATATAAATTCAGTGCTAAAGGATTTCAGGATATTAAAAGGAATTGAAGTTGATATTCTCAAAGATGGTACTCTCGATTTTTCTGATGAAATACTGGAAAAACTGGATATAGTCGTTGCTTCTGTTCACAGCAGCTTCAACCTAGACCGTGAGACCCAGACCCAGCGTATTGTAAAAGCAATGGAGAACAAGCACGTCGATATCGTTGGGCATCTGACAGGAAGGCTTTTAAACCGCCGGAGTGCTTATGAACTTGATATAGACAAAATACTGGAGACGGCTGCTAAAAATAAGGTTGTTTTGGAGATAAATTCCCACCCTGACCGGTTGGATATTGATGAGTTTACAGCCAGGCGTGTTAAAGAATACGGAATTAAAGTAGCTATCAATAGTGATGCTCACCATAAAGGAGACCTTCACTTTGTTAAATATGGGGTTCTTAATGCTCGGCGAGGATGGCTTGAGAGAGAAGATGTTGTAAATACCTGGAGTTTAGAAGAGCTGCTGAGTTATTTCGAATAGCTATAACCGGATGTAAGTGTGATATTACTGTTCTGTTAAATAAAAATTATATATGGCGACAAAAATTTCAGTTTCTAATAACTCAGTTATGTCCCCCGTTTTTAGGAGAATAAAAGAAATCCCTGCAGCTAAATACTAAACTACGGGGGGAAGACGATGTTTGAATTTGTTTTAAAAGCTGCTGTTATGTATTTTATGGCCTTAATAATAATCCGGCTTTTGGGGAAAAGGGCCCTGGGGGAACTAGGTCCTTTTGACTTTGTGGTCATGACAGGTGTGGGTCATACAGTAGTTTCTGTTGCCTTAGATAGAAGTATACCATTTTATGAGGGGTTGATTATACTTGCTACTCTGGCAGGGCTTGAATATCTGATGGGATACCTGGCCCTAAAAAACCAGGGTCTCGCCAATTTGATAACGGGTAAACCTGTAGTATTGATAGATGATGGCAAGATTATCAAAGAAAACCTCGCGAAGGAGAAGTTTAACATAGATGATTTGCTGCAGGAACTGCGCAAACAGGGGGTAAGAGAGGTCGAGACGGTGGATAAGGGAATTCTTGAGTCATGTGGGGGGTTTACAGTACTTTTAAAAGAGGGAAGCGAGCCTGTAACTCGAGAAGACCTGGGATTAAAACCATTGCCCAAGAGGGGAATTTTAACTATCGAGCCTGTAAAGCGAGCAGAATTTTTTGCCCGGCAGCAGAATGAAGGAGACCAGCCAAAAGAAGATAGTCTCTCACTCCCAGATAGTCTGAAAGCCATAGAAGAAAGGCTTGCTTATATTTCGAACAAAATAGATCATCTCGAGAGAAGAATAAATTCTGATAAATGAACATCTATGCTATAATAAATGCTGGTTTTTCTTGCGGGATCTTGAAGTCTTCACCCTCTCTCTCATTTCCATGAATAGCGGTGTCTTGCAGCGAGGAGTTGTTGATAAAGGTAACCGGGAGAAAGGAGCATATTTTCAATGAAAGTTTTAATGGTTTTTTTGGATGGTTTCGGGATAGGGAGCGAAGACAAAAAAAACCCTTATTTTTGGGCTAATACACCGCTGCTGGACAGCATTTTAGGAGGGCATCTTCTTTATAATAACTTCGGCGCGGTTCAAGGGGAAAAGGCAGTCATGGTTCCTACAGATGCTTCTTTACAGGTCCCGGGTATTCCTCAGAGTGCAACTGGGCAAGCGACGATATGGACAGGAATAAACGCCGCCAGGGTTGCGGGGGGACATATCAGGGCTTATCCTAATAAGCTTCTGAGGCATCTCATCTCTACGAGCAGTATAATGAAGGTTCTTGCTGAATCAGGGAAAAAAGTAACCTTTGCAAACGCTTATCGCAGCGAGTACTTTGAACTGGTCAAGGAAAGAAAAATTCGCCATTCTGCTTCTACTTTAACCGCTTTAAGCGCTAATCTGAGTTTGCGTACCCTGCAGGAATTAAACGAGAAAAATGCTGTCTATCAAGATTTTACCAACAAATTGTTGGCGGAGTGGGGCTACGATGTGGAAGTCATTACGCCCGAAGAAGCGGGGAAAACACTGGCCAGGATCGCCAGTGATCATGACTTTACCCTTTATGAATATTTTTTGACTGACCGTGTGGGACACGAGCAGAATATGAGCGGAGCCGTTAAAATTTTAGAAGATTTAGACAGGTTCATAGGGGCTTGTGTTGCGGCATCGAATTTGGAGGAAATGTTGCTTCTGATAACTAGCGACCACGGAAACATTGAAGATTTGTCGGTAAAGATCCATACCAGAAATCCGACACCGACCTTGATAGTACATAATAATGCCAAAGGCAGCAGCTGGGGAACGATTTCCTCGTTGACAGATATAACCCCTTTTATCCTGGATGTATTAGGGGTCGAAAACGGTTTTATACGTAAAGCTGGGGAATATATGTGAACCGGTTTCTTATTTGAGCTGAAAAACTGCTACAGGGTTAATGCCTCTTCCTTGAGGGTTAACTCCTTAACATGTTTTTGGTTAGGAGGCAATTTAAAAGCTTATGGAGTTATTGGCACCCGCAGGCAGTTGGACTGCGTTTCTTGCCGCCATAAAAAATGGGGCAGATGCAGTTTATATAGGAGGGAAAAACTTTAGTGCCCGCCAGTATGCGGAAAACTTCGATATTAAGCAAATCGACAGGGCTGTTGAGTATGCCCATTTACGGGGAAAAAAAGTTTATGTAGCCGTAAATACCCTTGTCGATAACAGCGAGTTCAGTGCTGTTTTGGATTATATATGGGAACTGTATGAATGCAATACTGATGGGATTATAGTCCAGGATCTGGGTTTATTAGATGCTGTTCGCCGGATTATTCCGATGATAAGGGTGCATGCTAGCACTCAGATGACTGTTCATAATGCAGAGGGGGTCCAATTTCTTAAAGAGCTGGGAGCTACCAGGGTTATACTTTCACGGGAAATGTCTCTCGATGAACTGCGTATTATTCGTCATGAAGCAGAGGACGTTGAAATTGAGGTGTTTGTGCATGGTGCCCTGTGTTTTTCCTATTCAGGGCAGTGCCTCTTCAGCAGTATAGTGGGAGGCAGGAGCGGCAACAGGGGAAGGTGCGCCCAGCCTTGCCGCTTGGCCTATGATCTTCATGCAAGTAAAAGGAAGCCGCGTTTGAAAACCCCAGGAAAAGGCAGATATTTGTTAAGCCCTGCAGACCTTTGTTTAGTAGATTATCTTTTGGAGATGAAGAAAATAGGCATAGCTTCACTTAAAATTGAAGGCAGGGTAAAGAGACCGGAATACGTTGCTGTTGTTACCCGTGTTTACCGGGAAGTTTTGGATATGATCCAGTCCGATCCTGATTACAAAGTCCCGGAGGAGTTGAAAAAAGACTTATTGAAAGTATTTAATCGCAACTTTACCAGCGGACATTTCACAGGTAACAGGACTGGGTTCCTCAGCACTAAGAGGCCTAATAACAGGGGAATATATGTCGGCAGAGTAGCAGATCAGGACAAAGATTTTAATACCTCTATAAGATTGAGCGATACAGTAAATATTGGGGATGGACTTGAAATATGGGTGAATAAAGGAAAGACCCCGGCCTTTATAGTAAAGGAGATGCAGGTCAGCGGTAAACCGGCTGTTTCTGCTCAGAGCGGGGATATCGTTAATATGAGGGTTAATAGCAAAGTTTTCCCCGGGGATCGGGTTTTTAAGACTCACGACGATGCTCTCCTATCAGAAGCCGCCAGAAGCTATCAGGAAGAAAGCAAGATTACAGTTGATGCTGAGGTTTATTTGCACTGGGGAGAGCCTCTTCGGCTGGTTTTAAGTGATGAGCAAGGAAACCGGACGGACGCATTCAGCAGGAGTAATGCTCAGGTTGCAGACAGACATCCACTTGACCGGTCTGTTTTAACAGAAAAAATAGGGAGATTGGGAAATTCGCCTTTTAGGTTGCGGAAATGTACCGTATATTCTGATGGGGACCTGATGATTCCTTTCAGCGAAATCAATGATACCAGAAGAAGGGCGGTAGAAGAACTTATACAACTAAAAACCGAAAGTTACCGCCGTGCTCCAGCAGACAGGGAAACATATCGATCCTTGAAAGAAAAATATTTATCGTCAGCGGGCAGCGAAAAATCTGAAGCCCAAATTCCTGCCCTGAGCATAGCGGTCAGCGGAATAAAAGAGGCCTGCAGTGCAGTAGAAGCCGGCGCTGACCGGGTTTATATTGCTCTTGAGGGAATTGGCAGGCAGCAAAAAATTGGGTTGAATGAACTGCGGGAACTGATTACCTGGGCTGTTGAACGCCGGAGTGAGATAGTGCCGGCTTTGCCTCGCATACAAAAGCCTGGGAATGTCAAGGATTGGGAAAATTTGCTGGATACCGGGTGTATGACTGTAATGGCTGGCAATTTGGGGGCTTTAAAATGGTGTATTGATAAAAAGATTAATACCGTAGCTGACTACAGCCTTAATATATTTAACAGCTATTCTTTTCGTTGCTTGTTGGAACTCGGAGTACAGGGCAGTTGCCTTTCACCTGAGCTTAATTTTTCACAGCTGCATGAATTTGAGGATATTAAAAAGGCTGAGATTATAGTTCATGGGGAGATAATCCTGATGGTGTCAGAATACTGCATGTTATCGGATGTCCTCGGCAGAGCTGGAGAAAAGTGTCCTGGATATTGCAAGCAAGATGACTACTATATACAGGACGAGAAAGGTTATAAGTTTCCGCTGGCGACAGACGCCTATTGCCGTTTTTATATATTCAATTCCCGCACTCTATGCCTAATAGATGACCTAGACCAGATTTTGTCGCTTGGGCCTGGGAGCATAAGAATAGAAAGCAGGCGTTCTAGTTGTCAGCAAATAGAATCAACTGTTACGATGTACCGGAAAGCGTTAGACGAACTTGCGAAGGGGAAAAAAGTTGATCTAGGCTGGTATAAACAACAACTCGCATGCGTAAGTTCTTCCCCTTTTACTAAATGCCATTATTACCGGGGAGTTTTGTAGTGTTAAATGTGAAATTTTGAATGATATAAGGCAGGGTGAAAAAATTTTGAACCCCAAAACCCTAAAGAAATTGGAGTTTGATAAAATTCAGAAACAGCTGCTGGATTATACTTTTTTTGAAGGCGGCAGGAAAAAAATACTGGCAATGAAACCGTCTAGCAACTATGAACTGGTTATCAGGCTTCTTGACGAAACGGAAGAAGCTATGGAGATTTTGCGTTATGGTAGACCTGAATTTCTAAGCGGTTTAAAGGTGTTGGACGACCAGCTTAAGAGGGTCAAAGCGGGCGGTTTACTCAATGCTGCTGAGTTATGGGATATATACTGTCTTTTAAGTGCCTCGCGCAAGGCAGTAAAGTGCATGAAGAGCTACAACTGCTCTCGGCTGAGCCGGCTTGCTGCAGGCATAGAAATCAACAGTGACCTAGAAAAAAAACTGCATAAGGCTGTTAGCCATGAAGGGGCATTGAGGGACGATGCTTCTCCTGCATTGAAAAATATAAGAAATCAAATAAATTCTATTCGCCTGCGGATTCGGGAATATTTACAGGAATTTATTCGTTCCGGCAATAATCAGAAAATGCTGCAGGACCTCCTGGTTACTGAGAGAGACGGGCGCTATGTTGTTCCGGTTAAACAAGAATATAGAAACGAAGTAAAAGGTGTTGTACATGATGAATCGGCGAGTGGAGCAACTGTGTTTGTTGAGCCGTTGGCAGTTGTGGAACAAAACAACAGGATAAGGGGATTGCAGATAGAAGAAAGGAGAGAAATAGAGAGGATACTGCGGGACTTGAGTCAGGCGGTTGCGTCTTTTGCCTTGGAACTAATTTATAATCTGGACATACTTGGGGAGTTGGACTGTATTTTTGCCCGGGCCCAAATGGCTTATAAAACGAACTCCTACCGGCCCTGTATAAACACTTCAGGGGTAATAGATATAAGCCGCGGTAAACACCCATTACTAGGTGAAAAGGCGGTGCCTCTTGATATAAAACTAGGGGAAGACTTTGATATTTTGGTAATTACCGGGCCTAATACCGGGGGGAAAACGGTTGCTTTGAAGACTATAGGGCTGTTATGCTTGATGGCGATGAGCGGCCTTTTTATACCTGCAAGGGAGAACAGCCGTATATCCATATTTAAATCTGTCTTTATTGATATCGGTGATGAACAGAGTATTGAGCAGTCATTGAGTACCTTTTCATCTCATATGAGCAATATAATAACTATTCTGGAGCAGGTGGACGAACGATCCCTGGTTCTTCTGGACGAATTGGGAGCAGGGACAGACCCGGTTGAAGGAGCGGTCCTTGCCAGGGTAATACTTGAAGAATTGCGTGATAAGAAGGCTAAAGTTGTAATTACTACGCATCAAAGCGAATTGAAGACTTTTGCTTATCAGAATGATCGGGTAGAAAATGCTTGTGTTGAATTTGATCCAATAACCCTAAAGCCCACTTATAAATTGACTATAGGAATGCCGGGGCAAAGCAATGCGTTTGAAATCGCTTCTCGATTAGGATTGAAGCGGTCTCTAGTGCAGAAGGCGAAAGAAATGCTGCCGGAGAGGGAGATGGAAATAGGGAATATGATCCGGCAACTGCAAGAAAGCCGGCGTAATCTAGATGTTTCAAGCCGGGAGATAGAAATTCTCAAGGAACAGCTGTTAAAAGAAAGGGAGTTTATTGAGAAGGAAAAACAAAAGCTTTATCTTGCAAAAGAAGAAATTCTCAGCCGAGCCAGGGAAGAAGCAAAACAATACCTGGCGGGTGTTAAAAGGGAAGCTGATGAAGCCATCAAGGAATTGAAAGAGTTGTTGAAAAAAAAGGAACAGCCTCCCAAATGGCACGAAATAGAAACAGCGAGGCGGAAATTAAAGGAAGTAAACTCAA
The DNA here is from genome assembly GCA_014360155.1 of Syntrophomonadaceae bacterium. Lineage (GTDB taxonomy): Bacteria > Bacillota > Syntrophomonadia > Syntrophomonadales > Syntrophomonadaceae > JACIYB01. The sequence continues at coordinate 11,975 of JACIYB010000037.1, forward strand.
AACAGAAAACAGGTTTTGCCGAGAGAAATAAAACCAAAGTAGAACAAGAAATTAAAGCCGGAGATTATGTTTTGATAGAAGACATCAATCAGAACGGTTATGTGTTGGAAGGACCTAACAGTCAAGGAGAGATGGTTATCCAAGTAGGTGCTCTGAAGCTCAGTGTTAAAAAAGAACTGATAAAAAAGAGTGATTTTCCAGGAGAAAAGGGGCTTAAGCAGTATAATCAAAGCTATCATTTAGAAAAGGCCCGCCATATTTCAAAAGAAATAGATGTTAGAGGGAAAACGGTCGAAGATGCCCTTATAGAAATTGATAAATATCTGGACGACGCCAACTTGGTGGGATTAGACTCGGTTCGTATAATTCATGGCAAAGGAACAGGAACGTTAAGAGCGGCGATACATGGCTACCTTAAAAACCACCCGCATGTCAAAGATTTTAAAGATGCTATAAGAGAAGAAGGCGGTTTTGGAGTTACAGTAATAAGGCTTGTGTAGGCGTAAACAGCAGTGTTGGCCTCCTCCTCTTTTCGGGGGTTCCTGCAGGTCATTCTCTCTTGTTTTTGTTAACGACTTTTTCCTCTTGTTTTGGTTGGTCCTCTGCTTGGTTTTTCATGTTATCAGACTCTGAGGAGCCGGGGGAAAAAGGTGTGTGCTCTTTTATAATATTGCGCAGTGTTTCTGGTATATTAAATTCTGTATGGATATCACACGTTTCAGCCGGTATCTTTTCTGGATCATGGCTATTTGCACTTGTTTTGACCTTGGCTAGCGTTTCTGTTTCCGGGCAGTATTGAGTAGCTATTTTCCCTGACTCTTTGCATATTGTGACTAGTTGATGTACATCGCAGGTTTCAGAAGGCACACACTGTTTGAGACAGTATTCAGATATGACCTGTTCTGCTGGGCAGATTTCCGACGGCAGTTTCCCGGATTTCGAACAAACAGCAATTTTAATTATATCAGGGGGCATTGCCTTGGGAGAAAGATTATTGTCTTCATGGGCTTTTTGCATCATGGAGCGGAATATTTTAGCAGGATAACCCCCCCCGTATACGTTGTACATTGTATGTTCCTGATCGTATCCCATCCATACTGCAGCGGAATAACCAGGCGTGAATCCACAGAACCATGAGTCCTTGTATTCTTCAGAGGTGCCGGTTTTACCGGCTGTGATAACACCTGGTACCTTTGCATTAGTTCCAGTCCCGCTGGTACAGACGGTTTGCAGCAGGCTGTTCATTAACCAAGCTGTTTCTTCTGTCATTACCCGATGATATTCCGGACTGTGCTCGTATATTTCCACGCCGTCAGCATCTACAATTTTCCTAATAAAGTGTGGTCTTATATATATTCCGCCGTTGCCGAATGCACCATAAGCTGCAGCCATTTGCAGGGGAGTTGCTCCTCTGGTTAGCCCGCCCAGGGAAAGCGGGGCAAGTCCCAGATCATTGGTTCCCGGAGTGTCAATCAGTTCCAGGCCCAATGCTTTACCAAAATCGTAACCGCTCCTTATTCCTATTATGTTAAGCATCTGTACTGCATATGTATTGATTGACCACTGCACTGCGGTTCTCATAGTGATCAAACCGCGATATTTGTGGTCATAATTTTGGGGATTCCATATTTGGTTGCCAATTTTGTATGAAATAGGGGAATCATCCAGGACATAGAAAGGCATAAATCCATTTTCAAGAGCGGGGCCATATACAGTGAGAGGCTTTATTGCTGATCCAGGCTGCCGGTAGGCGTCGGTTGCGCGGTTAAACCCTCGTTTATATTCGTATTTTCTGCCTCCCATTACAGCTTTTACCTCTCCATTGCTGTGGCTTATTACTACCATTGCCGACTGGATCTGTTCCCCGTTTTTGCTTTGATTGGGGAAATTATCACTGCTTGCGTAAACTGTTTCCGCATGCTGCTGCAATTTCGCGTCCATTGTGGTATATATTCTCAGACCATCACGATATATGGCGTTATCTGGTTCCTTATATCCCTTTTCTTTTAATATAGCCAGCGCTTCTTCTATCACGGCATCTATAAAATAGCCGTATTTAGCTTCTATGTCGTGGGTTTTTTTGAAAACCAAAGGTGTTTCATAGGCGTTGTCGGCTGTTTCCTGATCTATAAAGCCGCATTCAACCATATTATTGAGGACAATGCGCTGCCGGACTTTAGCTCGGTCATAATGCTGAAAAGGGTTGTAATAATTGGGGCTTTGAGGTAACCCGGCTATCAGGGCGCATTCTGCCAGATTCAAATCGCCAGCGTCTTTGCCAAAATATGTATTTGCTGCTGCTTGAACTCCGTAGGCGCCGGATCCAAAAGGAATCATGTTCAGGTACATGGTCAATATTTCATCTTTAGAGTAATTCGCTTCCAGTTTGAAGGCTAAGATTATTTCCTTTATTTTTCTTTCCCAGCGTTTGTCCAGGGAAAGAAAAGCATTTCTGGCTAGCTGCTGCGTAATAGTGCTGGCTCCCTGTGCGGTTAAGTCTCCAGATTGAATGTTATAAACTACTGCTCGTATTATTGCTTTGAGGTTAACACCGTGATGTTTGTAAAATTCTTTGTCTTCTGTTGCAATTACAGCGTTTATTAGGTCTTGCGGGACTTTGTCAAGGCTGATTTCGGTACGGTTTTCTTCAGCATGCAGTTTTGCCATTACTTGATCGTTTTCATCATATAAAAAGGTAGTTTTCGCACCGGAAAGTTGCTGTGGATTCCAGGTCGGCAAATTACTGGCGGCTACGGCAAAAATCCCCGCGATTGTTCCCATGCCTATTATAATGGCTACGGCAGCGATCTTTAAAACATTTGCAATCGTGATGTATTTTTTTCTAGACATTTGAAGTCCAGCCTCCTGAATCAGTTATTGTTAAAGATTAGATAATTATACTATATTTCCTGCTAATGTTGCCTGACAAATATAGGTTTCTTTTACATATGCGACTTGGTGCTCTAATTATTGCACATACTGAGAGCGATATGATATTATTTCATATGGTAAGGGGGTTATTTTGTGGAAAACAGTAGTATTGAAAAGCGGGTTGCTGAGCAGATGCTGCTTATCAGCCGTGGTGCAGCCGAAATAGTTCCTGAAGAAGAAATGAGACGGAAACTTTATATGTCAATTAAAGAAAGAAAGCCCCTGAGAATAAAGTTGGGGCTTGATCCGACAGCACCCGATATTCATCTGGGTCACACGGTGGTTTTGAATAAATTACGGCAGTTTCAGGATTTGGGGCATGAAGTCCATCTTATTATAGGAGATTTTACTGCTCGCATAGGCGATCCGAGCGGGAGATCTGAAACCCGTAGGCAGTTAAGCGACGAAGAGATAAAGGTCAACGCTGCTACTTACCAGGAACAGATTTTTAAGATTTTGGACGAAAAAAAGACCATTGTTCATTTTAATAGTGAGTGGCTGAAAAAGATAAATCTTGCTGATGTGCTTAATTTGGCATCCAGATATACCGTAGCGCGTATGTTGGAGAGGGATGATTTTAGCAAACGTTACAAAGATGGGTTGCCTATCGGGATACATGAGTTCTTGTATCCGCTGATGCAGGGGTATGATTCTGTTGTATTGCAGTCTGATGTAGAATTAGGCGGGACTGACCAGAAATTTAACCTGCTGGTGGGGAGGAGTTTGCAGAAAGAATACGGTTATGAACCTCAGGTGGCGCTTATGATGCCTATACTTGAAGGTATTGATGGGGTTCAGAAGATGAGTAAGAGCCTAGGCAACTACATAGGAGTAAATGAAGACCCTTATGAAATGTTTGGCAAAACGATGTCTATTCCGGATGAGTTGATAATCAGGTATTTTGAATTACTCACAAGGGTACCGCTGAAAGAGATAAATGATATTGAAAATGCCATGAAAGAAGGCAGTGTAAATCCCAGGGACATTAAGATGAAGCTGGCTAGAGAGATAATATCCATTTATCACAGTGAAGAAGAGGCTGCGAAGGCGGAGAAAAGGTTTAAACTCGTTTATTCGCAGCGGGATATCCCTGATGATATTCCTGAAATAGTTACCGAAGAAGGCGAAGTGTGGTTGCCCAAGTTCCTGCACGATAATGACATGGTGCCTTCAACGAGTGAAGGGCGCCGTATGATAAAACAGGGAGCAGTTAAGATAAATGGGGAAAAATATGGTGAAGAAAAATTAATGATAGTAGGAAGTATGGTTATACAGGTAGGGAAGCGAAAATTCGTAAAAGTTAATGCAGGACAGTAAAAGGGCGATAAAAGCCGGCTCTCAGGGGAAAATATGAGTGGAGGAAGGACTTCGGGAAATGAAAAAAACGAACGCTGAGCAGAATAGTAAAAAAAGAGAACAAAAGGCGGGAAATGAAAATATGACAATAAATAATTGCTTTTCTTCAGGTAATTTTATTCAGGATATTATTGCTGAGGATTTAAAAAACGGGAAGAACGACGGGCGAGTCCATACCCGCTTCCCCCCTGAACCTAACGGCTATCTGCATATAGGGCATGCGAAGTCTATTTGCCTCAACTTCGGGCTTGCTGCTGCTAACGGGGGGCTATGCAACCTGCGTTTTGACGATACTAATCCTAGTAAAGAGGATGTTGAATATGTGGAGTCCATCAAGAGAGATGTAAGGTGGTTGGGATTCGACTGGGAAGAACGGCTTTATTACGCGTCTGATTACTTTGAGCAACTGTATGAGTATGCTGTTAAATTAGTCAAAGAAGGCAAAGCTTATGTTTGTGATTTGAGCCCGGAGGAAATCAGGGAATACCGGGGGACATTAACCGAGCCCGGGAAAGAGAGCCCGTATCGCAACCGTTCTGTCGAGGAAAACCTCAGGCTGTTGGAGCAGATGCGGGCGGGTGAGTTCGAGGAAGGTTCCTGTGTGTTAAGAGCCAAGATTGATATGGCATCTCCCAACCTGAATATGCGGGATCCGGTTCTCTATCGCATTTTACGGGTGCCCCATCACCGGACAGGTGATAAGTGGTGTATATATCCTATGTATGATTTTGCCCATCCGCTGTCTGATGCTATTGAGGGGATCACTCACTCCATCTGCACGCTGGAATTTGCTGATCACCGTCCGTTATACGACTGGTTGATTGATGCGGTGAATCCTGATTGCCGCCCGCAGCAGATCGAGTTTGCTCGGCTTAACCTCAGCTATACGGTGTTGAGCAAAAGAAAATTGAGGCAATTGGTGGAAGAGGGTTGCGTAAGCGGATGGGATGATCCGCGGATGCCAACTATATCGGGGTTGCGCCGGCGTGGGTATACTCCGGAGGCGATAAGGAATTTTTGCGACCGTATTGGCGTAGCCAAGAGGAACAGCATAGTTGCTATAGAGCTGCTGGAACACTGTGTCCGGGAGGATTTAAACAGGCGTGCTCCGCGCGTCATGGCAGTACTGCGTCCTCTCAAGATAATAATAGATAACTATCCGGAAGACGAGGTGGAATGGCTTAGTATTGACAATAATCCGGAAGATCCCAATATGGGCTCCAGGCGGATCCCTTTTTCCCGCGAATTATATATAGAACAAGAAGATTTCATGGAAAATCCCCCCAAAAAATTCTTTCGCTTGGCCCCCGGAAGGGAAGTACGGCTTAAAGGGGCATATATCATAAAATGCGAACAGGTTATAAAAGACGAAGAAAGCGGAGAAATAATAGAACTTCACTGCACTTATGATCCGAATTCACGTAGTGGTGGGCCGACAAGTGGGCGCAAGGTAAAAGGCACCTTGCACTGGGTTTCAGCCAGCCATGCGCTTAAAGCGGAAGTGAGGTTATATGATCACCTGTTTATCAAAGAAAACCCGGAAGATGAAGAAGAAGGATCTGATTTCAAAAAGTATTTAAATCCTAAATCTCTCGAGAAACTAACCGGTTGCATGGTTGAACCGGGGATGGAGGGAGCATTGCCGGAAGAGCGTTACCAGTTCTTAAGGCAAGGTTATTTCTGTGTTGATAAGGACTCAACTGAAACGAAGCTGGTTTTTAACCGGATAGTTTCTCTGCGTGATACCTGGGCCAAGATCCAGAAAAAAGCGCGGGATTCGTAGTATTAGAATTAAGCTGAGTTAAAAATATGTACGGTTGACTTCGTTTATAATAATTCAAAAATTTGTCAAGCAATTTTGATATTTTCTTGAAATTAAATTTAATATCGTTTGTTATACTCAC